>JABITN010000031.1 GCA_018700525.1 Opitutales bacterium
AGAACTGATCGAACCCTCGATCGACTGGACCGTCCGGAATCCGTTTGGTGAAATCAACGCTTTGCACCATCGCGACTGCTTGTTGCGAAGTGTAGTAGTTTGTATGGGTGAGATCGCTCAGTCCCGGGATATTAGCGTCTTTGTTGTAGTTTTCTCCACTTACAGGATCGCCGTTTGCGTCCGAGAACGTCATCCCGATATGCCATTTGCCGAAGAGGGCGGTTGTGTAGCCGCTTTCTTGGAGCATTTGCGGTAGTGTGAGACGGTCCTCCGTAATGAGGCAGGGCCCCTGAACTCCGGTGAATACGCCGGCATAGTTCAGGCGAAACGCCATTCGCCCGGTCATCACGCTATAGCGAGAAGGGGTACACACAGTGGAAGGGCTGTGCGCATCGGTAAATCGGATACCGTCGCGGGCGAGTTGGTCGATGTTCGGTGTGGAGACTTTCGACTCCGAATTGTAGCAACTGACGTCGCCATACCCGAGATCGTCGGCGTAGATGAAGAGGATGTTTAGCGTGTTTGCGCTCGAAGCGAAAACGACGCCATTGAAAAATGAAAATATTAAAATGAAAATTGCGAAACGCGAAGGAACGAAGGGACGAAGATTTAGGGACAAAATATTCATTCGGAAATTTTGGGTGTTGTTAGCCTAACGGGGATTTGAGATGAGGGTAGGGCAACGCCGTCCAGGCGTGCCGCGTAAGAAGATCTGCTTGGACGGCACGACGGGACCAGTCTTCGCCTTGCAGGCTACGCCCGGCACGCGCCGTTGCCTTACCTGTTCTACATTTACAAACGGGGTTTAATCTCGTGGATGGTGTTTTGGATCTCGCCATTTACCGGTTCACCGTTGGCGCCTTTGAGGTAGTACTTGATCGACATTTGCCAGACGGGTTCAATTTCGGGAATCTTCAGTCTAAGGATTTTTCCGTGGGAGGAAAGGGTGGCACTGGCGATCTCCACCTGTTTTTTGTTGTAGTGATTAGAGCCGTACTCCGCGCTGCGTTTGAGGGCCCACGTTCGAGCGATGATGGAATCGCGGAGCATATCCGGCGATTGCGGGGCGAGAGGATCCGAGAACTCGATTTCGATTTCGCCTTCGCTGACGCGTAGTTCGATCGGCAAATGAGAGGGCGCATCGGTTTTACGGATACGGTAGAAACCGCCCGGTTGGTGCAGCTGGGCAGTTCCCCAAGCCGACATGCCACAAAGATAGAGATGGCCGTTACCGGGGTGGAAACGCCCTCTCATGGTGCCGGTAGGGAAGTCGGGAATGGGCAATCTCGCCAGCCCACCTTGCGGCTGTCCATTGACGATTTCGTGCGGCACGATTTCCAGCCGTCCGTGGCCATAAGAAAGATTGAGCAGTTTTCCATTGAGCGGTCCCCAGGATTCGCTATCGATCCAGAGCAATTCGGAAGGCGATCGATCGAAGCCCTTATCCACCCAGGCCAGCGGTTTTTCCATGGCGGAGTCCGAACTGTCTTCGGGTGCGCCATAACCCCACATGTTGCCGTAGAAGCGACCTTCGGGGTAGACCCAGTTAATGCGGTTCATGGGGTTCCAATGACCTTCTTGGTCGGTTACAATGAAAGATCCATCTGGATTGATACAGACCCCGTTGGCGGCTCGGAATCCTTTGGCTAGGATCTCGGTGCGTTCCCCGTCGGGGCTGACTTTCAACAAGGTTCCGTGATGGGCAACGAGGGGAGGTCGGGCGTGGCGGGCGCTCTTGGCGTAGTAGAAATTTCCATCACTGTCGGTTTGTAGCCCCATGGCGAACTCATGAAAGTGCTGGGTCACTTGATGGTCGGAATTGAAGGCTTCGTGATAGTCCATTTCGCCATCGCCATTCAGGTCATGCAGACGGACGAGCTGGTTGCGGCAAGTGACAAACAACTGGCCATTGACTAGCTTAATGCCAAGGGGCTGAAACAATCCTGCTGCGATGCGAAACCATTCGGCGTTGACCACGGTTTCGTCGGCGATGCCTTCGACCCTCCAAACATCGCCATCCCATGTGCAGAGGTAGGCCGTTTTACCATCAGGCGAAAAATCGACCCCAGTAGTGCGCAGCCAGCTCTTCCAGGGATTTGCTTTTGGGAGGGTGAAGCTGTCCCATTGGAACGGGCCGTCTTGATCGCCACGAATGATTGGGGAGGGAACGCTCTGCTGCCATTGGGAGGGACTGCCTTTCGTGAGGGGATCGAGATCGAGGTCCTTCTTCGAGACCGTACCGGAGCCCGAAATGAAAGCTACTTTGAGAGGTGTGGATTTCGCCGGGATGGTGGCGGTCAGAAAGCCGTCCTTTTCTGCCAGTTTGATGTCAGTGCCTCCCTGAACCGTTAATTTGCTTCCTCCATTGGCGAGCCGGAGGGTGAGATTTTTGTCGGACTTCCCGACATTCAAAATTCGAGCGATTCCGCCAGACGTTGTCAGTAAATGGTTTTCCAATACCTTTGTTTTCCCAACTGTATACGCAAAGACGATACGATTTGCGTGACGGTACAGCCCCGTGAAATGCGTCCATTCGCGTGGCAAGGGACCGAAGCGCCGTCCATCTAAGCCGATGAAGCGCTGATCATCGAAAGAACCGGTAGCGGGATTGGCCCAGCCAGGGACATCCTCCGTTTCGTAGACAACCTTCCCGCGCGTGCGCGGCCAATGCCAATGCTGGTGGTCGAAATTGATCCCCTGCCAATCGGTAAAGCCTTCGCCTTTCCAAACGCCGGCGACCCGCATTGTGTCGTGCTCGAAAGCCAGCCACGTATTGCCTTGGGATACACCGCCGTCTCCGGGATCGAGCCGAACGGCGATGGCTTTGTAGGCGAGGTTAGCATCGGGAGCGACGTAGCCGCGAGTGTCTTTACCTTCAGGCCAGCGATAGCGTTCCGTTTCTTCGGGAACGATCTCGAAGGTTCCAGTCAGGAAGGGACCATAGTCCATCTCGCTCCACGGTTCCCGCTTGGTGGGTCCGGGGCCTTTCTGCGTGCCCTTGGGCAATTGAGAAAGATAATCCTCGGTCACCTCGAAGTACTGATCCGAGTTGTGGGGCTTTAGAAAATGCTCTCGAATGTAGTGAATGACTGCATACTTTTCGCTGGGAACGAGTTGGACCTGAGGTACCATGAGCCGCCATCCTCGGGTGATGGTCTGGTACATGGTGTAGGGGTCGTTCCCGTGCTGGAACACGCCTTCGCCAAATCGCAGCGAATTGGGAATGGAACCCGACATGTTCAGGTCCCCGTGACACGTGTGGCAGGTCATCTGGTAGATTTCCTGCCCTTTCCTGAAGACGGCGTTGTCCGATTCCTCGATCAATCGAGCGTGGTCGATATCCGCCTCGTAATCGGGAAGAGCGGATTCCGGTAGCAGCATCGTGCCTGGCGCTTCTTGCGAGAAGCTGCTGGGAGCGATTGAGAAAAGGAGGGATAGGGAGATTGAGAGGCTGGTAAGGCGAATCGTCATAAGAATACTTCTATTTTCTGAAAGTGTAAGTGAGTAGGACTGTTTGGGAAAGCAAAACTATGATACTGGTTAAAATGTGTGAAAGTAGGGATTCAATTGAAGCTCAGTGTTCCGGACCTTGTGATCTCTCTTGTGCCCTATGCTTACGATAGTCTATTAAGGGGATACTTTGCGAGACGGATATTTTGCCCGTAAATTCTCGAGGAGATGACGAAATTCTAGTTGTGAGGGAAGTTCTTCTGTTGAAATGGCAGGGAAAGTCCTCACTGCGGATCGGTCCTTAACGTTATTTCGAACTGAATATTTGGAAAATAGGGAAACGGTGAGGAGAAGGGGAGTTACAGTCTTCTTTTTTGAAAGAGATTAAACTGAAGAAAACAGTATTCAAAGATCTGATTCGTTGATCGTCCACGACTGTCGCATTTGTTATTGTGAAGTGTCGTTTTTGTCAAACCAACACGCGATCCTTCGCCTGAATTTCGTCGAGACCAGAAAAATAATCCGGGCAATTATTTTGGTTTGCAGAGTATCTCATCGAAACCCTTCGCAATGCCCTATTTCGAAACCCTTTGTCACAAGATCAAATAATTCCCCGCTATGCCAGTCACTCAATCTCAGTCGAATGATCCGCACGAGTTTGTGAAGCGTTCGAGCCTCTACCAGGAATTTCTGGCGGAGAGAGAAGCAATTTTGAAACACAAGTGGCTCGAGTCGGAGCGAATGGGAAAAGACATCGGATTCGACGGCGCTTTAATCAGTTGGGTTCGCAACCATAGAGACGCCTGGTGGGCAAAAAGACGCTGCACCCGATTAACGGGAGACACTGAACAATCAGCTTCTTTGCCAAGACTTTCAGAGACTCCACACTGTATTCATGAGCAGTTATTCGCTCCTCAAAATCACTTATTGAAAGCTGATTTTTTCACCTCATCCCCATCTTCGAATACACCTCAATAAACCACGATCCAAACTAATCCTATATACAATGAAACACACATATACACACCTTGGTTTTCCTGTTTTAAGGCTGCCAATTAACTTTGCGAAAGCCCTGGCTCTGCTGGGTGGCTTTCTAAGCGTATCGCAAGTCGCGCTGGCGCAGAATGAAAATAATGAAGCGGTCCTCGAACTCTCTCCATTTACCGTAGACGCGAGTCAAGATCAAGGCTACATGGCGTCGCAGTCCATGGCAGGTGGCCGACTGAGTTCCGAGATCAAGAAGACTGGAGCCTCCATTCAGGTTATTACAGAGGAGTTTTTTGACGATATCGCAGCGACTAATATTAACGACTTACTGCAATATACTACCAGTACAGAAACGGCCGGGATTTCTGGCAATTTCACCGGGGCCACATTCAACGGAACGAGTGGCTCAACAGATGAAGAAGCGACCCGTCGCAATCCGAGCGCTGCCAATCGAATCCGCGGTATAGCTGCTCCGGACCGTACTCGCGATTTTTTCAAAACTGAAATTCCCTTTGACACTTACAACACGGAGCGTGTCGATATTAACCGTGGGGCGAATTCTTTTCTTTTTGGTCTAGGTTCGCCTGCGGGGCTGATTAACAACGGTTTAGCCAAAGCGCGTTTCAACAATTTCAGTGAATTAAACTTTAGGATCGACGACGGCGGCGGCGAACCCTCTTACCGGACGAACATAGACTTAAATCGGGTTTTGGCGGAGGACGTGCTCGCCGTTCGCGTATCGGGTCTTTACGACCATACCAAATTTTACCAGCGCCCCACTAAGAGAAATGACGAGCGTATTTACACAGCACTTACATACCATCCATTTGGCAGGGAGAATAAAAACACCACGATTCGCGCCCATTACGAAACGGGAAAAATAGAGGGTATTCCGCCCAGTACCCTTCTGCCCCAAGAGAATCTCTCCCGATTCCTGAACAAGCCCGACTTATTTCCTGAGCTCCCGGACGTGACGCGGGTCATGGTTAACCCCGTTGAGTTCGCCCGCGAATTCGGACGCAACGAAGGCCCTTACTTCAACGTGGAAACGGGCCAAACACTGCGCGACTTTGAACCCCGTAGAACATTGGCATTGCGGTTTGATGGCAGCGGGCCAAATGGCATCAATCCGCTGGCTGTCCAAGGGCAGATCCGAGGTAGGGATGTATCGAATGGGAATCCATACTTTGATCCCAACAATGTTCTGTCACCCAATCAGACTTACATACAAAATGGAAATTTTGGTCCTATAATGCGGTTGGGAACGGGCAACGCTGCTTGGCTAAATCAAGGTTTCGTAAACCTCGATACCTTCGACTTTGCCAAATATAACCTAGGTTGGGACGACGAATTTCTGTCGGAAGATTTCGAAAATTACAATGTAGCTCTGGAACATGTGTTCCTCGACAACAATGCAGGCATTAGTATTAGTTTCGATAAACAGGTTTACGACCGAACTAGCTACACAATTTCAGGGACCCCTGGACTTGCGGAGCAAATAACGCTAGACATCAACACTCACATGCTTTTCCCGACTCAAGAGGGTGGGTTTGAACCAGCGCCGAATCCCAACTTCGGTAGACCGATGATGATGACCAGGCACTTCAATACCCATGTATTTGATGAGTCCACCAGGGAGACAGCCAGAGCTACTTTGTTCTACAAGCTTAACTTCGCCAAAGATCGAGATGATTGGATGAAATGGCTTGGCAACCACAATTTCACTCTTCTCGCTGACCGTGAGGAGCAGGACCTATTCCGATACGGATCCCGTGGCTCCTCCTATGCGGGTTCCTTTGATCCTGCAGATCATCTCACCGCTGCGGACCCGACAACTTTTGCGAGAAACGTGCCCTTCATAATTTACTTAGGCCCTCCGCAGCTCAATGCCTTCAATGATCCGAATTTCAAATTGGAGGATTTTGTACTAACCGCGGATAATGACTATGATTTCTCCTACGACGCTGTAGTTGGAGAACATGACACTTTCTACTGGGACAAGCGGGCCGAAGAGTGGAAGCGCGGTACATTCACCGCAAAAGAGATGTTACAGCGCGACCCTAATCTTCAGAATATTCTGATCGAATCCAAAGCTCTAAACCTCAGCAGCGAATTCTTCGACGGCAATTTGGTTGTCAATACCGGCTATCGGGAAGACACCGTGGAGGACCTCGCCAATCGGATACCGCCACGCGCCTCAGATCGAACTCCAATTCTAGATCCGTCTGTATTTAACTTGCATAACGGGACAGAGCAATTTGCGGAGGCGGCTGGTTCTATATTCGGATATGGAGCCGTCGGGTTTTTACCGAAATCGTGGAATCCCATGTCTGACTGGATGGAAGTTTCCGTCCACTACAATGAATCAGATAACTTTGTTCCGTCAGCGGGTATCGAAAGTCCCTTGGGCAGCCCACTTCCAGCGCCTACGGGAGAGAGTAAAGACTATGGTGTAACCTTTTATCTTTTTAAGAATAAGGTCGTAGCCCGTTTGAATTGGTACGATTCCACACTTGCTAACCGGTCTCAGGGAGGACCATTGAATCAAACTTATTCAGATGCGGCACGCTTCCTAGGATTTTTAAACCGGGACATTCAGGACTACAATGCGCCTGATAGTGATAAAAGTGAATACCCCAGAATCGAAGAAGCGAAACAGGCATTTAGCGAAATGGACGCCCTGCTACGCGCGCAGGGTAGTCTTTATCAAAACAAGGAAATCTCTTTCAACGAGGATGGCACTGTATCTCAGGTGACGGAAAATATCTCAGACACTTCCGATGTCGCAGCCAAAGGGTTTGAAGCTGAGATCATACTGAACCCGACGAATAACTGGCGCATCGCGCTCAACTTAGCCAAACAGGAAGCAGCCCTTGATCGCTTCATGCCTTTCCTGACTGACTTCTACGAGGACTACTACAATCCTTACGTGGCAAAATGGGGACAATTGGAATTTAACAGTCCCGCACAGATAAACAATCCGGATGCCACTTTCTCCAGGCAGGTCGATGTGAATCGCTTTGTCTATCAAACAGGCAAGTTGCAGGAAGGTAGACCCACGGCTGAACTCCGTCCCTGGAGGTTTAATGCGGTTACCAACTACAACTTCAGTGAAGGCCGATTGAAAGGCTTTGGTATAGGCGGTGCCCTGCGCTGGCAGGATTCCGGTGTGATTGGCTTTCCGACCTTGCCGGGGGTAATCGCCGGACGGGACACGTTCATCCCCGACATCGCAAATGGATATCAGGGTAGTACTGAAACCAATATCGATGCGTTCCTCAGTTATCGTCGTAAGCTATTCGACAACAAAGTAGACTGGCGCATTCAGCTGAATGTCAGGAATATCAATGCCGACAGGGATGATGTCGTTCCTCTCCGAGCGCAACCAGACGGGTCTTTTGCTCGCGTGCGTAGTTCTCCACCGAGAGTCTTCGTGCTTTCTAACAGCTTTAAGTTTTAGCCTTTTAGAAACTCAAGTACGTTAGTTTTATTTCCATCGAGGCTCGACCACAAATCGAGCCTCGATCATTTGTAGCAAAGGCTACGTTTCTTGTAGATCATGCGATCTTATACCAAAATGCGTCACAAACTTAACATACGCGGCATAGCGCAAGCACTAACTCTACGGTTGTAAGTGATTGTAGGGCTAGCACTTGCGCTGTGCCGCATAGTCTCCAGGGGTTTTTGGAAAAGTTAAATTTATGGCGAACTTCAGTATAATACGTTTAACCTCATTCCTTATAGCCTGTTTTGGTGGGAATCTTAGGGCTTAGAATTTTTTTTGCAATTTACCCGGGCAATTTTTAAAAGTGCTGAAGTATCTTACTTAGCATGCTTGATACCTTAGTGACCGCACGCCACGAAACCTTCGTTCGACTGTTTTCGAAATACGAAAGCAACGTGCGAGCTTATGTAGCGTCTCTCTTGCCGCATTGGGAAGGAGTCGACGATGTAATGCAGGAAACAAACTTGGTGATTTGGCGGAAATTTGATCAGTTCAATTTAGAAGGCCCGGAATCAAGTTATCTGGCCTGGTCATTTACGATCGCCCGATACGAAGTGTTAAGATACCGTCGACAACGCGCGACTGATCGTTTGGTTTTCAGTGAGGATGTATATGAGCTACTAGCTGCCGAAGCCGAAGAGGTCGCCGTCGACCAGACTCAAAGGCAGAATGCCCTACGGCATTGTCTTACCAAATTGGAAGCTCCGCAGCGCCAGTTGATTCGAATTGTTTACGCGGAGGGAGTTTCTATCAAAAATGTAGCCGAAAACACCGGTCGAACCCCAACTGGCCTATACAAAGCGCTTGCTAGGATAAGAAAGGCCCTCCAACGCTGCATACGCTTTAGCCTGGCGGAAGCGGGTCTGAAAGGGAACGTATGAATAGACGTCATCAAGAACTTGTGGACGGGTATTGTTCGGGCATACTCAGCGATGCGGAATTCGCGGAACTGGAAGTGGCTCTACGGGAAAATCCCTCAATACGTGAGACACTGTTGGAATACCGCGCTCTGGAATCGGCCTTACGGGTGTCTGCGGCATCAGAAGCAGTCCAGCAATTTTCGATTCCTGAATTTGGATTCTTCGACCGTTGGCGGGCTCAGATCTATACGCTCGCAGCAACAATAGCTATTTTACTCACCGGAGCAGCAGTTTTCTTTATGAAAGAATCCAGTATTCAAGCCATTGAGGAACCTCGTTATGACCTCGGTGTAGCCGTGCTCACCCGTACCATTGAAGCGGAGTGGGAAGGAGAGTGGGTGCCAGCGCCAGGGGATTCCATCCCGCCGGGGCACTGGAAGCTCTCCGGTGGATCTGCGGAGCTGGAGTTCTACAATGGCGCTTCGGTCATTCTGCAAGGCCCCGCGGATTTAGAGATCGTATCTGCCAACGGTGGCATTTTACACTCAGGTAAGTTGCGAGCTCAAGTCCCGGAGCACGCCCATGGATTCACTATCACGAGCCGGGATGTGGAGCTCGTCGATCTTGGAACGGCCTTTGGTATGGAGGTTGATGCAACTGACGGTACGGATGTGCATGTATTTGAGGGTAGCGTACTCCTTTTTTCACCACAGCCGGGTACGCCACGCAATGGGGGAAGAGAACTGCTTGCAGGTGAAGGGTCGAGGGTGAGCCTAACCGGCGGCTCTTCTTCAATTTCTATAGAGCCAACGGACTTTTTAAGTCCGGGTGAGCTGAATCGCCGGTCAAAGGAACATCTCCAGTTCAAGTACACTTCCTGGCGAAACGAGTTTGAAGAGTCCCTAGGCAAATCAAATTTGCTTGCTCGCTACGGATTTGAGCAGGACTTGGAGCACACGCGACTCTTGAGCAATTCCTCGTCAAATAGTGATCCTGGTCTCGTCGGTTCCATCGTCGGCGCTCGGTGGAGTACGGGCCGCTGGCCGGGGAAAGAAGGGCTCGATTTTAAGCGTCCGAGCGACCGTGTTCGGATTACTGTACCGGGTAATTACGAATCGATGACATTGGCCACCTGGGTTCGCGTGGATGGATTCGATTATGGATACTGCTCTTTGTTGCTCAGCGATGGTTGGGATCGTGAGGGCTCAGTGCACTGGCAGATCTCGAAAAAAGGATACATTTCCCTCGCGGTTTGGAACGGTCCGGATATGGAAAGGCACAATTCAAAGGCGGAATTGATCATCGAACCTTCGGACTTCGGACGTTGGATGCACCTTGTCGCGACGTACGACGGAGCGAGTGGCACCGTGCGACACTACCGAAATGGGGAGTTGGTTGGAAACGTAATTGCTAGCCCAGTAGTTCCTCTAAGCATAGACGATGCATTGATTGGAAACTGGAGCCCTGCGCCTCATTCGCCGAACCAGATCCGCAACTTTAATGGAAGAATGGATGATCTGGCAATTTTTAGCGAAGCGCTTTCTTCAACCGAAATCCAAGCTCTCTATGAAGCTGGGAAACCCTAGCTCTATTATCCTAGATTCCGCAGTTGCTCGCAGCGATCTGGCCCAATCTGCAGGGCTGCAGCGCCTTGCTCGATTGACTCGATGCTAAAATCAGACGACAAGCCAAAGCGAAAAAAGAGGCTGTCGAAGCCCCGATTGGCAATTCCAAGCGATAAAAAGACCCGGATGTATTGACGGGTGGACAAAATAGTGTGGGCAATTTTGCGGATTCGCGTAGTGTTCTTCTAGTAACCTATTATGAACATTATATCCCGAATATTTATCAGTATTTTCTTAGTTTCCACGGCTTACGCTGCGCCTGTGCATGTATTGATGTGGGACGAGCGCCAGCCACGACAGGCGGAAGCCTACGACAACTTTCTTGGAAACGAGATCGTCGAGCGTCTCAAGGCGACGACTACTGGGCTCGAGATCCGCTCCGTCGCCTTGGACGATCCCGAGCAGGGACTATCTGCGGAAAATCTGGATTGGGCCGATGTCATTATCTGGTGGGGACACGCTCGCCAATGGGAGATCTCTCCGGAAACTGCGCAGCGGAAACTCATCAATCGGGTGATGTCCGGAAAACTGGATTTGATCGCCCTTCACTCCGCCCATTGGGCCACGGTTTTCATGGAAGCCATGAACGAAAAAACGCGGGCTATCGTCCGCGAACGCTATCTCAACAAGGACCCCAAATTCGAGGTCGAAGTCGAGTATATACCGGTTTCTAGTAGAATGGCCCCAACGGCTGACTCGGTTGTTACTCCAGCCTATTATGCTCGAAAGAAAGGCAGGAATCTTGCTCATGTTCGTGTGGATATGCCCAATTGCTGCTTTCCTTCTTACCGCCCCGATGGGGAGCCTGGAGTCATGAGCATCAAGGCACCTAATCATCCAATCGCTAAAGGGCTTCCCCAGACCTTTATAGTAAAAGCGACGGAGATGTATAACGAGCCTTTTCACGTGCCGGATCCCGACGAGGTTATTTTCGAAGAGCGCTGGAAAGAGGGTGAGTGGTTCCGTAGTGGGATGGTTTGGAATATCGGCAAAGGCAAAGTCTTCTACTTTCGACCCGGCCACGAGACCTACCCGGTTTTCAAGCAGCCCGAAATTATCCAGGTTCTCGCCAATGCCTGCCATTGGCTGGGCGGGAATTAGTAATCTGTTTTTGTTAATTGAACTTCACTAACTTTGGTACAAAGATACATTTGGTTTGCCGGTATCGTCCCGGTAAGGGGGTTAAGTATTGTCCAGATTCTGACTCTAGTTGGGGCAATCTTAGTCGTATCGCAATTTTCATCTGCACAGGATAAGCTAGGCTTACAGAGCAGACCCAATGTCGTTTTCATACTGACTGACGATCAAGGCTATGGGCCGATGGGCTGCCATGGGGACGTGAATGTCAAGACGCCCGCGCTAGATCGTCTTTACGCGGAAAGTGTTCGTTTCACCAATTTCCATGTTCAGCCGAATTGCGCCCCTACAAGAGCGCTTCTCCTAACAGGGAAACCGTCGCTCACGAATGGAGTTTGGGCTACGATTCGTGGGCGTTCGCTGCTAAGGAGAGGCGAATCTACTATCGCGAATATGTTACAAGACAGTGGATACAGAACTGCATTGTTCGGGAAGTGGCACCTTGGCGATAACTACCCGTTCCGTCCACAGGATCGCGGATTTGAAGAGGTTCTTGTTCATGGAGGGGGAGGGGTAGGCAACATTCAGGACTATTGGGCCAACAATTATTTCAATGACTACTACCTGCACAATGGGAAATGGAAGCAATTCAAAGGATATTGTACCGATGTCTGGTTCGATGAAGCTATTCAGTTTATTGAAGAAAATCAGGATGACCCTTTTTTCGTCATGATATCCACTAATGCCCCACATCTCCCATTGGTGGCTCCTCAATCGTACATGGAATCTTATCGAGGCCAGAGAGAGCTGCTGGCTCAGCCGGGAACGGCAGAATTCTATGCTATGGTTGCTAATATTGACGATAATATTGGTCGCTTGCGTGCAAAATTGGATACGTTAGATCTGAAAGATAATACGATTCTGATCTTCATGTCAGACAATGGCAGCCTACTCCAGTTTACGACTTGGAATGCCGGTATGGCGGGAGGGAAAGGCAGGATGTGGGACGGTGGTCACCGTGTACCGTTCTTTATAAGCTGGCCGGATGGATTCAGTGGGGGGCGTGACATCGGAGTGCTCACATCGGGATTGGATTTACGGCCAACTCTGGAAGAGCTTTGCGGATTGGAGTCAAGTTCTAGGTCGGCCGAAGAGGGTAAAAGTCTGGGGCCGCTGATTCGCGGTCTAACTCCCAGCTGGATTGATCGTATGATATGTCTGGACTATCAGAATCAGCAGCAGACTCCGCAAAAGAACAATCCGCATGTTGTCATGCAGGGTAATTGGAGATGGTTGGCTGAGAACCGAGCAGGTCCGCTCACCTGGGAAGAAGGGGTAGATTATACGCTTCCCGATCCTAGAGGAGAACTCCACAATCTAGATGTTGATCCTGGGCAAAGGCATGACGTCAAAGCGGAGCATCCTGAGCGTGTACGTGAGATGCAGGCGAGTTACAATCGTTGGTGGCGAACTCTAAATTCTCGAGATCCTGCTGCGGGCCACGAAATTGTTATTGGCTCCGATCACGAGAATCCCACAGCGCTTACGACCCATGACATCAGCGGAGAAGTGGCCTGGAATCATGATCAGGTTCTTGCGGGATTTCGAGCCACTGGCCACTGGGAGATTGAAGTCACCCAAAACGGCGAGTATGAATTTGCGTTGCGGCGCTATCCAGCCGAGGCGGGTGACCCAATACTCGGAACCATCCCGGTCCCGGCAAAACTTAGAAACTTCCATTACTTTGATGGGCGGTACCAATATGCCACGACTCACGAACAAAGTGTCGCTCTACCGGTTGCATCCGCGTCGCTTAAAATCGGAACATTCGAAAGTGAAAAGGCTCTTCCCGAAAAAACCGCTGCTTCTACTGACTATGAAGTGAATGCAAACGGCGAGGTAGTAGCGGTAAAATTCACTGCCAACTTGAGAGCGGGTATCACAAAACTCGAAGCCTCCTTCTCCGATGTGTCAGGAAATCTTTTGACCACTCCGTATTATATAAAGGTTACTAGAAACCCAGTGTACTAATATACCAAATCAGAGTCCAAATGAAGCTAACTTTTATATCTATTTTCTTAATGTGCGTCTCGCTCAACGGAGTCGAGAGACCTAACATCGTCTTGATTCTGGCTGACGATCTTGGTTATGGAGACGTGAGTTGTTACAATCCGGAGTCCAAAGTGCAGACGCAGAATATTGACCGGCTGGCGATGGAAGGCATGCGGTTCACGGACGCGCACAGTCCATCCACGGTCTGCACGCCAACCCGCTACAGCATCATGACCGGCCAGATGGTGTTTCGATTGAATTATCCTGGTGTTTTCACGGGAGTCGGTGGACCCGGTTTGATCAAGGAAGATCGCTTAACGCTTCCCGGTATGCTTCGCGACCAGGGTTACGAAACGGCGCTGTTTGGTAAATGGCACATAGGCATGTCCTTTTTGGATAGGAATGGCGCGGTTATCAACGTAAAGGAGCCGCCCCGGGAAACGAGCAGGGAATTAAAGCAAAAGATCGGATTGGATGCCGTGAAGCGTATCGACTATTCGCGTGCGATTCCCGATGCGCCGATTCATCGGGGGTTTGATCATTTCTTTGGCACGGTGTGTTGCCCGACCAGCGATTGGCTCTACGCTTTTATTGATGGAGATCGTATCCCGACGCCACCCACGCAAATATTAGATAGAGACAAACTGCCTAAACACGAATGGTCCTTCGATTGCCGTATAGGGATGGTTGCGCCGGACTTCAACCACGAAGAAGTCGATATGGTGTTTCTCGAAAAGAGTCTGGAATTTCTCGATACACACCATCAGGAAAACCCAAGGAAGCCGTTCTTTCTCTTCCACTCGCTCCAGGCGGTTCACCTTCCATCCTTTCCCGGTAAGGACTTTCAAGGCAAGACGACGGCAGGGCCTCACGGCGATTTCATCTACCAGTTTGATCATATTGTCGGTCAGTTAATGAAAAAACTCGAAGATCTGGGGATTGCGGAAAACACCTTGGTGATCGTGACCAGTGATAATGGCCCCGAAGTGGGAACCGTCATCAACATGCGCAGTAAATACCAGCACGATGGAGCGAGACCCTGGCGTGGTGTGAAACGCGACAACTGGGAAGGCGGACATCGAGTTCCTATGATCGTTCGTTGGCCCGGAAAGGTGGAAGCAGGATCCATTGCGGAACAGACTGTGTGTCTCACCGATATCATGGCCACTTGTGCCGCGATTACAGACGCAAAGCTGCCTAACGGCGCTGCCGAAGATAGTTTTAATATTCTGCCTGTCCTTTTAGGTGAGGCGAAAGATGAAATTCGGGAATTCACTTTGCATCAGACCATCAGTCTCGATCTGGCAATACGGAAAGGCGAATGGAAGTATCTCGACCACAAAGGATCGGGGGGAAACAACTACGATCAAGCAAAGCTGAAACTGTATGCTTTGCCGGATACGGCTCCTAACGCTCCGGGTCAGCTCTACGATTTGAAAAGAGATCCAGGAGAGACGAATAACCTGTACTTTGTGTATCCGGAAATCGTCAGGGAATTGAAGAGTAAGCTTGAGCAATTTAAGGAAAGTGGCCGTAGCGCCCCGAGACGTTTATGAAGATAGTAAATCCAATATCAGTGTTCCTAATAGGGGTGTTATTGATCCCCCATTTATCCTGTGCAATGGATACGAAACCAAACATTGTTTTCATTTTGGCCGATGATTTGGGTATTGGCGATACGGGTGCTTATGGAGGAGATCGCTGCCTTATCGATACGCCAAACATTGACTCTCTGGCTGCTAGCGGGTTGCGGTTTACTGATGTTCATCCAAGCGCATCCGTTTGCGGGCCCACTCGACAAGCGCTGATGACCGGACGTTATCCCTGGCGTTTTGGCCCCGCTGTAAACAGCGGCCCGTGGGGTTTCGTCGGTCCCCAGCCCAATTCAGAAAAGTATACGCTCGGTAAACTACTAAAGAAATCCGGTTACAGTACGGGCTATGTGGGGAAGTGGCACCTTGGCACGATCATGACTACTTTGGACGGCAAGAAACAGGATCTAGCCAACGTAGATTTCACCAAGCCATTGAAATATGGGCCGGTGCAATTTGGATTCGACGAAAGTTTCATACTCCCGGGCTCGCTCGACATGTACCCCTACGCTTATGCGCGAAACAATGTTTGGCAGGGTGAAGTCTCAGCCCAGAAAGGCTGGAGCGCTTTCAACCGGGTGGGACCTGCGGAAAAGGACTTCGAAGACCATGAAGTGCTGGAAACGTTTTATCGCGAAGCGGAATTTTTTATAGGGAATCAAGAGAAGGGCACTCCGTTTTTTCTCTTCCTGGCCCTCACGGCTCCCCACACTCCGACCAGCCCTGGAATCAATTGGCAGGGAAAGAGCGAACTGGGTGTATATGGAGATTTTGTGATGGAGACCGACCATTCGGTAGAGCGTGTGATGAATGCTCTAAAGGAAAAGGGACTGGACCAAAACACATTGGTTTTGTTTTCGTCAGACCACGGTGCAGCTCCGTATGCGGGAAACATCCTGAAAGCGACTCCCGGACAGATCAAATTGCTGGAAGAGAAGGGGCACTATCCCAGTGGGCCGCACCGTGGGTATAAGTTTTCTGTATACGAAGGAGGCTTACGGGTCCCTCTCATTGCTTGGTGGCCGGGAGTTGTTCCTCAAGGATCTACGAGTGACGCTTTGGTGGGCCTGAACGATTTTATGGCGACCTTTGCGGAACTGACAGGTGTGAAGCTGGGGGACGACGAAGCGCCTGACTCCATCAGTTTCGCGAATCTCTTAAGGAACCCCGAGGCCAAAGGGACGCGACGCAACTTGATCATGCAATCCGTTGTGCCGTTTGTCATCAGAGATGGAAGTTGGAAACTGTGTATATGTCCCGGTAGTGGAATGCCTGGTAATTCAGAAAATGGCGCAGGAAACGTGCCATCCCCTGAAAATGCTTGGCGAAAAGCGCTGAGTCAGTTTTCTAACGTTCCAAAAGAATCGGAACTACTCAAAGCGCCTTTTGTGCAATTGTTCAATTTGGCTAATGATCCGCACGAGGACCATAACCTTGCAGCGAAAAATCCGGGAAGAGTAGCGAGAATGATCTCGCTACTGAAGAAGCAAATTGAAAGGGGCCGTAGCACACATGGCCCTAAGCTGGAAAATGATCAGTATATCAAGATTATAGATACCAGTGGAAGGCGATTGCCGGAGTTTGTCCGTGATACGTTCCGGTAGGGATAATTGTGTTGTGGAAACTTTGGATGGGCAGGAATAAGATTCCGACAAGAATTCGTTTCGCACGCATATCGTATTCACTTTTATGGTCTTGTTTGCTTCCGGCTGTGTCTCCCGACGGGGCATCCCCATTGTCGATACGCAAGCAGTTGGGGATGAATCCCGGCTGGTTGATATTGCCGTGACAGTTGGGGATGGCCTATGAGAAACCGCTGGAAGTGATCGAGAGATAGGAAGAGGCTAGTGAAACGAAGATTCATTGGTAGGATACTACGGTTTTTGGAAAGTGTGCGCGAATCGGACGAATTGGGAATAGAAAACGAAGAGGCTGCCAAACACTACTTTGTTAAATACACTCTAGATATTGTGAAATCAAAAGTAGCACGGGCATCCTGCCTGTGAAGAAACAGGCTGTCCCTTCGACCTAGCTCAGGATCGATGAGAAGCCTGTCCTACTCTTAGATTAATTAGAGAATCTTTTTCCCGCTATTTTCGAGTCACCGTTACGCAGTAGGGGCGCTGTCAGGTGCGTTCCGGACTCGTCGGGGAAGGGTACTTCTAGTTTCGTTATGCCGGCCTTCAACTTAGCTTTAAATTTTACAGCGATGACCTGGCCGCGAGCGTTTACCTCTTAGTCGGCCGAGGCCTAGCCTTTCTCGGGGAGCGCTTTTTGACCTTCGAATGATCCAACCTTCAGCGATGCGGGAAAAAAAGGGAAAGAGTCCTATAATTCCTTGAGTGAGCGGGGTATGCATTGAAAGTTGCTTTTGCCATGGGAATTTCCAATTATGCTGCGTATGACTGTTGCTGAATTACCTGTGCAAATAGAGCCTGATAAGATTGCTGCGTTTTGTCAGGCCCACGGAATTCGTCGATTGAGTTTATTCGGATCTGTGTTGCGGGATGACTTTGACCCAGACCGGAGCGATGTTGACGTATTGGCCGAATTTATTCCTGGCGCATTGAATGGGGTCGGGTTTCGCTATATGCGATTTTGGGAGGAACTCTCTGAAATCCTTGGACGAAAAGTGGATTTTTGCTCGCGATTGAATCCCTATATCGAACCGAATGTTCGCGCGGAGGCTGTTGAAATTTATGAGCAGGCATGACCCGAAAGTGACTCTTTTGCAGATCCGTGAGGCTACTCAACGGGCGCGGAAAATCTGCTCGGACCATGATTCTCTCGATTCGTTGGTGTCGGATTAGAAAGCGACAGCTGCGCTGGACCGATTTATTGAATTCATTGGTGAGGCTGTAAAACGATTGCCCGTTGATTTGCGGGAAGCCAATTCTGATGGCCCGTGGAAGGAAATTGCCGGGACACGTGATCGACTGAGTCATGGTTATGATGATTTGGACTATCGAGTATTGTGGGACGCTGTACAGACTGATATCCCACTGCTTCTTGAAACGATTGAGATTACTCTAAAAAATCTTTCTTCGGATTGATCGTAACCTTGCAGGGCGTTACCGATGTTTCCGGTTAAAGCCAATGCTTACGATCTCCCGCGTTAGTTTCATCTACTTTCGCGGCACGCCGGGACGCATGCTCATGCCCTTTCCAAGTGTCCGACAAGTCCCGAAACATGTGTCCATCAGGTCACTAATCCATACAGACGTTCTCGCCCTACCTTTAAAAAACCGAAGTCGCATTCAACCGCAACCTCTAGCGGCTGTTCTGATTTCTCCGCAATCCGTTGAAATAGAAGGGCTGTGATTCATCGCGTGCAGTCCACCGTTTTCACGATTGCTAAGCATTCGTAACCTCTCCTTATTTGCTAGCATGATGAATACCCCCAACACCCTCATTCCTCGGCGACAGTTTTTGGCCACTGCGGCGACCGCTACGGCGTTTACTGCCTTCGGCATTATTGGATGCAAAAAAACGATGACAGTACCGAAACGCAGCTCCGGGATTTTCGTTGGCGAAGGCGTGTTCAAATACGAAGTCATCAACGATTGGGCAGCTTTGCCAGACAAGTATTCATGGCAGATCACGCACAATGTGTCGGTCGATAAGGATGGGTTTCTTTACGTGATCCACGAAGGGAATGAATCGCTGCCCGATCACCCGGCGATTTTTGTCTTCGATCCCGCGGGGCAATTCGTGAAAGCCTTTGGAAGTCAGTTTCAAGGGGGTGGCCATGGTTTGGAAGTGCGGGCCGAGGGGAGCGAGCAATTTCTCTACGTGACAGGTTATCAGAAATTGAAAACCTTCGCCAAACTCACACTCGATGGCGAGGAGGTCTGGTCGCAAAAAGCGCCGTTGGACTCAGGCGTCTACGCGGCGGATGAAAATACCAAAACAAGCTTCAGCGATCGCACGGAATTCTGGGGGCGGAACCATTTTCTGCCGACCAATTTTGCCTTCCTCCCCGATGGGAGCTTTTTCGTCGCGGACGGCTATGGCGCGTTCACGATTCACCGTTTCGACAAGGACGCGAACTACGTGTCCTCATTTGGCGGCGAAGGTACGGAGGACGGGAAATTTAAGACGCCGCATGGCCTGTGGATCGATACTCGGGGCGATGAATCGCTGATCGTCGTAGCGGACCGTGCGAACAAACGCCTTCAATGGTTCACTCTCGAAGGAGAACATCGCAAGACGCTGGATGGCTTTATTTTGCCGGCCAACATAGATCAATTCGAAGATACGCTTCTCGTCCCCGATTTGAGCGCGCGGATCACGATGCTGGACAAGGACAACAATTTGATTCATCTGGGCGAGGATCCCGAGTGGCGAAAGCAAGTTATTAAAGACAAAAATGCGATGCGCCGCGGTCCGAGAGAGAAATGGGTGTCCGGAAAATTCGTTCACCCGCACGATGCGTGTTTCGCAGACAACGGAGACATCTACGTCGCCGAGTGGGTGGCGACGGGTAGGATCTCGAAACTGCTGCGGGTCACCTGAGAAGGGAAGGCGAGTTCCTAGGACCCAAAATAGCGTGGCTGTATCATTTCCGCGTTTTCTGTGACTTATCTTTCGGTCGGGATGGAGTATTCTACGAAGACGAAATCTATTGCTCGCTGTTGGGTGGAGCGCGAACCTTTCCCGTCTAGTCTCGCATGTCATGGTTGGTTCCAACTCGGTTATTGGAATCGGTAATACCTTCGGTAATCAGGGGTATGAATGGGTCGGGTTTTTCTTTTACCGCCCAAGCCATCGATCGGAATATGACAATTCGGAATTCCGGATCATAGTAAGAGAAAGTGTTATGTCCGGCGGTAGTGCCAAAGACGCGGGCTTTCTCTATTTCCACGGTCCAGAAAACTGGCGAGGTATCTTTGCTTATTGGGGAAATGGAGCATCTAATTATTATGGACTTCGAAGCGATCGCTATAAATTGGTGGTTTACGGAGATGGAAGCCGGGATTTGTACGATTTGGAGACGGACCCGAGGGAGTTGCGAAGCTTCGCGGGAATCGGGAATACGCTACGGTCTTGGCAGGCCTGGAAAAACAGCTTTTGGAGCTAATGGAAGAGATTGAGATGCCCCAGGAAACCATTCAACAGGCTCGCAAAGTCCGGGCTGCGGCTATGGTTCCTTTCGATCCCTCGTCTACTGATATTAATGTAGCCGCTCGATCTAGCCAAATAGAGGTGCAGAATATGGCGGAAATAGGAAAAAGGGGGAAAGAGGGAAAGGCGATTCTCGGCTGGAAACGAAAGTGTCCACTTCCAAGCGGTTTGAGCTTTACAAGGCTGACGAGGATGAGGGGTCAGATTCGCCGCCTAGCGAGGCTCTTGTTGCCAAGGCTGCTTGGTTGTACGAACGGACGGCTCAGGGTTATAGTGAAAATTAATTTGCACGAACGGCTCAGGCGATGATGTCGTTGACGACATGGCCGTGGACGTCGGTGAGTCGAAAGTCGCGGCCTTGGAAGCGGTAAGTGAGGCGTTCGTGGTCGAAACCTAACAAGTGAAGCAACGTTGCATTGAGGTCGTGGACGTGTACTGGATTTTCGGTTACATTGAATCCAAAGTCATCGGTTGCTCCGTGAACGTGGCCGCCTTTGACGCCGCCGCCGGCTAGCCACATGGTGAATGCTCGGTTGTGGTGATCGCGTCCGTTGTCGCCTTGGGCCATCGGTGTGCGTCCGAATTCGCCGCCCCAGACAACGAGGGTGTCTTTGAGGAGGTCGCGGTCTTTCAGATCCTGGAGTAGGGCTGCGACGGGTTGATCGGTGTATTTACAGTTTTTCGGAAGGTCGGTGTCGAGGCTGTCGTGCTGATCCCAGGCTTCATGGAAGAGCTGGACGAAACGCACGTCGCGCTCGACGAGACGTCGGGCGAGCAGGCAGTTGCGGGCAAAGTTCGATTCTTTGGGATCTTTGATGGCGTAGGCGTCGAGAGTTGCTTGGGATTCGCTGCCTAGATCCATGAGTTCCGGAGCGCTGGTTTGAAGACGGTAGGCTGTCTCGTAGGCTTGGACACGGGATGCCGTCTCCGGGTCGGAGATGCTCGCCATCGTATGTTGATTGAGCTGCTTGAGAGCGTCGAGCGAGCTCCGTTGGGTCTGGGCATCGTATCCTTTGGGGTTGGATAGGTAGAGGATTGGGTCGCCTTTGCCTCGGAAGGGGACGCCGTTGTAGACGGTCGGAAGGAATCCGCAGCCGTAGTTGCTGGCCCCGCCGCTGGTACCTTTGGCGCTGCTGAGCACGACATATCCGGGTAGGTCTTCGCTCTCGTTGCCAAGCCCGTAGAGAGTCCAAGCTCCGATGCTGGGTCGGCCGAATTGCGAATGGCCGGTGCTGAGCATGATCTGGGCTGGTGCGTGATTGACCGCGTCGGTCTGCATGGACTTGATGAAGCAGAGGTCGTCGACGTGCTTGGCGATATTGGGCAAGAGTTCGCTGATCTCGATGCCGCTTTGACCGTGACGGTTGAAATCGAATTTGGTCCCGAGGAGGGCTGACTTAGGATTAATGAAGGCGGCACGATAGCCTTCGAGCAATTCGGCAGGGGGAAGTTCGCCGTCCCGTTTAATCAGCTCTTGCTTGTGGTCGAAGAGGTCCAGGTGGCTGGGAGCTCCGGCTTGGAAAATGTAGATGACGCGTTTCGCTTTGGGCACAAAGTGAGGCGAGCGCGAGGCGAGTGGATTGGCGGGCGAGCTGGTTGCGGTGTCGCGGGCGAGCAGCGAGTTGAGGGCCAGTCCTGCCATGCCTACGCCGCAGTTGCGGAGAAACCAACGGCGCGATTGGATTGATGCCGCTTCGTTTTTGAGTTCGTGATCCATGATGCCTAGTTTTTGTTAAGCGTTTCGTCTAGGTTCAGCAATACGCGTGAGGCGATGACCCAGGAGGCAACGTCGCGTGGAGTGGTTTCAGGCGGAAGTTCGGGTGGATTGTCTGGGTCGATGAATGCAATTTCGCGCGTGTTGATCCATCCTTCCGAAAGGCGATGACGTTGTTCTTCTAGAAGATCGAGCAGAACTTTGGTGTCAGCCTTGCTGGCCGGGCGACCGGTTGCGAGCAGGTAGCCGTAGTTGATTCTGGATACGTCGTCCTTTCCTCCTTCTTCGAGGATTCTCAATCCCATGCCTTGGGCGGCTTCGACGAAGATGGGTTCGTTGAGAGAGGTGAGGGCGGAGAGTGGTGTATTGGAAAGAATGCGGCGGACGCAGGAGGCGTCGGCGTTAGGAGCATCGAAGGAAGCGAGAACCGGGTCGGGCATGGCGCGTTTTCGGAAAATATAGAGCGAGCGGCGGTAGCGTTGTTCGTCGGTGGCGACGTCCCAGTATTTAACGGGTTGGAAATTATCTTTGAGCATGCTTTCCGGTACGGGCGGGAAAACGCTGGGGCCGCCGATTTCTGAATTGAGCAGTCCTGATGCAGCGAGGGCTACGTCGCGAACGACTTCGGCTTCGGCCCGGAAGCGAGGGCCTCTAGCGAGTAGGACGTTACGGGGATCTTTTTCCGTTAGGTCCGCTCGGAGATTAGAGCTTTGCTGGTAGGTGTCGCTTGAAAGGATGGTTTTGATGAGGCGTTTTTGGCTCCAGCCAGTTTCCATTAAGTCGACGGCGAGCCAGTCGAGTAGGTCGAGATGGTCGGGCATAGGGGCTCGGGTACCGAAGTCTTCGGGGGTAGTGACGAGACCTTGGCCGAAGAGTGCTTGCCAGATGCGATTGACTTGAACGCGAGCGGTTAACGGGGCGTCTTCGTGGGTGGCCCAGTGGGCTAGGTCGAGACGGGTTGGGTTGTCGTTTGGCAGTGGGTTGAGGATGGCTGGGACGTGTCTTTCGACGGCGTGTTTCGGGCTGTCCCAGGAACCACGGTCGAGGAGGCGGGTTTCGCGTTTGAATTTGGGATCGGTTTCAGCGGTGTGCAGAACGCTGGTTTTCGCCTCGGGAAAACTGGCTTCGAAGGCAGCGATTTTTGTATTCAGTTCTTTAAGACCTTCTTGGCTTTGGCGCCAGGCACGAAAGAGAGCGGCGTTGTCGGAGGAAGAGCGATCGCTTTTCGGTTTCGAGAGAGCCATTGTTGCCGCATGATCGTAAGCGGGTACCAGAGGATTGGCTCCATCGGTTAGTGCGAGTCGGAATCGGCCCATTTGCTGGTTGTCTAGACCGCCGTTGCTGCCGCCGTGTCGCTTCGTAAATCGGACCTGCAATTGGCTACCCTGCGGCAATGCGAGCGGTTCTTTGAACGCGACTGAGGCGCTTGATGGTGCGTGCCTGAGAATAGGGCCTCGATCGGGGCTCCAAGCGGTTTTATTGTCGCCGTCGATAAGGAATCGAGCGGGTCCGACGCGTCGTTCGTCTTCCTCTTTATTGGTTTGAAAATACGTGTGAAGTTTGCGCGGTTTGAAATCGAAATCGGCGGTTGCGCTTCTCAATTCGACAAGAGTCCATTCCGTTTCGTTGGGCCATTTTCGCGAAACCTCCCATTCGCTAATCGCGAAAGTTCCCCAGTAGCTGCGCCCGGGACCGCTAAACGGAAGGTCTTTGTGGAGCAAGGCTTCGAATCGCATGCCAGTGGCCATGTTGATTTGAGTTTCGCCTTCAATCTTAGCGACGCCGCCGGGAGAGGGATGGCCTAGAATGAGGATGCTGTGGTCAGCGAGTTCTTCTGGATGGTTGAGGCCGCCTTCCCATTCTTGTAGGTCGGTATCCCAGGTGGTCCATTCGGTTGCGTCGGTTTGTTGTTCCATTTCCCATTCGGCGATCTCGGATTGCCAGTTGGGGCGTTGGGTTTTGATTTCCTGTTCTAGCGTTTCGATTTGGCTGCTTGTGGATTCGATGGACTGAGTTTGCTCGTCGCTATAGACCCAGGATTTGGCTTCGGAGGTGTCGTTGAAAAACGAGAAGAGCCCGAAGTACTCGTCATGGCTAATCGGGTCGAACTTGTGGGAATGGCATTGGGCGCATTGGAGGGTGAGTCCGATGGTTGCCTTTCCGAAGCAATCCATACGGTCGAAAATGCCTTCGAGGCGGAATTGTTCGGGGATGATGGCCCCTTCTTCGTTGACCATGCCGTTGCGCATGAATCCGCTGGCGACGAGTTGATCCTGGGTGCGGTTCGGGATTAGGTCGCCAGCGATTTGTTCGGTGAGGAACTGATCGTAGGGCATGTCGGCGTTGAGTGCTTTTATAACCCAGTCGCGATAGATCCATTGTTCGCGTGGCTTGTCTTTTTCGAATCCATTGGTGTCGGCGTAGCGTGCGATATCGAGCCATTGACGCGCCCATTTCTCGCCAAAGGCGGGTCGGGTCATCAGTTCGTCGATGAGAGTGCCGATACTGGATTGGGCGTTAGAGCGGTAGGCTTTGACGAAGGCTTCGATTTCTTGAGGGCTGGGAGGGAGTCCGATGAGGTCGAGATGGATACGCCGGATAAGCGTGTGGGCCGATGCGGATGATGAGGATTTGAGGCCGGCTTCTTTAAGGCGTTGGCGAATGAACGCGTCGATGGGGTGTTTGGCGGTGGTGGGCGGCGTGTCTTTTTGGGGTCTGCTGAAGGCCCAGTGTGATTCGTATTCACCGCCTTGCTCGATCCATTGTTCGAGTAATTTCTTTTCGGTTTCGGATAGGATCTTTTTGGATTTCGGAGGCGGCATTTGCTCGTCTTCGACGTCGGACTGGGTGAGGAAAACCAGATCGCTTGCGTCGGGATCTCCGGGGACGATGGCGATGGCTCCGTCACGGTCGGCGTAGGCATGTTCGGCAATGTCTAGTCGAAGATCGGCTTCACGGGTTTCTTCGTCCGGTCCATGGCATTCGAAGCAGTTGTCGGATAGAATCGGCAGGATGTCTCGACTGTAGTCAACGCTCGGGTCGTTCGCAAGTAAGAGGGTCGGGGTTAGAAAGGCGGCTGTGATGAATGCGTAGCGTGACATGAGGCCTTATTTTTGGAAAGACTGGAATATGGGCGATTTTCGATGGGCGTGCAAATCCTATTATTAATTTCGGAGTCATTCGCACAACATTTTTAAATCAGTTACTGTAAAAGCTGATGCGGTAACTAGGCTTGAAGGGCTTAGAAACTTGCAAGCGAGAAACTAGAAATAAGCGATGTTGGAAAAACCGCTACTTTAAACCGTCTTTAAAGAAAACGCCTTGATTCAGATGTCATAATTCAGCACTGGAGCGCCGGGGTATTTCATTTGAGGCTGCTGGAATTAGATCCATTTAATGAAGCGCTTCTCAATGGCTCGGCTATTGGTGTGCGATCGGAATAATCGTGAACAAATGGATTGGTCAGGGTCGACGAAGTCGACGTAGGTGTCGCTTCCGTCTTCACCCGCCTTGCGGGCTACGTCGTGACAAGGAAGCGACAGCAGGTTTTGCCAATATTTGGTCAAGTTTACTTTTTTAAAACCTATTCGGCGTTAGCCGATCTGTATCCGCGACTCGTTTCGGCCTAGCAAAGCGTAGACGGAAGCGGATCCTGACAATCGATTATGCAGTCAGTTTACGAAACGTTTAGGTTAGGTTTTTTATGCGGAATTCGTTGTTGATCCCGCTCGATTCCCTCGCGTAGTTACGACGCAGCGCGGCGTGGTTTTGCTTCGCCATCTGCACTCCACTCCGTCAGACGATTTCATAGCGGCTTTGCGTGAACTCTCTATTGAATTAAGCGAGAAACGGGGCGAAGGTTTTGCGGGCTTGGGCGTGCGAGATTTTGTGGGCTTCGAGGCTGTTCATTGTGTTGAGGGATTTTTCTTCTACAGCTTGTTCGATTGTAATGAGAGGTCGAATACAGCGATTGTTTAAGGTCTTGGTGAGGCGATCGTAGTCGATGTCTCCGTCGCCGAAGGTTTCGGTCCAGATTCCGTTTTGGGATTGGCGAATGTGCAGTTCGACGATTCGGTCGCCGTAAAGTCGGATCACGTCGTAGAGGACTACGTTTGAATTTCCTGATCCTCGGTAGATCCAGTGGGAGTCCAGACAGAATTTCACGTGTTCCGGATCGGTCGAAGCGAGCATGTGGTGGAACTCCCGGGCTGCTAGGCGGAGTTCTGGGTCGTGGTTGTGGTATGCAAGCGTAAGACCTTCGACGGAGAGGGCTTCCCCCAGTTGATTGAGGGCTTCGCCTTGTACGAGTATTTGATCGTCGGTTTTGTTCTCAGGGCCTTCCCAGTTTATGGGGCTTGGATTGGTCACTATGATTTTCGTGCCCATTCGCACTTGGGCTTGAGTGGCGAGTCTGATGACGGTTTCGATCGATTCCTGGGAACTGCCTTTTTCGTGAAGCTCGCTGTTGACGTAGGCGGAGACCATGGCGACTCCTTGATTCGACATGACATCGCTGAGGCGGTCGGTGCTTTCGGCTGATTTGAGGACAGGTTCCAGACTATCGGCTCCGCTTTGTTTTACTTCCTTAATGAAGCCTTCAAGGTCCGCTTCGAAATCGCGTCCTTGTCGTTTGTAGAATGTGTACCAAGGGTAGACGTTTGTTGCTAGTGGACAGGGTGTATTGAGCTTTTCGTGACTCATGAGGTGAGTTTTGTTTGCCGCAAGGTAAACGCTCGCAGGGGAATGGGGTAAACTATCGTTCTGACTGCAGCGTCTGTTGGATACTGCTATCGTATTCGCTTTGAAGGTCGGAGAGGCGTTTGACGACTTCGGGGTATTTGAATGCGAGATTGGTCATTTCGGTGGGGTCCATGGCTAGGTTGGCTAGGAAGAGTTTGTCGTTTTTGGTGATGGGAGCTTTTTGGGAATTGTCCTTGGGATTTCCATGCAATTTCCAATTGCCTTCGCGCACGACCCATTCGGGTGTTTTGCCTTTTCCAAGCTGCCAATAGAAGGTGTCGTGGGGGGAGTTCGCACCGTTGTCCAAAATAACGTCTTTGATGGATTTGCCATCGATGTGATGTCCGGGTAGTTCGATGCCGCAGAATTCCGCTAGAGTGGGGAACCAGTCGACTCCGGTTACCATCTGGTCTCTCACTTGGTTTTCGGGAATCACTCCGGGAAGCGTGACGATGGAAGGAACGCGAATGCCGCCTTCGAACAAACATCCTTTGGCACCACGGTAGATACCGGCTGAACCGCCTCCGTGGAAGGTGCGCTCTTCGGTGGAGTGGCCATGGTCAGATTGGAAAATGATAATCGTATTGTCAGTCAGTCCTATTTGATCGAGATGGGTCAGCATTTCGCCAATCTTTTCATCGAGCGTGGAGACGAATGCGTTGTATTTGCTTCGCGGTGACGGGATATCCTTGTAGTAGTCGCGCCATTTGGCAGTGCCTTGCAATGGGTAGTGGGGTGAGTTGAGGGCCCAGTAGACAAAGAAGGGTTTCTCGCGATTTTGGGTTATGAAGCCATTGATTTCGCGCACCATGCTGTCTTGGAAGAAGAAGCCGTCTTCGTTGATGTGTTCGCCGTTTCGCCAAAGGTCGTGGCGGTTGGGGCCTTTCCAGAAAAAGAAGTGGGAGTAGTTGTCGATGCATCCGCCCATGTGTCCCCAGGAGTAGTCGAAGCCTTGAGCGTTGGGCATGGTTTCGGGAGTGTATCCAAGATGCCATTTCCCGATGTGTCCGGTTTTATATCCGGCATCCTTCATCACTTCGGCGATCGTCACTTGGCCAGTCGGCATTCCGGGAACGCCTTCTTCGGAGCTAACGTTTCCAGGTACGCCTGCCCGAGCGGGGAAGCGTCCTGTCATAAGTCCCGATCGACTGGCCGAGCAGATCGCGGATGGCGAGTACATTTGTTGAAACCGAACTCCGCGTTTCGCGAGCGAGTCGATGTGGGGCGTGTAGATGTCCGTAGTTCCGTAGCAGCTTAAGTCCACGGTCCCTTGGTCATCGGTGTAGATGATGATGACGTTGGGTTTGTCGGTTGCTTGGAGCGGGATGGTCGCGGAGCAGGCGAAGAGTGCGGCGAGGGCGATTAGGGGGAAGCGAGTGTAGGAGGTGGCCATAGAGTTTTGGGGTGTAAGGGAAGGTGTTATAAGGCGGTGTTTTAAACCACCGATATCACGAAGGAACGGAGAGTGGGTAGATGAGGGTTTGGGAAATGGTTTTCGAGTTGGCGGATGGGGCCGTTGTGGTTGCGTTGACTTCTTTGGGGGCAGTGATGGCCGCTCGGATATCGGCCGCTACCTTTTGGTGCTAGGGTGTTTATTGTTTTTTGCTGAGGTCGGTGCGTTTGACCCACTGGGTGTGTTGCTTCTCTAAGGCTCTGGCTTTTTCGGGCATTTTTTGGGCGAGGTCGGAGAGTTCGGTGGGGTCGTCGTTTAGATTGTACAATTCCCATTGTCGTTTATTTTCGGATACAAGTTTCCAGTCGCCGACGCGGATGGCTTTGCCTTTGCTGTGGGCCCAGAATAGAGCGTCGTGGGGCGAGTAGGTTCCTTTGTCTCCGTTAAGAATGGAAGAGAACGATTGGCCTTCGGTAGGGAGAGGTTTTTGAGTAACTGGTTGACCTCCCGCGATTTCGACGAGGGTAGGCATAAGATCGATTACATGGCAGACTTCATTGGCAAGGCTTCCTTTGAGCTCTGATTTGATACCGTCGGGCCAAGTCATGATAAGTGGTGAGCGGGTTCCTCCCTCATGATCGTGTTGTTTGAAAAGGCGAAACGGTGTATTGGATGCATTTGCCCATCCGTATCCATAGGACTGCCAACTGCTTTGCGGACCTGGCATGACGCTCGGCAGGTTTCCTGGGATGATTGGCGTTCGTTTGCCATCGGTGGTAAAAGGTCTAGTCCAAGAGCCTGTTCGATCTGGATTGTATTCGACGTGGCAACCGCCGTTGTCCTGTTGGTAAATGAAAAGGGTGTTTTCGTATTCGCCGTTCGCTTTCAAGTGGTCGATGATACGGCTTATATTCCGGTCCATGCAGGTGATCTGAGCGGCGTAGACTTCCATGCGGCGCTCTTGCCACTCTTTATGGGCTTCCTCTTTCCAAGCCGGTACATCGGGATGGCGAGGGGAGAGTTGCCAGGCGGGATTTATGATGCCAAGATCTACCATGCGTTCGTATCGTTGTTCCCTCAATACGTCCCAACCCATGGAGTAGCGCCCTTTGTAGGGTTCGATGTCTTCGGGTTTAGCATGCAAAGGCCAATGGGCCGCATTGTAGGCGACATAGAGAAAGAAAGGATCGTCCTTAGCCTGGGCATTGTGGTCTTTGAGAAAAGTCAGGGCATAGTCGGTTATTGAATCTGTGTAGTAGAAGTCTGGATTGTTCTTCCATTCGTGATCCCTGTTCTCTCCGTTGAGATAGAGATCGACGGGGGCAAAGAAATCGGACGTTCCCCAATAGGTGCTGTAGGCTCGATCAAATCCGCGCTTGTGCGGAGCGCTGGGACCGTTCGGTTTTGTGGGATCGGAGAGGTGCCATTTTCCGGACATGAAGGTCGAGTATCCGGCGGTTTTCAGTGCTTCGGGTAGAGTTGTCAGATCCGGGTGGAATCCTCTTGAGGCAGAGCCATCGGCAAGGGCGGATTTTGGGTAGAGTCCCGTTAGGAGGCTAGCTCTTGTAGGCCAGCACATATTATTGACGTAGAAATTGGTAAAACGGAGTCCGTTTTCTGCGAGGGCGTCGAGTTGAGGAGTTTCTATTTCACCTCCGTAGCTGCCTAGATCCGAGTAACCCATGTCGTCTGCGATGACGAGTACGATATTGGGGCTGTCGCTGGCGGCGTTGGCTAGCATGCATAGGCTCAGAGCGAGCAGGATTAGCGAGAGATGAGTGGGGCTAGGTGATGAGGTCATGATTGCAGTGAATGATGTCGATCGAATCCTGATGAGGTCAACCAACTTAGGTTCAAAGTGTTTTGAGAAGATTCAAGGAAGCGGGATGTTTTGAGATAGTTACATCAATGAACTCACGCGAAGCCGCAAAGCCGCTAAGGTTTTGAGTAGGATGGTGATAACAGTTGGGCGAATTGTTGGAGCCGCGCGAGTCCCTCGCGTAGCTACTTCGCAGTGCGGCGTGGCTTTGGTTGTTCTTACTTTACCGCTTAGCGGCTTTGCGTGAGCCTTTTTCTCTGTGGATTTAGCTGTTTGAGCCGCACCAATAGGCGGGTTGCGGGGTATTGAGGTTGCTTTGGAGGACGTCTTGACGATTCTCCTTGCTGCGGGCGCTAATCCTCTTCCTACTTCGCGCCTTTTTTTACGGATATCTATAGAGAAATCCGAACCTATTGAGGTTATAAGAAATGAGCGAGAATACAGATAATCCACAGGGCTTCAGTGATTTAGGCCTATCCGATTCAGTAATGAAAGTACTGGAGAAAATTGGCTATGAAACACCGTCACCAATCCAAGCGGCTATTATTCCGCATGTATTGGAGGGGAAGGATGTGATTGGGCAGGCTCAAACGGGTACTGGAAAGACCGCTGCATTCGCGCTTCCGCTACTTTCGACTATCGACGTAAAGCAGATTAAACAGCCCCAAGTTTTGGTTTTGACGCCTACTCGGGAATTGGCGATTCAAGTTGCTGAAGCTTTTCAGAAGTATGCGGGCAAGATGAGCGGTTTTCATGTTGTGCCGATCTACGGCGGACAGGATTTCGGGTCACAGCTCAGGCAATTGAAGCGTGGGGTTCATGTTATAGTCGGCACTCCTGGTCGCGTGATGGACCACATGCGTCGCGAGACTTTGGACCTTCGGGCATTGAAGTGCATCGTCTTGGACGAAGCGGATGAAATGTTGCGGATGGGATTCATCGACGATGTCGATTGGATCATGGAAAAGACGCCTGATGATCGTCAGGTCGCATTGTTTTCCGCTACAGTGCCGGAACCGATCAAGCGTATTGCCCGCCGGCATTTGACTAATCCGGTCGAAATTTCGATCAAGAACAAGACGACGACTGCGGATACGATTCGCCAGCGTTACTGGATGGTGAGTGGCTTGCATAAGCTCGATGCGTTGACCCGTGTTCTGGAAGGCGAAGAGTTCGATGCGATGATTATTTTCGTTCGGACGAAGATTGCCACGGCTGATCTTGCGGAACGATTGAAAGCGCGCGGATTCGCAGCGGCTCCCCTAAGTGGAGACATTGCTCAAATTAAGCGCGAGCGGACGGTTAATGATCTCAAAAAAGGCAAGTTGGATATTCTTGTGGCGACTGATGTCGCGGCTCGTGGATTGGACGTGGATCGCGTGAGTCATGTTGTCAACTATGATATACCTTACGACAATGAATCTTACGTTCATCGTATTGGCCGTACGGGAAGAGCTGGCCGAAAGGGTGATGCTATTCTGTTTGTCGCGCCGCGCGAGAAACGTCTCTTGAAGTCAATCGAACGTGCGACTAATAATCGTATCGAATTGATGGATATGCCGACGACTCAGGATATCAATAATAAGCGTATCGATAAGTTTAAGACGAAGATTACGGAAGTGATGGCCGAAGAGGGCTTGGAATTCTTCACGGAAATGATCGAACAGTACCGGCAGGAGAAAGATGTTTCGTCGCTCGAAATCGCTGCAGCCTTGGCGAAAATCGCTCAGGGAGATGAACCTTTGTTGCTAGAAGAACAGAAGCGAAAGGCGATTCAAGAGGATCGCGATCGTAGATCTTCCAGAGATCAGGACCGTGGAGATCGCGTTGGCCGTGGAGATCGCGGACGCGGACGACGTGATGACCGTGGAGATCGCGGACGCGGACGACGTGATGACCGTGGAGACCGTCGTGAAAGAAGCGACCGTCCGACGCGCGACCGGAGCGATTTTAAGAAAATGGCCCCAGCGGCTGGAACAGATAGATTTCGCATCGAGGTCGGTCGCACGCATGGCGTTGCGCCTGGCCATATCGTTGGAGCAATAGCCAATGAAGCAGGTCTTGATAGCAAGCATATCGGACGTATCGAATTGTACGATGATCACAGTACGGTTGACCTGCCTTCCGGCATGCCACGCGAAGTACTACAAGTGCTGAAGAAGACCTGGGTTTCCGGTCAGCAAATGCGTATTTCTCGGATGGATCTGATTCAGAAAAAGAGCAGGGGCAAAGGCTTCGAGAAGGAAATGGATTCTGGGGAATAGAGGACTCCTCGGAGACCGGCCGCTACCCTTTGAGTTTTTCGGGGCTGTCGAATTGTTGAGGTCCGAAGAGCGAAGACGGTTGCCCTTGGATGATTTCTACCGGCCTTTGAGCTGGTTTAGCTGACGGGAGAGCTTTTCGATGGTGGGCTTGTACTCGGGGATATTGGCTAGGTTTCGGTTTTCTTCCGGATCCTTGTCGTGGTCGTAGAGCATGCGCGATACGATACGGCCGTCGCCTCGGTCTTCTTTGGTCGTGTATTCAGTATAGCGCCACCGATTCGAGCGAATCGTATCGCCGTTGCTGAAGCGGCCGATAGCGTAGCCTTTCCCGGTCGAGTCCGGGTCTTTCAGGACCGGAGCGAGGCTTTGCCCGTCAAGGTGCTTGGGAGCATCGATTCCGGCGAGCTCGCAGAGAGTGGGATAGATGTCTATGAATTCGGTTAGCGTGTTGGTCGTCTGTCCTTGTGGTGCTGATTCGCTTTGCGGCGTCCGTATTATGAGGGGCACCCGCATGGAGTTTTCGAAAGTGCAGTGTTTGGCCCAGAGAGAGTGCTCGCCGAGGTTCCACCCGTGATCTCCCCAGAGGATAACGATTGTGTTTTCGCTGAGACCTGATTGTTCGAGTTCCTCGAGCACACGTCCTACTTGGGCATCGGTAAAGGAAACAGAGGCATAGTATCCGCGAATCAAGGTTTTGGCCATTTGATCGCTGACGGGACCTTTATTGGGAACGCCGGCGTAGTTTCTTAGTTCGCCAAAATTGTGGATAGCTTCTTTGGGCGCGTTTTCGGGTATGGAGTAATTGTCGGGCACGTCGATGGGCGTGTCGTCATAGAGATCCCAATACGTTTTCGGAGCGTTGAACGGGAGATGCGGTTTGAAGAATCCCACTGCTAGAAAAAATGGGGCTTCTTGTTGGGATAGGCTTTTGAGCTGTTTGATAGCTTCGGCGGCAACTTGTCCGTCGCCGAGGGTATCATCAGGAACATCGTAGGAAGCGAATGGGAGGCGGTGGTTTCTGGATTGTTCGGTCAGGGCGTCGAGGTCTGTGGGAGGAGACCATCCGACGATTGGTTCTGAGCTTCCTTTGAAATTCCGTTTTGGCCTCCAAGGGGACTGGGTCCAGCCGTGCTTCATGTCGGCGGGATAGTGGAGGATCTTTCCTAGGCTCGCGGTGTTGTAGCCATTGTTCTTGAGGTGCAGGTGGAGGGGGGTGATTTCAGGCGCGTCTTCATCGATGCGAGCCGTGTAGCCTACGAAACGGCTGGCGCTTGGGCGAACGCCGCTCATTAGGCTGGCCCGTGAGGCGCCGCAGGTAGGGACCATGCAATAGGCACGGTTGAACCGGGTTCCGCTAGCGGCGAGTTTGTCGATGTTGGGCGATTGTATCTGCGACTGGCCATAGGAACTGAGTTGCGGTCGGAGGTCGTCGACGGCGATCATCAGAATGTTCGGCCGCTCTCCGTGGACGAACGTTGAGATTGAAAGAAAGAGAGAAAGGAGATAAAGTGGAAGTTTCATGAGTTGGGTTTGAGCCTTTTCTTGGCTGCTCAATTCTATTTGTAGCATTTGATTTCCCTGCTTCGTTAGACATCGCATCTCGGCGGATCCCTACGGTTTGCTCAGTTGAGGGAAGCCATGAATGAATCAATGGTTGGTTTCCCTTTTAGGTAGCCGAGAGATTTTAGGAATGCATCCATTTCGGTTACCGTTGCACGAAAAATGGAGTTGTCTCCTTTTCCGTAGTTGAAGAATCCGTGCCCTTGATTTTCGTAGCCGACCATGCCTCGGGATGCGAGATACTTGCAGTGGTTTTCGAATTGAGCGGGAGTGCCGCCTCTCCAGCCGCCGCCGAAGAAAAAGATGATCGCTGGGCGAGGTCTGGCGGAAGCCTTTCCATCGGGCGTGTAGATGTGGATGGGGCGGGAAACATCGTCGATGGTCTTATAGATTTCAGTCGTCGCCCCAGGAAGTGTAGTGGGAGCGGGGCCTGTATTTTGTGCCTGTAGACTCGCCGAGGCGATTCCCAAAACGAATGCGAGGGCCAGAGTGAAGCTGTGGAGTGTTCTTGTATAGATTCTCATGGATAGAAAAGAGGTTTAGGGGATGAGAGTAATTTAGCGGTTTTGGCAAAGGCGGCAAGGAGAGATGTTTCGAGACGATTGCGTATTGTCGCTTACTTGGCAATCGAACCTTCGCATTCTCAGGCTGTTTGGGCATGCACTGGTTTATCGTGGCGTTTCTTTCTTGTTGAGGCGTGGCGGGCTTGGCCATATTGATTCGATTTATTTCTATGAGCGATAAATTGAGAATCGGAGTGTTGGGACTGACTCATGATCATGTGTGGAGCGAATCGGATGCGATTGTGGCATGCGAAGAGACGGAGTTGGTTGGCGCGGCGGATCCGAATGAGCCGCTTACCGCACGATTCGCAGAGCAGTACAGATGCCCGGTTTATGGTTCGAGTGACGAGTTGTTTGAGAATGAAGCACTCGATGCGGTCTATGTGTACGGCAATAATTTAGAAGGAGCGGCCTTATCGATTCAGGCGATGAATCGTGGGCTTCATGTGCTTATCGAGAAACCGTTGGCAGCGGGTCTTGAGGATGCTAATCGCATGGTGGCGGCAGCTAGGAAGAATGGCGTACAACTGTTGGTCAATTGGCCTTTTACGTGGTGGCCTCAGCTGCAAAAGGCTTTGGAGATGGCCAAGGGCGGAGAGCTGGGAGAAATCATTGGAGTGAATTACCGAGCGGCTCACTGCGGTCCGGAGGAGCTTGGTTGTTCGGAGTATTTTTGCAATTGGCTATTCGACGAGAAACTTAATGGAGCCGGAGCGATGATGGACTATTGTTGTTATGGATCTGTCCTCGCGGCTGTCTTAATGGGAATGCCGGATTCGGTGACTGGGATCGAAGGCGGCAAGGTGAAGGGCTTTTTGTCGGTTGAGGATAGTGGAGTCATTGCGATGAAGTATCCGCGCGGACTATCGGTGGCATCGGCCTCTTGGACGCAGATTGGAAATCTGACGAGTTATACTACGGTGATTTATGGCGAGAAGGGAACGTTGGTTGTAGATCCCATGGGAGACGGCAAACTGTATTTGGCAACTAAGGACAGCCCGGATGGAGTGGAGATTGAAATTCCTGAACACGATATCTCGCTTAAGGATTCCGCTCACCATTTGGCCGCAGTAGTGAAAGGCCGTCAGGAACCCTGTTTATTGTGTCGGGACGAGTATTCACGCGATGCTCAAGAGATTCTAGAAGCGGGTATTCAATCTGCAAAGACAGGACAGCAAGTTGCCCTACCACTTGGGTAAGGAACATGAGTTGGGCGAAAAAATCTTACTCGAAGCCGCGATCGAGTATTCTTTTGAGGGATTTATTGAAGATACCACGCGAGTCCCTCGCGTAGCTACCGAGCAGGGCGATGGGGTTTCTAGACGATCTCGGTTGAGTTGATGAGTATACGCTCTAGAACGGTATTATTTACGACTGGCTATCAATCCAATCGTGAAGGATGCGATGATTCCTAGAGGAGCATATAGGAGGCCGCTCATGGTGGTAAAATAGCGGGCCCAGAGTAGTATGGCGACTCCGCAAATTGCGCCTATCACTGCTCCGCGGGCATTGGCGCTTTTGGTGAACATGCCGAGAACGAATATGCCGCAGAGCGGGCCCATGGCGAATCCGATGATCGTTAGAAATGTTTTTAGGGCAGACTCGATATCGCTCCATGCTAGCACGAGGGCAAAGGTCGTTCCCAGTCCGCCTAGAGCGACTGTGAGGATTCGCGCGAGGCGCAGATATGAGCTCTCGGGAGCTTGCCAGCCGAGGCGGCGAACGAAGTCGGTTACGAGGGCAGTGGAAGTGCTGTTCATACTTGTCGATATCGTCGATTGAGCGGCGGCGAAAACAGCGGCGATTAGAATACCGGCGATTCCGATTGGCAGTTCCCTGGAAATGAAAAGCGGAAATATTGAATCGGTTTTGAATGTAGGATCGAGTGCCTCCGGGTACGTTTTATAGAACGCGTAAAGCGCTGTACCGAGGCCGAAGAATAGTAGAGATGCAATGGCGGACATTCCCGCATTCAACCAGACGGCGCCTTGGGCTGATTTTTCAGTCGGGGTGGATACGTAACGTTGTACGACGGCTTGATCGGAGCTGTAAGGAATGAGCGAACTGCCGAGGCCTCCCAGGGCGACGACCCAAAAGGCGGTGGTCATGTAGGATGCTGCTCTGAAGTCCATATCGGCCCAACGTAATTTGCGATCGGCTGCGGCGATGCTTTTCAATTCGCCGAATCCGCCATCCAGTCCGCTAATAATCAGACCGAAGCAAAGGAATGCTCCTCC
>JABITN010000008.1 GCA_018700525.1 Opitutales bacterium
CAAAATCCAGAAAATAGCCCCAGTCTTGCTCGGTCAAATTGTGAACACCGGTTCGGATATGATAGCCAGTCGAGCCGACGTGGCGCGGCGTATTCAGCTCGGGCATTACAGGCTCTGTAATATGCTCGAGGCCGAACAGATCAAACACCGGTCCTGCCCCGACCAATGAGCTATACTCGCCGCGAGGATCGGCCCACAAGTCTTCATCGGAGCTGGTCACATAAACCGCGCGCGGAGCAGCCAAAGCAATCAATTCGTGTTGGTCTATAGGCAACTCGCTCTCGCGATCATTATACGCATTAAAGCGATCGCAGAACCAGTGAGGAAAATTTCGATTAATACGGGCAACCGTTTCCCCGAACCCCCGCCGCGAAAGCGCCGCTCCACCACAGCCCGAATTATTGCTATAAGCGATTCCAAACCGCTCATCCTCGGCTCCCGCCCACAAAGCCGCTTTGCCGCCCCGCGAATGCCCCACGACGACGCTTCGCTCGGGGTCGATTTCAGGCTGCTGGATAGCGAAGTCCAGCACCCGGCTTGCCGCCCATCCCCAGGCAGACAAGCCACCCCATCGCGTTTCCGGATCCGAGTCCGGATCATCCAAGAGGGAGCGAATCCCCGCTTCATAACCATCGCGCTTGTCGGGATCAACATGCGACGTATGGAAACTCGCCGTCGCATAACCGCGACGAAGCAGCTTCTCGACAGGCCAGAAAGGATCAAACTCATCAACCGCTTTATCTAACGGAATCAAATAACGATTGTTGATTTGAACGATCACTGGAACCGGCGCTTTCGACCGCGGGACGACGATAACGAAATCGAACGAATGAGATCTACCTCGGGCATGGATCGTTGCCCGAATCTGTCGCCCAGTAGCCCCAACGCCGAAAGCGTTTTCCCTCCTGCCAATCTCCTCGTATTCGATCTGATACTCGGTAGTCGGACGGACGCCGTAGACGTATTCACGAAATAATTGCAAGAGAGCAGGTCGCCCTTTTTCCATCCACTCCTCCTGGTTCCGGATATCTTGACCACCTTCCAATACAAGCGGATTCGGCAGCTCATATTCCGGCACGCGGGATTCATCGAAATTATGTTCTGAACGTTTCTCGCTCCACATTTCAATGACGCTTGACTGAGGCTGCCACGAGGAATTCGACGACTGAGCTGCTGCCCGACTGAGCAACGAGATGCTTACCACTGCAAGAAAAGACAATACGATCACAGATTGAACGTTACCTTTTGGCCCCATCCCCGTTTCTCCCAGCTCCCGCCTACGCCCGATAAGGCATTGGCTACGTACGGTATAACTGGACACAGCGTTGGGGCTTGTAGGAGAAGAAGAGAATACAGGAATCATAGGTTTTGAGATTATAAAATGGAATTGACTTTAGTGTACAGACGAAACTGCGATAACCACCCTTCGATAATCCACTAAGGGAACAATCGAGCTCTGATCCCAAACCTCCAATATCAAATGGAGCTCCTTCCCACCCGCGTCGTTGGGAATCTTTAATTGGATCTCCGGTTCAGACGCGTTCTCTATAGCAAGCGGCTTACCGTAAGGCCGAGGGCCTGCTTCAGAATAAACCCACCACGCAAACCGGATGTCATCCTGATCGGGATCACTGGAACCCATCGCGTCGAACGCCACCAATTGCCCCGGCTTCGCGGAAAACTTCAGAATATGATCACTGGTATCCCCATTCAAAGTCGCCACCGGATGATGGTTCGCCTGGTCAAACGCTTTCACGCTCCAATCCATGCGTGCTTAAAAATCATTCCACATCGCTCGTCGCCAGCGCCACACTGCAGTGTGCCGACCCTGATAGACCGTTCCATCCTCCGGATCGCCCCATCTATCCGGAATCAGATCACGGTCGGTAAACGCAAAATAGGGTTGATATTTAATTTCGTCTTCGTGGATAATTTTGTAAAGCGATGAGACATTGGGGACTTTATTAATGGAATAACGTCCACTCCATCCGCCCCACGAAGGCTCCGCAGTATCCGTTAATCCACCACTCACAAACCTCATCCACGGAATGGTACCACCTCCCTCGATAAAGTGCACCGTGCCGCCGACTGCGCGATCCGGGTAGAGCTCCCCTAGAGCGCCATGTCCGGTCGTAACGTTCTCATGAGCCCACTCATGTTGTCCCTCCGTAGTGTACGGATACGGCTTCCAATAATGTGGGCCTAATTTTGAATTCGAAGGCCCTCCGTAACTGGGCGATTGTTCGACACTACGTATCCAATGAATATTGGGGAACTCGTGACAAATCCAGGCGCCCGCTTCATCCTGTCCTGAATTTTCGTATACTCGAAGTTTGTCCACGAAAGCACGGACTTCATCAGGCGAGTGACTGGAACGGTATTCGAATAACGCTTGTGCTAATGTATTAGCTCCCGCATTTATGACTATATGCAAAGGTCGCGGATCGGGCTTGGTCGCCGCCTCGATAATTAGGCGAGAGCCTCGACTCCAACGCCCCTCACCTACATCCATCATACCATTGCCCGTTTGTCCATTCGCCACGATGCTCCGAAGGTAGTCCGGCGAGAGCCAACCAGAGGCATGACGTTGGAGATTAGGATACACCTCCTCATAACCATCGATAAGCTGGTGAAAGAGATGGGGCATCAACCATTTCACTGAGTCCGTCGGATTCGGTCAAAAAACCTTCCCGTTACGGCAATCAGCCCTTCCAGTTCGAACTCATTCGAACACATTAGGAGATGAGTAATCTGCTGTTCCTCGTCAGGATCATGACCCATATCCGCCAAGACAATAAGTCGATCCGGATCTGCAGAAGAGATCGTTCCGCCAATCAAAACCAAAATCGAAACGCGGGCCAAAAGTGAACGAAAAACTTGATTTAGCTCCATACAATATACCTCCATTAAAGATCCTAAAAATGAGGTTTAATGAGTCCACACGCCACCCTTTTGTTGACGACATCTCTTAAAACCGCGATTGCCCAACTGAGAATCGTTAACGGGAGACCTTCACTCGTGCATGCCACTGTAAAAGCTCTTTCATTTCGGCGGGCGTTGACGTCCTACTGCCACCAACGTCAGCCCCGGACATCCACCAGTAAATCATGCCCGCATCGGAACAGTCGAATTTGTTTTCCTGGAAGGCAACCACTCCATCTTGCTCGGCATAGTTTAAATTTTCCCATATCCAGGCGATTCCTGGTTCGCTGTGATCCCTGGCCCAGTCCCATTGGTTGATAGCGGCTTGCAGGCCCACATTCTGATCGCCGATTTGATGCTCGGCTACCCCGAACGCAAGGATCTCCGCCCATGAGAAAACGTCTCCGCTGTTGTCGTTTGCGGGGTGGTGGGAGATCACATGGACGTATTCAATTTTTGAAGCATCTGCCTTCTGAAGTGCATAGCCAATAATGTCAGGCTCGCCCGCTTCGACAATCCAAAGCGGGTTCGCTTCTGTAGAGGCATTGATCGCATTGCGAAGATCCTCGATGGCCGCCTCTTGATCAGTACGACAATTAAAATAGTCTGCCAAATTGTTGAACGGTCCATATAGAGAAATACCTTCTGAGCAAAGAGCGTGCAGCTTTTGCTGACGTCGGAGTTCGTTTTGCGCATCTATTTTTTGGATACCTTTGTTACGAAACGGATCCAGGTCGCAAGAGTGAGAGAGGTGAACCAAACGATCGCTTAATCCTGTTTTGTTCAGAAGACCGAACATGACCGCGGTGGCTCCAATGTCATCAGGATCAGGCGAGTTGCCGTCGGCCACTATGGCTAGACGTCCGGTGGGTGGATTGACGAGAGTCGAGTTCTCCGCTTCGAGCGAAGCGGAATGTTCACGATCTTTATTGGGCTTAAAACATCCCGCAAGAATTGCTACGAGGACGGCTACGACCAAAACGATGGCCTTACTTGGTGATGTCATGGTTATATGATTCAAGTGGCTGCTATTTTCAGAAAGGGGCGATCCAGTCTGGACCGGCAGTCTTCGATCCTTAAGGCACACCATTCAAGAAGTCCCACTCTTTGGACTCATTCGAGTAAAAAGCCCCCGTCTCGCTAGAAGACGGAGGCTCGAAATGTTAAGTCGAATAACAAATTAGAATTTAAACGTATTCGTCAGACGGTACGTCGTGGGATTGTTCGCGCCTACTACGGGCGATCCATCAGCTAAGATGCGGATGACGCGGACGTCGTCGCCTTGGCGGAAAACGTTGTCTGCGTTGAGTTGAACTCTCCAGTCGACCTTATCGTTACGGAGCTTTCGCTTGTAGTTAAACATGAGGCCTCCGGTTACGATTTGATCAGTCTCGAAGACGTTATCTAGATCGGCTATCAGAGCGGGGGAGTTCACGCCGCCGATGGTCGTATCGATCTCCTTGAGCTGGGTGCCGAGGATCTTGCCGTCTTCCCAGCGCAGATTGGTTCCGACTGAGAATCCCTTGAAGCGTCCTTCGTTGAAACGGTAGTTGGCGGTCACGCGGGCATTGTACTTCGAGATGCCCGTGTTGGAAAGGCCGTTTGCCTGCATTTGTTCCAAGAGTTTTCCGCCAAGACCGCTCAGGAATTCTTGTTTGAGGTCCGTGTCGGGGTTGGTGTCGTCTCCATCTGTGTGGAGGCCCTCTGCGAATAGGGAGCTCCACAGCGGTTGACGGTAGTTGATGTAATCCAAGACCTCTTGTTGAGTGTTCGATATGCGGTTCTCAAGTTGGCTGAAGTTGAACATCAGGCGAAGGTTGCTTGTGGGATTGTAGGTAGTGGACAGCTCCCAGCCTTCGGAAATCGAGTCCTGGGTAGCGGACGTGTTGGATCCCGTCATGTATTCGCCGACGGCTTCGAACTGCGGCACGCCTTCCACATCGACGATTTGCACACCGTTTTCGTCCAGAGCAGGTATTTCGGAGGAGGATTCGATGACCGGATCCCCACTGGCCTGGTTGAAGCCAGTTATGTAGGAGTACTCGTTGATGCGGCTCTTCCCGGTGACGGGGTCTTTGACGTTGAACAGGGCATTGCGGAAGTCGATCTCAACGCCTCTCATGGCGTTGCGAGCGAGACCGAAGTTTACGCTTTGGAACCGTTGGGAGCTCTCGTAGAACGTGAGTTTGGTATCAAGCTTGCCTTGGAACGCATTTAAACCGATTCCGTATTCCTCCACCGTGCCTGACTGCGGCGCAATGGTACGGAAGAGATTGTCGGAGCGCGGCGTGGTGAGGTCGAAGTTTTCGGATTTGTTGCCGAAGACTCTGAGCGAAGGAGTGATGTGGTAGACGATGCCCTTGGTGATGGTGGGCTCCTTCAAGCTGGCGATCCCGTTGTCTTTTATGCCGACATAATCCGAGCGGCTTGCACCCGGGTTGTAGTTCGGGTCAGATGGGTCCTCAGTTAAGCCGACGAGCTGATGGTTTATCTGATCGACCTCGTCTTCGCGCCAGCCCAAAGTGACGACAACGCGGTTTCCGAAGAGATAGCTCTGCAAGCTTCCGCCGAGGCCGGTGGCGTCGATTTCCGTGCGCCTTTGCTGGAAGCGCCCCTCGCCCGTGCTGACTTCGCTGTCAGATAAAAGCCATTGGTCCGAGGAGTCGTAGTAGAGGTAGGGATGCGAAGTATCCACGTAGGGCATCACCGTGTCGGGCATTCCAGTGAGGCGGAGTGAAGTGTCGCCTGGCTGAACGGCGTCGCCGATGTAGAAGATCGGGTACTGTTGGCGCGTCCCGCTGTTGGCTATTTTGTCGGTGAAGATATCGTTGTTGCCTAGGACCGCATAGCTCCACTTGTAGTAGAGGGAGTCTTCAGTGCTGCCGGATGTGAAGGCGCTGATCTGATGGCGTCCCAGCCAAGCGAAGCGATCGGTCTTCTCAGCGAAGTCGAGATCGTAGGTTGCTTGGAAGAGATAGTTGTCGGCTTCGATGTGTTCCGATTCCGCGATGCTGCGGCCAGCGATGAAGGGGCGGAGGAAGTTCTGGTTCACGCGTCCGTCGGGGAGGGACTTGTTGATGTCG
>JABITN010000159.1 GCA_018700525.1 Opitutales bacterium
CGAACTTCACGCCCCTAGACGAACCGATGGGCCTCTTTCCTCACTATTCCGCGGACTATCGTCTCGCAGCTCTGGATACGGTTACCTACGGAGTCAAAGCGATCTACACGCTGAAGCAAAACATCGAATTCGATGCAAGCTTCGAACGCTATGACATGTCTGGGCGAGATCTAGACACGCCAGAATCAGCCTTCCCCGATGCGAATGTACTAACGCTTGGGTTCAATTTTCATTTTTAACACGAACACGAAAAAAACGATGCGCTCTAATTACTTTATAAAAACAATACGCTCAGCTGCGATGGCACTGAGTATCATCGGAATTCTACTACCTTCGACATTTGCCGATTGGAAGTCAGGCGAGAGATTTCCGGAAATCGAAACGCTCGCGCTCGACGAGAACGATGCCTCTCTTGCCGGCAAAGTAACTCTAGTCGATTTCTGGGCTTCTTGGTGCGTTCCTTGCAAGACATCATTCCCAAGCATGGAGTCTCTATATACAACCTACAAAGATCGTGGCTTCCAGATTCTTGCCATCAACGTGGACGACAACCTCAAGGCCAAGGATCAATTCCTCAAGCGAATGAAACCTAGTTTCAACATTGCGTTAGACTCCGAAAAAAAAGCCGTTCAATCAGCTGGAATCGACGTAATCCCCAGTTGTTACTTAGTCGACCGAAACGGCGTCATCCGACTCGTCCACCAAGGCTGGCACGGCAAAACCTCGTCCGAGGAACTCGCATTTCACATAGAACAACTACTAGAGGAAGAATCAAAATGAAAACGCGAATTGGAATTCTTATATTTATTGCCGCAACCCTCTTCCAAGGATGCACGACGGTTGAACCCTGGCAAAAAGGCAACCTTGCCGATTATTCAATGCGAGACGATCGAGACCCTCTAGCTGGCGTCATGAACGCGCACATACAATTCTCAAGAGAAGCCTCCTCTGGAGGTGAAGGTGTTGGCGGCGGCGGGTGCGGGTGCAACTAACCGATTTTCGAACATTCCAATAAAATGTAGGAGCGGGTTTACCCCGCGATACAACAGGAGAGAAATCGCGGGATAAACCCGCTCCTACAGATTAGAGGCAACGCATGGCCGCTCTGAGATCGGCCGCTACCAAAATCAGATCAAGAGAGTAAATCAAACAGGAGGGATAACACAATGATCAGCTATATAGTCGCAATACAATACCGGTACTTCAAATATCAGTTACTACTCATGACGATTGCTGTCATGCTACAACGATCGCCAATCATACGTATCGCGAGTCTGCTTGACCGCGCTCTCAAAACGCCAATATCGCGAATCATTCAATTGGCTTCCGCCACGTTCGCCGCGTCCTCTTCCATAAACGCGCTCTCCGGAGCCACAGCATTCACATCCAACCCGACGTCTCCCACGACTGCCAATGTCGGAGAAACGTTTAATCTCGTATTCGCCGTTACGGGATCGCCAAGCGCCGTCAAGTCTTGGGAAGTGCTCGGAAGCGTCCCTCCCGGCTTAAGTATACCGGGACTCAATGGATCGACTCTCAATTCGAAAGTAGGCTCCCTCACGGGAACTCCCACAACTGCCGGAACCTACAACCTAACCGTTCAAGCATTCGGATCTCTGAACAGAAGAGGCGATACCGACAAAAAGCGCTACCCAATATCGATAAGCGTCAGCGGGGAAATCCCTCCTCCCGAAACCGTTTTCACCGCAACGCCTTCCGCGACCACTACCGGAACCGTCGGAACCGAAATATCCCAGACATTTTCGATAACCGGTCTCAACGCGCGATCATGGAAAATCAGCGGCGCTATCCCACAGGGCTTAACGATCACAGGCCCCAACAATGAGCCGACCCAAGGCACCACCCTTAATGCCGTATCAGGTCAAATCAGCGGAATCCCCACAAACGCAGGCGCATTCAACTTTTCAGTACAGGCGTACGACCAGGAAAACTTGGCAGGCATTACGGACGGAAAGACCCATTCCCTAAGCATGACCATCAACGAAGCCCCTCCTCCCGAAACCGTTTTCACTGCATCGCCTTCGAACAACGTTATCGGGATCGTAGGATCTCAGTTTTCTCAATCCTTTTCCATATCCGGCCTCGATGCAGCATCCTGGAAAATCCTTGGAAGCATTCCTCCAGGACTCACGGCAACAGGACCGTCCGGAGAAACTTTACAAGGATCCACCCTCAACGCCTCTTCAGGCATACTCTCGGGAATACCGTCAACCGAAGGCATCTATAATCTGACAGTACAAGCTTACGACCAATCGGATCTCGCCGGGATCACTGACGAAAAGTCGTATTCACTACAAATCACCATCAATCCGACAGCCGCCGCGCTACCGGACGTCGTCCTCATTCCATCCCATACCGTGGTCGACACGCTAGCGAGAGCTCAGTTTTTCGTAAAAGGAGACAACTACACCTCGATCCAATGGCTTCGAAACGGAGTCGAAATTACAGCAGCTCAAAGCGACACGCTTATTATCGAAAATGCGATCGCCGAGGACGAAGGATTCTACCAAGCCCGCCTTACCAACGAATCAGGATCCACACTCAGCGCTCAAGCCGTTTTGACTATTGACGATGCTGCAACATCCCAACTCGTCAATGTCTCGACGCGTGGATACGTAGGCCCCGGCGAAGAAGCCCTCATTCCGGGATTCGTCTTTGGAGGAACTAAATCCAAAACATTTCTCATTCGTGCTGCCGGACCTGCCCTAGCCTCCCTGGGGATTGACACTCCTTTAGCCGATCCAGTGATCACCCTCTACAAGGGACAGAGTC
>JABITN010000229.1 GCA_018700525.1 Opitutales bacterium
AACGAAAGACGCCACTTTATGCAGCGACGATTGCTTCACCACAACCAGCAAATCATAAGCCCCCGACATCAAATAGCAGGATTCGACCTCGTCGAACCGAGCAATCCGCTGAGCCAGTCGATTGAAGCCACCACCACGTTCAGGAGTCACTTTTACCTCGATTACTCCTCTCACGACGGTTTCACTTCCCGACGACGGATTCAAAACGGGAATCCATCCGAGAAGCAATCCCTGCTCCTGCAACGCCGCTAATTGAGCGTCGACGTCCTTCTCGGACAGGCCGAGAATTTCAGCCATCTGGCTTTCGTTTAGACGTTCGCCTTCGGCGAGTAGCTTGAATACCTCGTTCATGATGGCCGAGAAAATGCACGCTCCCGCTAGAATATCCAGCTGTAAATCCCTCAATCCTCTTTATAGAGCGGGATAACAAGCCTCTATCTGCAACTAGGAATCGCCAAACGACAAATTCTCGAATCGAAAGCTTTACGCTTCAGTGCGATCCATCCAACCTGCCCAACCTATGTTTGAAAGCCTCACCGACAAGCTAAGCAATGCCATGCGCAACCTTCGCGGAACCGCGAAATTGAGCGAAGAAAACATGGGGGAAGCACTGAAAGAAGTTCGGGCTGCGCTGCTTTCCGCAGACGTGCATTTCAAGGTCGCTCGCGAATTCATTGAAACCGTCAAAGAGAAATGCCTCGGAGAAGAGGTCCTCAAAACCGTCTCTCCCGGCCAGCAAATCATTAAGATCATCAACGATGAGCTGGTAAGCTTGCTCGGCGAAGGAGACACCGAACTTTCAAGTAAAAAACCGCTCAAGATCATGATGGTCGGACTGCAAGGCGGCGGAAAAACCACCACTTCAGCAAAGATCGCCAAATTTCTCAAAAAAGAGGGGTACAATCCGATGCTCGTCGCATGCGACGTTTACCGTCCAGCCGCGATCGACCAGCTCGAAGCCGTCGGAGCCCAAATCGACGTTCCCGTCTACGCCGACCGCTCGACTCCAGACGTTCCTAAAATCGGCGAAAGCGCTCTCAAGAGAGCCCTCGGCGAAGGACGCGACCTCATAATCTTCGATACTGCCGGGCGCCTGCAAATTGACGAGCCTCTAATTGACGAGATCAAAGAACTCAAACGCCGCATCCAACCCGACGAAGTCATCCTCGTTGCAGACGGCGCCATCGGCCAAGAGGCCGTCAACGTCGCCAAAGCGTTCAACGAAGCCGTCCAGCTAACCGGCATCGCCATGACCAAACTCGACGGCGACGCTCGAGGTGGGGCCGCTTTGTCGATGAAGCAAATCACCGGCGTCCCGATCAAATTCGCTGGTACCGGAGAAAAGCTAGAAGACTTCGACCTTTTCCATCCCGACCGGATGGCATCCCGAATCCTAGGTATGGGCGACGTGGTCTCGCTCGTCGAAAAAGCTCAAGAGCAGATCGACGAAAAGGAAGCCGAAAAAATGGCCAGTCGTATGATGGCTGCCGACTTCAATTTCGAAGACATGCTCAACCAATTCCGCCAGGTCAAAAAGCTCGGTTCCATGCAAAGCATCATGGGCATGATGCCCGGCATGAGCGGAATGAAAATGGATGGCAAAGCCGAAAATCAAATGAAGCAATCCGAGGCGATCATCCTCTCGATGACTTTCAAAGAACGTCGTGCTCCCAACGTCCTCAACGCCAGTCGCCGCAACCGAATCGCAAAAGGATCCGGAGTCAAAATCAGCCAAGTCAACCAACTCATCAAACAGCACATGCAGATGAAGAAGATGATGAAGAAGCTCAACGGTGGCGGTAAAATGAAGAAGATGATGAAGCAGATGAAAGCGCAGGGCATGGATCCTTCGCAAATGCCGCAAATGCCAGGCGGCGGTGGAGGCGACCTCGGCGGCGGACTCGGAGGATTCAAAGGCAAGCTACCTTTCTAAAAACCCTACTCAAACTGCTCGCCTAGGAAAATTCGGACGCAAAAAAGCAGGTCCCGCAGGCCTGATTTATGAAATCCCACAAAGAGCAAACAACGTCTATTCAGAATCGTCGTCTTTGCTCTTCTTTTTCTTATTCCCGAGAGCTTTATTGAGCGCACTCAACGCCTTATCCCAAGCCCCCACCATTTGCCTAGAATCGAAATACCCCGGTCGGCCTGGATTGCCAGCCGATACGCTTCGATCATTAGCTCCAGTCATGAACGCTTCGTCATTCCGCATCGTCACCATCATCTCGTGAGCCACATCCGAATCAAACTCCATTAAACGAGCCAATCGTTGACGTGGTCTAGGATCTAGACGCTCAATCAATTCACGTTGCGAACGCAAATCAACCCCTTCGACATTCAAGGTTTTAAGCGTAATGACATCCATCTCCTCCCCATTCAAATGAGCAGGCAACCCTTCGTTCATCTTGTCGTTATATTTCTTGGAATCCTGATAAAGCTTCTTGATTTCCGCTTCGTCAAACACCGTCGTTCTCTTGATTTTGATCCTTTCAATCGGCACCTCGACCTCTTTCTCGGCTTTGGACTCGAGCTCCATTTCTCCAATTCTCGGCTTCTCTGCCTCATCGGCTGCAAATAAGAAACCGCCGCAAGATAAAAGGGAAATAGACAATAGAATAATACGTGGGGTCATAACTGTAGAACTGATTTTACAGACAACTATAGAGATAGAATGGAAGGAGGCGAATCAAAAATCGCCACTATTGAATTTCTCGAGAGCTTCTTTGACCTGAAAAAGCTTATTTCGATCCTTAATTCCCGGAGAAATCTCCACACCACTATTCAAATCGACTCGTTCTGCCCCAGTACGGCGAACCGCATCAGCGACGTTTCCAGGTCCTAATCCCCCGGCCAAGGTCCATAGTTTCTCCGGATACTTCTCTGATATTTCGCGAAAAGAAACCCAATCGCCCGTCTCACCCGTACCTCCGTACGCATCTTTTCGATAGGCATCCATCAACCACGTATCCGCATATTGAAGCGAAACCTCGTCAAGAGAATCGTTCGGCCCGATTTTCGGAGCCAACCACAACTTCGATGGCGTCAAGCGATCGGACCATTCCCGTGCCAACGATCCAGTATTCGAAGGATAATGAATCTGAAAATACTCGAAACCCAGAGCTTCCAATGAATCTACCAAAGCCTCCCCCGGAGCCACCGTCACCGCTACTTTTGGCAGATCAGGCAATTGCGGCATTAGCGCCTCGAATTGCTCCAAACTCAAACCACGCGGCGACTTCGGATAGAAAATAAAGCCCAGAAAGTCAGCCCCAGCCAAGGCCGCCGCTTTCGCGTCCTCGGAGCGGGTCAATCCGCATACCTTCACTTCTATTCCTCCAATCATAACGATTTTACTGAAATGCGTTCAGTATCTCTATAACGTAATTCACTTCCTCATCCGTCAACTCAGGAACGATCGGCAAACTAAGGCACCGCTGCGCCAATCTCTCCGCTACCGGGAAATCCCCCACCTTATATCCGAGAAAGCCGAAACACGGCTGTAAGTGAAGCGGATGCGGGTAAACGATATCCGTTCCGATCCCATTTTCAGCCAAATATGATCGCAAGCGATCGCGCTCCGGGTGCTGTATCGTGAACATGTGATACACTGAACGCCCCCAGCCCATCACTTGGGGCAAAACGATTTCCGGATGTTGGATCCCATTTAGATAAGTGTCAGCAATTTGCTGACGCCGCTCGGTTTTACCTCGAAGAGCAGGAAGCTTAACATTCAGCGCCGCAGCTTGAAGCCCTTCTAACCGATTATTGTATCCAACATAGTGATTCAAGTAACGCTCCTTCGATCCATGAGCCCTCAATATTTCAATAAGATTCAATAACTCCCCATCTCGAGAAGTCACGCAACCTCCTTCGCCCAAACCGCCCAAATTCTTCGTCGGATAGAATGAAAACGCACCCGCATCGCCAATCTCTCCGACCGACTTACCCTTGTAGCATGCCAAGTGCGCCTGAGCCGCATCTTCCACAACTCGGATTCCTCGCGATGCAGCAAGTTCCAGAATCGGATCCATATCGGCTGCCTGCCCAAACAAGTGCGTCACCACAATCGCCTTGGTCCTTTCCGTAATCAAAGCCTCAAGCGCGGCAGGATCCAAGGTATACGATATAGGATCAATGTCCGCGAACACGACTCTAGCCCCGACATATTGAGCAAACCATGCTGACGCGATAAACGTAAAACTGGGAATGATCACTTCATCGCCTGGACCGATTCCCATCGCGCACGCTATTAGGTGTAACGCCTCGGTTCCGCTTCCCAATCCAACGCTTCGAGAAACGCCCTGTTCCTTGGCAAATCCCGCTTCGAATGCCGTTACATCCGGACCCAAGCAATAACCGCCATGTTCGATCGTCTTCTCGAAGGCAGCCAGCAACTCCGCTTTGATCGGCGCATGCGCCCGCTGCAAGTCTATAAATGGAACCTTCATACTCGCCTACTCCGTTTTTCCGAAATTCTCTACGACTGTTTCCACCAAACTTTCTAAGCTCGCCTCTTTCGCCTGGAAATTCATGGGCATACCTTGTTGCACCATGCTCGCACTGGTAATCGGACCAATGCTGATCGATTTTGGCCGAACCGCATCCGCTTCGAGAATCAAATCCTTTGCCTGATCGACAAACGACTTTACCCCCGAGGAGCTCGTAAATAAAATCGCATCCGCTCCTTGCTCGCGAAAAAGCTTCGCAGTCGGATTCTCTGCAAGCTCCGTGGCCTCTGTTTTGTAGACCTCAAAGCGATCTACTATCGCACGGGCTTCTTCCAGTTTTTTCGTCAGGATATCACGTCCCAAATTACCACTAATGAGCAATACCTTAGCGCTATCGAGGCTGTCTGTCGCCACAAGCGCGTCGGCTAAGCTGCTCGCATTGGCTTCATCGGGTATCAAGTCCGTGGTTACATAGAATTTCTTGATTTCCTTAGCCGTCGATTTTCCAACTGCAGCGATTCTAAGAAATCCCAGCGAACGAATATCATCAAACTTCTCGAAAAACGTTTCAAAGAAAAAGCGAACGCCATTCGGACTCGAAAACACAAGCCAATCATAAGTGGCAATCTCCGCAAAAATGTCCGCTGCCGTTTGTTTATCTACGTTTTTTTCAATGGAAATCAACGGCAAGCCTATCACTTCCGCCCCGAGCAGTTCCAATTGCTCGCTCAATTCGCTAGCCTGTCCCTGACTACGTGTAACAACAAGACGTCGCCCCTGAAGGGGTTTCGATTCAAACCAAGATAATTGATCACCCATACCAGCATTTTCTCCTATTATAATTATCGCAGGAGCCTTTAAGCCAAAGTCATTCGCGATCATGATAATCGTACCCAAATCTCCTCTACAAACGCGTTGCCTTCCAAGCGTCGCCCATTCTACGCAAGCGACTGGAATGGAATCTGCATAACCCGCTTTTTGCAATCGCTCTACGATCGCATCCAAACGAGACACACCCATATAAACGCACAATGTCGTATTCGCATGCGGCAGGTTGTCCCAATCCACCATGGTCTCTGGCTTCTCAGGATCCTCATGACCCGTAACCATCACCAAAGTCGAACTCGCATTCCGCTGAGTGAGCGGCGTCCCGCTATAAGCCGCAGCACCAATTGCCGCCGTAATTCCAGGAACGACTTCGAAGGCTATACCGTTTTCCTTTAAAAAAAACGCTTCTTCGCTCCCGCGGCCAAAGAGGTAGGGATCTCCACCCTTTAACCGAACCACGCATTTCCCTTCGTTCGCTTTCTCAAGAAGCAAAGCCTGAATCGCTTCTTGCGACTTAGAATGGTTGCCGGCCTTCTTACCGACATAAATTCGTTCGCAGTCCTTTCCCGGAAAATTCAGCACCACTGGATGCACTAGATAATCATAGACCAGCGTATCGCAATTTTGAATAAGGTCTTTCCCCCGCAATGTAAGCAACCCAGGATCACCCGGCCCCGCACCGACTAAATAAACTGTTCCTTTAGAGGCTTTTGAGTAAGTCACTTTGGAGTCTATCAAGCATCGCCGAGTTCGAGTTGACGGATGAGTTGGTCCGCAATCTCATTCGGCTTCTTCATTGCGTAGTCGAAAGGAATGGTCCGCATTTCCTTGCCGCATTGACGATGGTAGATACGAAGTTTTTCATCCGTGTAATTAACGGCAAACGCAACCTGGCATCCACCTCCAAGGCGTTCCATAAAGGCTCGTTCGAGTCGTACCGCAACATTCGTCGCGTAATCAAGAGCTCCTGCGTAAGTTGCCACGTCTTCTTCGCGACACTGAATGGCAACCGCCGCTTGGCCAACAGCCGGGATGCACTCGTCGAGAGAAAGGCGCTTAAAGGTCACTCCCTCCCAACCATCTATCCCTAGGCGCTTCAACCCTGCCGCTGCTAGCATCGTTGCATCGGCATAACCTTCGGCAATCTTGTTTAGCCGCGTATCCACATTTCCTCGAATTTCGATAAACTCAGCTTCCGGATACAAATAGCGAAGCTGTATACGACGGCGTGGACTACCTGTCGCGATCACCTTCGGCGATTCCACGCCTTCGCTTAAAATCAACATATCCTCCGCAGACTCGCGCGGCAAAAATCCGGCAATCGCCAATCCATCGGGCATATCCGACGGCAGATCCTTAGCGCTGTGCACAGCAAAATCAGCACGGTTTTCTAGCAAGGCGTCTTCCAGTTCTTTCGTAAACAGGCCTTTGCCCCCTTCTTTCTCCAAAGACCATTGGCGCCGCTTATCTCCAGTCGTCACCATTTTCTCGATGCGAATTGACGTGCCTGGAATCGCTTTTTCAAAACAAACGGATGCCAAATCCGCTTGAACCAAAGCAAGCGGACTCTTGCGCGTTACGAGTACTAATTCTTTGCCAGACTGAATCATAACGTCGGGAGACTTAGGACTATCAAATCGTACAGAAATTCTCTAACGAAGCATCGCCAAATTACCTGTACGGCCTAGTTCTAGGATTCCGAATTTATCGATCAAATTCAAGAACGCGGAAATCTTGCCCTCATCGCCTGTCAGTTCTGCGACGAGATCGGCGTGTTGAACGCTAATAATCTTTGCCCGAAACAACTCGCAGATCTGGATCAACTCCGAACGATTATCCGAACCGACTTTGATTTTCACGAGAATCAACTCGCGCGAAACCGCCTGGCCTTTCTTAAAATCATGAACCTCGATAACATTGATCAGTTTATTTAACTGCTTCGTTATCTGATCCAATACTGAGTCGTCTCCACGTACTACAGCCGTGACGCGCGATATCTTGGGATCGTGAGTAGGCGCCACATTGAGCGTGTGGATATTGAATCCCCGGCCGCTAAAAAGGCCGGAAATGCGTGCTAAAACGCCGAATTTGTTTTCGACGAGGACGGAGATGGTATGTCTCATGACTAGAAGTGATTACAATTAAAAGTGCCTTCATAGACAGGCGTTTCCTAGCATGCAAGTGGGATATTCGCTAAGTAACGAGACGATTGCCGCTCGATCGCTAATTTCCGAAATTAAGCCTTGCCAAGGCCAAATGATTTTTCCTTATTGCGAGCCTTTTACGATGCGCGGGTAGCTCAGTTGGTTAGAGCAACTGGTTTACACCCAGTAGGTCGGGGGTTCGAGTCCCTCCTCGCGCACCATTTTCGCTGATAACATTCTGCGTTTCAGACAACGCAATATCGCCAATAAATGTCTCCACAGGAGGGACGAGAACCCCAAAAGGTTCGACGA
>JABITN010000006.1 GCA_018700525.1 Opitutales bacterium
ATAATCTCCTGCAAACGTTCAGCTGCAACGGTCTGACGCGAACGAGCCGACGGCCAATACTGCCACTGAGGCAACAGCTCAGCCGCGTCCTTTTGCGCATCGATGGCCTGGTCCATCAACTCCAATGGTCGCTTCATAATGGATTCCACCTCCGGAACCGGTAGATTCTCCAAAGCCTCGTCAGCAAGCGAGAAGCTCTCATCCATCTCAATCATGGTTTCCTGAATACTGTGTCCCTCTTCTACCAAATTCAATTGCTGATTCTCGAATTCAATCGAACGGCGGTCGACATTAAGCGGTTCCTTTTCAGTTTCTTGAGCGACCGTCGCTGGTCGGCGATTAATCGGCCGCCGGTCCACATCCGATTCAGTCACCATCACTTTCAATTCAAGCTGCGCATCCAACAACGCCTGAATCCGTTCCAGCAACGCCTCGATTGCAGCCTCTTGCTCTTGCTCCTTCTCTTCTTCCTCTTCAACCAAAGCCATCAATTCTTCCACCATTCCGGCCAAGGCATCCAGTCGCATACTCGCCCGCCGAAACCCCTGACGCTCTCGAGTCGCCTGCAAAAACGCATCTCTCGAATACGACGCAGTCGCCAATGCTTCCCGAGGCGAAAGTTCGCGCAGACTCTCCGCCTGAAAATAGTTGCTCAAGCCTTGGTTGAACGCTGCCGCTGCAATCTCGGAAGACGAAGCACCCGATTCGATCATTAGCGACATCACTTCCCCAAAAGCCTGACTTGCATCCTCAAAACGATCTGCTTCCAACCACTCGCAAGCTTCCTCGAATGAAACCGCCTTTGCTTCTTCTTCCTCTTGAGCTAAAGCGACAGAAGAACCCCCAAAGCAAACAACCAAATGTAGGGCTGCCGCTTGCGGCACGCCGCGTAGTCCGATCATTCCAAACCCACGCCGCTGCCGCGACGTAGCTATCCCAACACGTCGGGGTGGATTCTGCAATGATCTACTTTTCAAAATGGATTTATAAATTCTATTCATTGCGCCTTTGCCCTCCGAACTGAAAACGTCCAACCATTGCCAAAGCGAACGCAATCGGCATCAAGAAAAACGCCGCCTCACGATAGACCACATAACCTGCATCGCCTCCCATTGCCGTAGCTTCTTTGCCCTCCGCGAATTCACGATAGAGCTCCCCCAAATGAAAGGGAAGAGTTCCTGCCTTCCGGTATTGGCTATTCGGGCTCAACCGAGCCAATTCTCCCAAAGTCCGATCCTGCAGCTTCGTGTAGACAACCGAACCCGCATGCTTCAGTGAAATCACGTTACCACCCTCATTCAAAATCGGAATACGCGAACCCGAAACTGAATCGCCCAAACCGACAATCAACGAATTCACTCCGCTTTCTTTAACCGTGTCCGCAACGCGCTTCATATCAGGACCATGGTCTTCGCCATCCGTCAAAATAACCAAGTCCTGAAATCCTCGTCGCTCGGAATCCAATACCTGATCCACCACTTTCTCGATTGCCGACAATAACATGGTTCCCCCAAACTCCACGCTGCGAGGTTCAACCTGCGTCAGCATGTATCGCAAAAATTCATAGTCAGCGGTCAAGGGACAAGAAATCGTAGAACTGCCCGCATAGATAACTAAGGCCACTTGCTCCCCGCGAAAACCATCCAAGCAATCGCGGATACCCTGCTTCGCCGCTTCCAACCGCGATGGATACGCGTCCTGCGCCAACATGCTGCGGGATATATCCAAAACAAACACAACGTCGCGTCCCAATTTCGAGATCGAGTGGCGTACCGGATCATATCCAGGTCGGGCCAAACAGATTACCAATACAGCCAAAACCGACAACCATGTCCAATCGCGCCATTTGACCGATTCAGATTCAGGGTGACCCAACGCAACTCTAACCTCTCTACGCTGACGCCGAGCCCGAGCCAACAACCAACCCACTGGAAGTAATACGCTCAGTCCTAAAAGCATCCATGGCCATTGAAAAATGAATACATTCATATCGTCACCCTCAGCCAAGTAGATTGCAACCAAAGGCGAAGGCCCAAGAACGCCAATGCTAAAAGCAATGGCACCCAAAACCGCTCCGATACAACCACGAAACTTCGAGTTTCTATTTTCGAAGTTTCCAGCGTATCGATTTCCTCGTAAATCGAGCGAAGCGATTCATAGCCAGTCGCCCGCCTAAAAACGCCCCCTGTCTCTTCGCTGATACGCAACAAAACTTGCTCGGAAGCAGAGAGCTCGGGTTCGCCGACATCTACTGCGTTTCGCATTGGTGCATCCGCCTCGCTTAAGCTGATCGTATAGATCCGACTTCCCCAAAGCTTGGCCAATCCCGCAGCTTCCAAAGGCAAATGGTTTCCCGAGTTATTTTCTCCATCAGTCAAAAGAACGACCACCCGGCTTTCAATCTCCGAAAGACGTCCCGAAGACGTGCTATCTTCCACCTCATCCAATTTCCTCAAACGAGCGCAGGCCAAAGTTAGTGCATCTCCATACGCTGTCCCATCTTCGTTCGGACGATCTTGTATTTCTAAATTCCTGACGATCTGAGCCAATGCTTTATGCCCAAAAGTAAGGGGACTACGCGTGTCCGCATAACGAGCGAAGCTAATCAATCCGATCAAATCGTCTGGCCGACCGCCCAGCTTTTCTCCGTCGCCAATTATAAACAACTCGAGCATCTCCTTCGCGATATCCATCCGCGTTTTGCTCGACCGATCCGGCAAAATCACAGTACGATCCATACTGCTCGAAACATCCACCAACAACTCGATTGCAATGCCCTCGGCTTCTTCTACCGATTGCGAGGAACCTGCTTGAGGTCGTGCCATCGCTGTGATCAGCGAAAACAGAAACAGCAGCTCAAAAGCAGTCAAGGTCCACAGAAAGCGCGATCGCCCTTTCCCCAGAAATGACCATTGCTCTACCGAGGCAATCCTCACGCCTTGACGCTTAGAGCCACGAAAAACCAACCACACCGCTAGCAGTAACAAAACAAAGGCCCACGGAAAAGCAAACATCATTGAGCCAACTCCTTTCCGATCTGATTGGTTAATGCATCTGCGTTTCCATTTTTAGAATACACGAATAACTCGATTTCTTTTGCAAGCAGCGGCGAACAGCGCGACCGAAACCGTTCGAGAAAACCCTCAAGTTCGCAACGAGGAGCTTCCCCGGACTTCAACGTTTCCAACAAAGCATAAACCTCCACTTGAAACGGATCTCGATCAACCTCAGTCATCCCAACTTCTCGCTTCTGTTTAATGCGCATCACGAAATAAAATAAAACCAACATTCCAACCAAAAGTGCGATCAACCATGTTTTTGAAGCGACTTTTTCTAGTAGTGAATCAGGTCCGAACCGTTCAACTCCATCGTGATCCGCCTCAACTCCAAACCCAAGAACTTTTAATTCCAAAGACGACAATGGTACGCGTCCCTTATCGGCACCGCTACCAAACTCCAAGTACCCGCCCTCCAAAACAGCCGCTCCCGATTGCAAAGTCTGATAAACGAAAACCCACTTACTCTCGTATTCAGAATTCTCATTCAGCCGAATCGGAAACGCCTGCGTCGCCACAAAACGAAGAGCCGAATGCCTAGGCTCTACTAAATCATAAGAATGATACTCCGAAGCAAAAGCCGATACCCTCACTTCCAGCAAATCCCCCGGAAGCAATTCAACCACGGACACTCTCTCAAGCTCCACACGCGTCTCTCCAAGCCCCAAAGCTGCAAGCGCCAAAAAAGCCCCCACCAAAACCTTCAACCTTAAGCCTTCACCTATCACCCTTCACCCTTCACCCTTCACCCTTCATCCTTAAAAACCCTCATTCTCCGGTTTCATCTGCGATCAAGCGTTGCCGCGACTTAAAAAATTGAGCCAAAACCGATACGCAATCTTCGCCAACGACCAATTCAATCAGATCGACGCTGCAATCTAGCATCTGCTCGCGAAGCTGCTTAACTCTCGGATTCAAGGCATTGCTGGCAGAAGAAAAATCTACCACTCTCATCGCCCCCGATTCTGAATCCTCAATCCGAACCAATCCGCACGCAGGAGGATCCAATTCCTGAGATTCCACCAGGTTTACTGCTATTACATCATGCTTGAAAGACGATGCCTGTAATTCGCTATCGAAACCGGAACTTAGAAAATCCGACACGAGAAAGACTACCGAACGCTTGCGAGCCATGTGCCCAAACGCATCCATGGCGACTTTCAAATCCGTGCCCGTTCCTTTTGGCTGAAACGAATTCAATGCATCCAAAATGCGCATACTTTGCTGATGCCCTTTTCCTGGAGGAACGATCAATTCAACTCGATCAGAAAAAAGAATCAATCCCACTCGGTCATTGTTCTTCAATGCCGCCATGCATAGCAGTGAACAAAACTCAGCGAGTGTTTTGCGCTTCGCTCCTTCCAGGTCGCTCAAAGTCGATCCCGACAAATCCACGAGCAAAAAGAAAAACTGCTCACGCTCTTCAATATAACGCTTCACATGCGGCACTCCCATGCGGGCAGTGACCTTCCAATCCATCGATCGAACGTCGTCGCCCGGAGCATACACGCGCACATCCTCGAACTCGATACCGAGACCCTTGAAAACGCTTCGATATTCGCCCGCCAGTAGATGCTCCACTGGACGGCGACATTTCAGCTCGAGTAAATTGAGCCGACTTTCCCCATTTGAGCTCATTCCTCGGCTATTGGAACCGTGGCCAGAATACGCTCGATCAAATCATCGGAACTCAAGCCCTCTGCTTCCGCTCGATAGGAAAGCGCCATTCGGTGACGCAAAATGTCTCCCGCGACATCCTTCACATCCTGTGGCACCGTAAATTCGCGATGCTGCAACAACGCAAAACCACGAGCTGCCAGCGAGAGATATATGGTCGCCCGAGGCGATGCCCCGAAACGTAAATAGCGATCGATATCCAGGCCGTAAGTCTCAGGATTACGAGTCGCATCGACCAACCGAAGAATGTAGTGCTCCACCTTTTCATCAATGAAAACCTTATCCAGTAGCGTTCGCATTTTCAGGATTTCATCCAGAGAAATGACCGAATCAACCTCCATTTTCGGTTCCGATCGAGCCATACGACGCATCACTTTATGCTCCTCTTCCATGCTCGGATAACCCACCTTAAGTTTGAACATGAAGCGATCAACCTGAGCTTCAGGTAAAGCATAGGTCCCTTCTTGCTCAATCGGGTTCTGGGTTGCCAAAACGAGAAACGGATGTGGCAACGGGTAGGTTTTCGTTCCCAAGGTCACTTGCTTCTCCTGCATCGATTCGAGCAATGCACTTTGCACTTTGGCAGGCGCGCGATTGATTTCATCAGCCAAAATCAAATTAGCGAATACCGGTCCTTTTTCAGCAGAGAACGTATGCTCTTTAGGATTGTAAACCAGACTGCCCAGCAAATCGCTCGGCAACAAATCCGGAGTGAACTGGACGCGACTGTAGCTAGCCTCGAGAGAACGAGCCAACGTCGTCACCACAAGCGTCTTCGCGACACCCGGCACTCCCTCGATCAGTACATGTCCATCGCACAATAGAGCCAATAACAGTCGATCGACCAATGCTTGATGCCCAACTACGACTTCAGACAAATTCTTTCGAACATCGTCGAGTTTGGCGCATGAATCCTCAATTAGGGTCTTCATAGAAATCAAATTAGGAACGAAAAAGTAAAAATCATCCTGTGGCAATGCCGCTGGCTAGCAAGTTTCAAGAACTTGATCGCCGTCAATACCTCAGGGAAATTGCAACTCCAATTGGAATAAGTTACGCACGCGAAGCTAACTAATGGACATCCAATCGGTCTAAAAAAAACATCGAGGCACAACCCGAAGAATATCCTCATTGAGTCCTAGGATTATCTGCTAAAATTGAACGACTCAATAAGGCTAGAAACCAATTTTTGCCCAAAAAAGGCGCCCTATCTCAGGCCGCCCTATATCTTCGAGACAATAGCTAAAACTATTTCTTTTTAGCTGGGAACGAAGCGAAAAACTCGTCCGAACTCAATTTTCCATCACCATTCGAATCATGCTTTGCGAATTGCTTCGCCTGGCGCTTACCAACAGTGACCGCGTCGAATTCCTTGTTATTCTTTGCCGCGTTCTTCTTGGCGCCAGCTGTCTTAACAGCCACATATTCACCCTTGGAAAGGTGCTTGTCGCCATCGGTATCTCCTGCCGAAAATTGCTTTTCCTGGAATTTCGTTGCAGCTAGCCCCACAGTTGCGGCAAGGAAGAATGCTGTTATTGCAGCAAGTATTGTGTGTGTTTTCATAGTAGATATTATGGGTATTGCGCTATCGCGCCTAAGATTATCCTTTCAACGTTCTCATTCGAGAACACGACCTTAAAGATCGTGTTTTACA
>JABITN010000005.1 GCA_018700525.1 Opitutales bacterium
CGAAGCCCAAAGACGCGATCCAGCGTTCAAGAGAATATTGGACTTGTACGAAGGCAAGACGCAGGGCGAGGACAAGATTCTGATCATAGACAACCCAACTGCCATTAACCCATCCAAAGCTCGCACCTGGGCCGATGGCCTGACTATCCCCCAAAGCATCCTCCCCTACAAAAACGGCGCCTATGTAGCCCAAGGCTCCGAACTGTTCTTCCTGGAGGATTCGAATGGAGACGGGACAGCGGATACGCGCAAGCCTCTCCTAAGCGGTTTTGGATTCACCGATACCCACACCATGGCCCACCTATTGATACGCGCACCCGGAAACTGGATACACTTTAGCCAAGGAGCCCTCAACAAGGGTTTGGTGAAATCCGCAGTGAGCGGAGCCGAGGCTCGAATCGATTTTTCCAAAATCGCTCGCGTATCGCTCGATGGATCGCGCCTCAATGTAGTCAGTTCAGGACTCAACAACATCTGGGGATTTCAACTAAGAGCCAATGGCCAATGGTACGGCACCGAAGCCAACGACAAGACCTGGTCTGTCGTACCCATGGAGGCAGGCACTGGATTCCAAGGAATCGGAAACACCCGTATGCGCCCCTACCAACCCTGGATACCCGAGATGCACGAATTCCGAGTCGGCGGCACCGGCATATCAGGCTTGGAATTCTCGGAAGACGGCGTCAATAGCTTCCCCGAGCAGTGGAAGGATGTCGCCCTACTCGCGAATCCAATTACGAGTACCGTCAATTGCGTCCGTATCGTTCGCAATTCGGATGGAACTGTATCCGCCGAACTCCTACCAGATTTGCTGAAATCGAAAGACGATTGGTTCCGACCTGTAAATATGGAATTCGGCCCGGACGGCTGTCTCTATATCGCCGACTGGTACAACAAGATCATCTCCCACAACGAACTACCGCGCACCCACCCCGAACGCGACAAAGGACACGGCCGCATCTGGCGCATTCGCCACCAAAGCCAAATCCCCGGCAAGATACCCAACCTCTACGAAACTCCGACAAGCGATCTCGTATCCCACCTGAAAGCCCCCACCCTCTGGGAGAAACGCGCTGCATGGCACCAAATAAGCGATCGAAGCGCAAACGAACTCGCCCCCCAGTTAATTCGCCTAGCCGAAAACAAGAAGACGAACGTAACAACCCGCATCCATGCCCTATGGTCATTGGAAGGGCTCAAGCACTTCGATGCCCACCTAATGGATACGCTAATCGCGGAGACCGAAGATGAATTGCGCCGCGAAGCAATTCGCTCCCTCTCTAGCTTCGACATCGAGCCATCGCAAATGGCTTCCTACCTGAACGACCTTACCAACGACCCCAACGTAATGATACGCTCCCAGGTCTTGCGTACATTGGCAGACTACGGCCAAGCCAATCGGGAAACCATTGATATACTGGTAAGCTACTGTCGCCCCGACATTCCAGAAGTCGATCTTGGCGGCCCCTACGAGCGTAGCTTCGAACGCTACCTCGCTCGTATGGCCTTGGAACAATACCCAGATGCATTAATCGACTACCTCGATCACCCGCTTTCCAAGAAGCAACCCGCAACTCATCGATTCTGGGCGATCCAAGCCCTGACGCTTGAAAAAAAGGAAGCCTACTTTGTCGACTTTTGGGATGCGCTTAAAAGCGAACCGTGGAATTTGGCCACCTTCATCGAAATCCTAAACGCGATGGAAAAACGGTCCATCCACGAACTTGCCAAACCGGTCTTCCAGAATCTCTGGAACGCCCGACACTTGGTCTCACTTGCAAACGAGGCCCTAGGAAAAGCCGCAACCGAAAACCTAATCTCTTTACTGAAGCCGGGAGTCAAGTACTTGCTCGCGTCCAAGGATCAATCCGACCAGGAAATCGGCCTCAAGGCTGCCAGGAACTACAAGATGACCGATTTGGAAATCGACATCATCCAATTACTCGACTCGCCCAACTCTAACAGGACAGTCGTGATGGCAGCCATTTCTGCACTCGAACGCAAACCTTCACCGAGAACTAAAGCTATCTTTCAACAACGGTTCGAGAACGCTTCCCAGTCCTTCGATCTGCGATTGGCAACGCTCCACGCCCTGCTGAAAGCACAAGGCCAGCCAGATCCGAAGTATCTCGATGAATTCCTAGGATCGCTTAACGACTTCCAAAAGAGCGAATTTACTAAAACGCTATCTTCCTCAAGACCCGGTGCCCAAACCTTACTATCCTTATTGAATGAAGGGCGATTAGCAGAAAACGAAATCGATAACTGGACTCTCGATCGAATGTTGAGCGCGAATATCAAAGCCCCTCGGTTACGGGCTTTGCAAAAGGAACGAAAGCAAAACAAAGAGGCAGCTTTCAAGAAAACCTTCGATACCGTCATGAAAATCGCCGAATCCGAATCCGGCAATCCCCTAAAAGGCCAACCGCTCTTTACGTCATTGTGCCTAGCTTGCCACAGCACGGGCGGCGAAGGTATCGGATGGGCTCCCGCCTTAGATGGCTCTGGCCACCGGGACAACGAAGGATTACTAACCGCGGTCATCGATCCCAGTGCTGCAATGGAAGGTGCCTATCGCCTGCGCCGTATCCTAAAAACGGATGGAACGACAATAGAAGGCTACCTCGAAAAGCAGAATGAACATGGAGCCACCCTACGCTTCATGGGCGGAGGGTCGCTATTCGTCAGCAATTCGGAAATCAAGACCGTGCAGCAAGTTCAAGGACGCTCCTCAATGCCTGAGGGACTAATAGACAATCTCCCTCAAGAACAACTTGCCGATCTGCTAGCCTATATCCGAACGCTCAAATAAAATGACAACGCTCCTCAAAGATGGTCGCCGATCTCCGAGCGACCATCAAAGACAAAGTAGCCGAACAAATCGGAACCGAAATCTATCATGATAAACCATCCTAAACGTCTCCTCGTTTTTCTCTTTGTTCCGGTTTCTTTCAGAACCGGACTCGTCGTCGCTTTGCTCCTCCTTTCACCTTTCACCCCTCGCCATTCGCTCTTCAGTGCCGATTCGCCTCCCAACATCGTTCTTTTATTCACCGACGACCAAGGCTACGGCGACCTCGGTTGCTTCGGAGCAGACTACGTCAGCACTCCACGCATCGACCAAATGGCCGCAGAAGGATCGAAGCTAACGAGTTTCTATGTAGCCGCTCCCGTCTGTACGCCCTCGAGGGCAGCATTAATGACCGGCTCCTATCCAAAGCGTATCGATATGGCAACGGGTTCCCGATTCGGCGTATTGCTTTCCGCTGACTCCAAAGGCCTCCATCCCGACGAAATCACTATTGCCGAAACGCTCAAAAGCGTCGGATACAAAACCGGGATGTTCGGGAAATGGCATCTCGGTGATCAACCGGCCTTTCTACCGACTCGCCAAGGGTTCGACGAGCATTTTGGAATCCCCTACAGCCACGACATTCATCCCTATCACCCGAGACAGGATCATTTCAAATTCCCAGCGCTTCCCCTGTTGGATCACGAAACCGTTATTGAAATGGATCCCGATGCCGACCTCCTAACGAAACGAATAACGAAGCGAGCGGTCGAATTCATAAGGCAAAACAAAAACGCTCCATTTTTCCTCTACATTCCCCACCCCATTCCACATAGACCGCTTCACGTTTCGCCACCGCTAATGGAGAGCGTTTCCAGCACAATCAAAAAAGAGCTGAACAATGAAGACGGGAATATCGACTACAAAACCCGTGACAAATTGTTCAAACAAGCGATCGCGGAAATCGACTGGTCTGTTGGGGAAATACTAGATACACTGAAAGAACAAGGGATCGACGAAAACACACTCGTACTCTTCACCTCCGACAATGGCCCCGCAGTCGGCAAGGCCGGTCCCCTCAAAGGCAAAAAGGGCAGTACTTTCGAAGGCGGAATGCGCGAAGCGACTGTTGTACGTTGGCCAGGCAAAATCCCAGCAGGCGTCTCGAATAACGAACTGATGACCGCAATGGACCTGCACCCTACTTTCGCAAAACTAGCAGGGGCAAAAATGCCTTCGGATCGCGTCATCGATGGGAAAAATATATGGCCCGTCTTAGCGGAGAATGCCAGAACGCCGCACAAAGCCTTTTTCTATCACCGAGGGAACGAACTCCGAGCAGTCCGTTCAGGCAATTGGAAGCTCCATCTACAAGATGGAAAACCGTCAGCCCTTCACGATCTAAAAAACGACATAGGTGAAAACGAAAATCTCCTCCGCGAAAATCCAACGATCAAAGACAATCTCATGGCTTACATTCGAAACTTCGAAAAAGACCTTGTAAATAACAGCCGACCCGCAGCTGTTGTCGACAATCCCGTAGCCCTCAAAAAATAGCCGTTAGATTAGGCAATAATATGATATGCTTCTCACGAAGATTCCCAAGTTCCGCCCCATCATGAATACGCACTTCAAGACACTTCTCTTCCTTTCACTCTTCATCATTCACCATTCACACTTCAGCGCCACCGCCGCTCACCCCAACGTCGTTGTCATCTTCGCCGACGACCTGGGCTATGGGGATTTGAGCTGCTACGGTGCGACCATGATCGATACCCCAAACATCGATCAGCTCGCTGCTGAAGGTCGGAAATTCACCGATGGACATTCCGCGTCGGCAGTATGCACTCCCTCGCGCTACAACCTAATTACGGGCAAGTACGCCTTTCGCGGAAATCATTGGTCTCCAGTATTCCTAAAAGTGGGCCTACTGATCGAACCGGATCAGACAACGGTAGCCGATGTGATGAAGCGTGCCGGTTATTCAACATCGATCATAGGCAAGTGGCACCTTGGGTTTGGCGAAGAAACCCCCAACTGGAATGGAGATTTAAAACCGGGTCCCCTCGAGCTGGGATTCGATTACTACTTCGGCGTTCCAGTAGTTAATAGTCATCCACCTTTCGTGTATGTGGAAAACCACCGGGTCGTCGGTCTCGTCCCGGAAGACCCATTCGTCTACGGCGAACGAGCCAATACCCAAGTGTTTCCCGAGAAAAGAAAACTCAACGACATCGGTGGGGCCGATGCCGCACACGCCCTCTATAAAGATCGCGAAGTGGGAACTAAGCTCACGGAAAAATCCGTCGAATGGATTCGTGAACACAAAGAAAACCCCTTCTTCCTCATTCTCTCTACTACGAACATCCATCACCCATTCACGCCAGCCCCTCGATTCATCGGAACCAGCGAAGCGGGTCGCTACGGAGACTACGTCCACGAACTCGATTGGATGGTAGGGGAAGTAATGGATACACTAAAATCCGAAGGACTGGACGACAATACGCTGGTCATATTCACCAGCGACAATGGAGGTATGTTCAACGTCGGTGGCCAGGATGCCTGGAAAGCTGGGCACCGTTTGAACGGCGATCTACTCGGCTTTAAATTCGGTGCATGGGAAGGTGGACATCGCGTTCCCTTCATCGCCCGTTGGCCCGGAAAAATCCCCGCAAACTCGGTCTCCGATCAATTGATTAGCAACGTAGATCTACTTGCGACCATGGCTGCCTTGACTGAACAAACGCTAGCCAAAAACGAAGGTCCCGATAGTTTCAACGTGCTACCCGCCCTAACAGGTTCTCCTAAAAAGCAAATTCGCGATCACCTGATTTTGAGCCCCGCTAAAAAGCCAAACCTATCCATTCGAAAAGGCAAATGGATGTACATCAGCGCCCAAGGAAGCGGTGGATTCAGAGGAAAATTGGAAACCGACTACGAGCGCGGCGGACCCGGAGCGCACCTCCTCACTAAACACGTCAACAATGATATCGAAAACGGCCGCTACAAACCTAGCGCTCCACCGGCCCAACTTTACGATCTCGATGCAGATCTTCAACAAACCACCAATTTATACAACAAACATCCAGAGGTTGCGCGTGAACTGGAAGCGATGCTTGAGAAACACCAGAGAGCCCAACGAACTGCCCCATAACGTACCCAAATAAAGAATACTCATTATCCACATGAAGCACCCACTCGCCACCTCTCTCTGTATTCTAACCCTTTCACTCTTCACCATTCATCATTCACTATTCGGCGGTTCGCCGCCTCCACCCAACATCATCCTCATACTAACCGACGATCTGGGCTACGGAGATCTCAGCTGCTATGGCTCGAAACTCATCGACACTCCACGCATCGATCAATTGGCATCGCAGGGAGTACAATTTACAGAATATCGATCTGCCGCAAACATCTGCACCCCATCGCGGGCCGCTCTGCTAACCGGTTCGTATCCACAACGCGCAGGCATTCCCAACGGTATAAGCCCAGCTCGCCTCGAACACCGTCACTTAGGTCTGCATCCCAACGAAATCACAATCGCCGAGCTCCTGAAGTCTCAAGGTTATGCAACCTGTATGATTGGAAAATGGCATCTCGGATTTGACGAAGTATTCCACCCACTCAATCAGGGCTTTGACAGCTATTATGGAATGCCGTCCAATTTCAACCACGACAAACGCTTCTTCAACGACAAGAAAATGATCGCTGAATTAACGGACTTGTCGCAACTCGTTTCCAACTACACCGACAAGGCAACCGAGTTCATCGAAAACAATCGAAGCAAACCCTTTTTCCTCTACCTCGCCCACAACTATCCCCACGTACCCCTCAAGCCCAATCCAGCATTCGCAGGTACGTCACGCGCTGGCCCTTATGGGGATATCATCGAAGAATTGGATACAAGCACAGGCACCTTGATGGACACTTTGAAGGAATTGGAGCTAAACCAAAACACCCTCGTCATTTTCACCAGCGACAACGGGCCCCTTCCCAAATTCGCAACCGACTACAATTCATCGGGACCTCTGCGAGGCAGTAAGTACAACACCTTCGAAGGCGGCCACCGGGTCCCAGCCATATTCTGCTGGCCCGATGAAATCCGATCAGACCAAGTATCCGAAATCCCGATCAGTTCGATCGATATATTCCCGACAATCGCTGACATTATAGGAGCCCCGTTACCTAGTGACCGTGTCCTCGATGGTCAGAACATTTGGCCAATACTAAGCGGCGAATCGCAAACGCCTCCCAGGGAATTTGAATATTTCTACAACGATAACAATCTGCAGGCTATACGAAAGCAGGATTGGAAAATGCACCTCCCGCGTACACTCGAGGATATCCCATGGTGGCAAAAGGCCGGCAAAGAGACCTTCCTGGAATTGACTGATCCATTTCTTGTCAACCTAACTGATGATGTGGGCGAATCCCACAACGTTGCTGCGCAGAACCCGAACCTGGTGAAAGAGCTGCACGAAGAAGCCAGTGCGGCCAGACAAAGGCTCGGCAGTTCACGAACTCGAGGAATCGACCAGAGAGCGATTGGGGACTCACGGGAGCTCGCGCCAACAACTCGAGCATCAGACTCTCCACCCAACTTCATTCTCATTTTCGCAGACGACCAAGGCTATCAAGACATCGGCGTCTTCGGTTCTCCGAATATAAAAACTCCTCACCTCGATCGCATGGCCGCTGAAGGAATGCGATTCACCAACTTCTACGCCCAAACGGTTTGCGGACCATCGCGTTCCGCCTTGATGACCGGGAGCTATCCTCTCCGTGTGGCAACTAAAGGAAACCGTGTCGATGTACACCCCTACATTCACTCCGAAGAAATTACCATTGCAGAAGTATTGAAACCTTTGGGCTACGCCACGGCCGCATTCGGCAAATGGGACCTTGCTGGACATACCCAGGATCCCAAGCGCTACGTTCATGAACTAATGCCCACTCATCAGGGCTTTGATTATTTCTTCGGCACATCCAGCAGCAACGATAGTCAGGCGCACCTTATTCGCAATGAAACGATCATCGAGATGGATGCCGACATGAGCCAATTGACTCGCCGCTATACAGATGAAGCCATCCAATTTATCAAACGGAGCAAAGACAGTCCCTTCTTTGTCTACATGCCCCACACCATGCCGCACATTCGTCTGGAAAGATCAGAACCGTTCGAAGGCATATCCAATGGAGGCATCTATGGCGATGTGATTGAAGAGATCGATTGGTACGTTGGCCGTATATTCGAAACTCTCAGAGAAGAAGGATTAGACGAGTCCACCTATGTTTTCTATATGAGCGACAATGGTCCCTGGTATCTAGGAAACAGCAAAGGCCACCTCAGCAGGATAGGACCCGATGCGGAAGCCCACGGCGGGTCCGCTCTCCCGCTACGCGGCGCCAAAACCTCCACCTGGGAAGGAGGTTTGCGCGTGCCATGCATCATGTGGGCTCCAGGCAATATCCCCGCAGGTACGGACTGTTCTGCAATCGCATCGACCATGGACATGCTCCCCACCGTCGCTAAGCTGGCCGGCAGTCATGCCCCTACCGATCGGGTCATCGACGGTCATGACATTCGCAATCTCATCCATGGAAATAATTACGCCGCCAGTCCCACCGAGGCATTTTACTACTACCAGCGTACCCAACTTCAAGCAGTTCGCTCCGGGCCATGGAAATTACACCTCTCAAGATCCGCCGATGAAAAATGGGCCAATTACAGTAAACCCGAAGACGTCTTCGACATCACAAGCCCCTTACTATTCAATTTAGAAACGGATATTGCCGAAACCACCGATATCTCTGCCAAACATCCCGATGTAGTTAATCGATTGCTACAACTTGCTGAGCATGCACGTGCAGATATCGGTGACATCGATCGAATCGGAGCCAATGCCCGTTTCTTCGATGACAATCCAAAAAGGCCAGACATCGCAAAATGAATGATCCTCGAAAGTAACCAATAAAACAATATCTCATAGAACCCCAGTCCCATGAAAATACCCTTCAAAACACTTATCTTCCTTTCACTTTTCACCCTTCACAATTCACACTTCAGTGCCACCGGCACTTCGCCACCGCCCAATGTCGTTGTCATATTCGCCGACGACCTAGGCTACGGCGATCTTAGTTGCTACGGAGCTACTAAGGTCAAAACGCCAAACATAGATCAACTCGCCAGCCAAGGTCGAAGATTCACCGATGCACACGCGACCTCCGCGGTCTGCACGCCTTCTCGCTACGCCCTCCTCACTGGACAATACCCATTTCGGGTAGACCTCTGGCCACCGGTATTCCTAAAAACCGGCCTAGTCGTTGATCCCAATCGAACCACGGTCGCCGATATAATGAAGCGAGCAGGCTACGATACAGCCTGCATCGGCAAATGGCACCTAGGATTCGGAACGGATACTCCCAACTGGAATGGCGAACTCAAACCCGGTCCCCTAGAGCTTGGCTTCGATTCCTACTTCGGAATGCCCGTAGTAAATAGCCATCCGCCTTTCGTCTACGTCGAGAATCACCATGTCGTAGGCCTCGACCCCAACGATCCACTAGTTTACGATCAAGTCGCCGAAACGCGTATCTTCGACGAAAAGATGGGCATCGACCAGATCGGTGGCGGCAAAGCTGCCCACGGTCTCTACGATGACGAGTATGTAGGAACCACACTCGCTAATCGATCCACAGACTGGATACGTGGGCACAAAGACAACCCATTCTTCCTCTACTTCGCGACCACCAATATCCACCACCCCTTCACGCCTCACCCCCGTTTTCAAGGCACCAGCCAAGCAGGCCGTTACGGTGACTTCATTCACGAACTCGATTGGATTGTCGGCGAAGTTATGAATACCCTAGAAGAAGAGGGACTCGTCGAAAACACCCTTCTGATCTTTACCAGCGACAATGGCGGCATGATAAACCGCGGCGGACAAGAAGCCTGGAAACTCGGACACAATCAAAACGGCGAATTGTTCGGCTTTAAATTCGACGCTTGGGAAGGCGGCCACCGAGTGCCTTTCATCGCACGTTGGCCTGGCAAAATCACCACCGGCTCGACCTCCGATCAACTCGTTAGCAACATCGATCTGATCGCCACTCTGGCCGCCCTTGTTGGCGAAAACCTAGAGAAGGACGAAGGGCCCGACAGCTTCAATATCCTCTCTGCCCTAACCGGCAAACCTACCGAACCCATCCGAGACCACCTCGCATTAGCAGCCTTCCGCAAAACGCATCTATCTCTGCGTGAAGGCGATTGGATGTACATTCCCAACCAAGCGGGCGGTGGTTTCAGCGCCAAGAATGTCGGAGACCATGGTTTCGGTGGTCCACCCGCCATACACTTCGCAGGCGAGACCAATAGCGACATGGCAGACGGAGCGCTCAAACTCGACGCCCCCAAAGAACAACTCTACAACCTAAGAACCGACCTATCGCAATCCACTAACGTCATTCGTGAGCATCCTGAAATCGCTCAAGCAATGAAAAAACGCCTAGCCGAAATCAGAGCCGCGAAAGGAACACGATAAAGCGAAAATAAATCCCGATCAAATCGTAGGATCGACGATCGCGCTGAACCGCGTTATCAATTACATTTTAGCCTTCAACTTTTTCCTTCAAAGCGGCGTTTATCGAATCCAGCATTGACGGTACGCTTTCGTTCAGCCTACCCCAGAACATCAAAACCATTAGTCCTTTGAATAACTCCTTGTCAATCACACGCGTACCGAATTTCGTCTTCACCAACTCAAAAAACGCATGATCCAGCTCCATGCCGAAATCCGTGCCGAAGGCCCCGAGTACGTACTCGGGAGAAAGCAAAACTAACATCAGCTGCGAACCTATTGCCTTCCGAGGGCGGGAGACACCTATTTGCTGCACAGCAGCAACTAGCGAAGCGTTGTTGAAAATCCATTCAGTTGAGAATTTATTAACAACGGTCCTACTTCGCCGGACCTTGTGTCCTCGCTGTGCGAGCACCATAGGTTTCCGCTATGCGGAAAATAGGTTTTCTACTCTCCCGCATTCTCCCAAAGACGTTTCAAGAGTTCGTGCATCTCGGGGTCGTGCTTTTTCAACTCGGCACGATTAAAAGGATAGAAATCGTTTTCGCCGAAAAACGCTTCCGTCGTTTCCGCGAAATACTCCATTTGATTATTCATGGCATAAGCCATTTGCAGTTTATGATTACGACGAGCAACGATCTTGTAGCTACCATATTGCTTTGCCCTTTTGTAGAGGCGCAAAACATCCGGGTGATCGTAGCCCAAAATCAAGTTGTGGTACGCATGAGCAAGCTCGTGCAACAACATCATCGGCATCCTCTTTATCTCTCTACCAAAGATCGGTATATTCGAAAATTCGACGCATTTAGCCTTGGCTGGATCCATCCCATTATCCAGCAACCAGTTCACATTGCCGTGAAACTCAGCCCTCGGTCGCCTTCCAGGAGCTGGTAGCGACATCCAAATTGGAACTTTCTTAACTGCTGCGCTGGCAGCTACCGGCAATACTCGAACTACCAATTGGCATTGATCTCGAAGCAAATCCAATGCAACCGCAGTCGCTTCAGGCTCCTTTACCTTCAATTCATCGCTTACCCAAACAGGCCATCCTTCGATATTTTGAATCGAGTAACCTTCCTGAGCATCCACACTCTGCGCAGCAAGCAAACCCCAACATAACAGAGCCAAGACATACGCTTTATAACCACGAAAGTTCGGAAAAGATTTGAATATTAAAACAATAGAGGATCCTCCGTGCTCTTCGTGGCTAAAGATCATTCCAAAAAATCTGTGGGCATCTGAGCAATCTGTGGACAAATACTCTTCAAAACCACATTCCTACTCAAGATTACCGATTAGCTTTTTAATAGGCTTCGTAAACAAAAGAAGCAGCAACCCACCGCCTACCGAGGTAAGAACGATTTGCATAAAAAGTCCCGGCATTTCATTTAACGACTCAGGATTGAATCGTCCCGCCATAAGGCCCGCCATCAAATTACCAAGCGACGTAGCCAAAAACCAGATACCCATCATTTGACCGACAAAGCGCTTCGGAGCCAATTTCGTAACGGAACTCAAGCCTACCGGACTCAAACATAGTTCGCCCATAGTATGGAGCAGATAAGTCAGGATAAGCCAATAAGGCCCTGCCTGGCCTCCATCCGTTACCAAATTAGCCGCACCCACCATCACTAGGAATCCCAGCCCAAGAATAACCATACCAATTGCAAACTTGGCAGGCATGGACGGATCCATCCGCTTCCTCGCCAAACCCACCCAAAAAGTCGCGAAGATGGGAGCGAATACCACGATATAAAACGGGTTTAGCGACTGAAACCAACCTGCCGGTATTTCGAAACCAAATACGAATCGATCCGTATGCCGATCCGCGAACAGATTCAACGATGAACCTGCTTGTTCGAAACCGGACCAAAAAACCGCGGAAGCGACAAATAGCACGACAATCACGATCGTGTGCTTGCGTTCTGTCGGATTCAATTTCCCAAATGCGAATATGTAGACGAAAAAAGCAACCGCCAAGCCGACAATTACAAAGGTCGTGTTCTGAGCTAGGGCTAAGGCGTTAAATTTGATAACGCCAGACAAGCCGAGAACCACAAGCAAGGCCACGACCGAAAATCCTCCGATTACTGGATACCAGGCCTTGTCGATTCCGCCTCCCTCGCGCTTTGGAGCCGAGGAGTGAAGGCCAGCGTCGCCCAAGCGACCTACCGAAAACTTATACTGAATAACGCCTGCCAACATGCCTACGCCTGCCACGCCGAAACCTGCGTGCCAGTTCACCTGTTCCCCAAGATAGCTACAAATCAAAGGCCCCAGAAAAGCACCCATATTGATACCCATGTAGAAAATAGTGAACCCCGCATCGCGGCGAGCTCCACCCTCAGGATAAAGCTGCCCGACGATCGCGCTGATATTCGGCTTCAAGAAACCCGTCCCGATGACTACCAATACCAATCCGACAAAAAACGCAGCCGTAGAAGGAATCGCCAAAGTGAAGTGGCCAGCCGCTATGATCAATCCCCCAACCCAAACGGAACGCTGCGCTCCCAAAAGCCGATCGGCAATCCATCCGCCCGGCAAGGCAGCCAGATAAACAAACGCCGTATACAAACCATAGATCGAACTAGCCGTCTTGTCATCGAGCCCCATCCCGCCAGTCTTCACGGCATCCACCATAAAGAGGACAAGTAAAGCCCGCATACCGTAATAGCTGAATCGCTCCCAAAGCTCGGTGAAAAATAATGTCGATAGTCCGGCAGGATGACCAAACCAGGTTTTAGGAGCACTCGTTTCTTCAGTCATTCAGTCATTCAGTTATTCGTTTTTTCGGTACTAGCCAACTTTTGCTCGATAGCCTTCGAGGTGGGCGTGATGGACAAACCGCCTTTCGCGGTACAGCAAAGTTCATGCGGAATAGCCTTCCCGACTTCATTCATGGCATAGATGACTTCATCCAAAGGGATAAGATGCTTATAATCCGCCAATGCCATATTTGCGCAAGCCAAGGCATTGGTCCCAGCCAATACATTCTTGCCGAGACACGGCGCCTCGACGCGATTGGCTACCGGATCACAGGTCATGCCGAATGAATTTTGCAAAGCCACCGACGCCGCACCAAGTTGCTGCTCCAAAGAACCACCAGCCAGCCCTACCATAGCCGCGGCAGACATGCCGGCGCCCGATCCGCACTCCGCCATGCAGCCACCGACTTCGGCAGCGAATGTAGCGTGAGTCGCGATGAAAACCCCGATAAGCCCCGCAACCAGCAAAGCCCGAATCCGTTGCTCCTCGTCGACGCCCATTGAATCGGCCACCGCCAACATGGACCCCGGCATAGCGCCGCAGGAACCTGCAGTCGGAGCCGCTACAATGACTCCCATTGAAGACTTCACTTCCAAAATCGCGGACACGTAAGCGATCACACGATTCATCACGTCACCCGGAATCAAGCGACCTTCCGCCTCACGTTCAACAAAAGTCACGGACTGGCACGGCAAGATTCGGTCAGCATACTTCGTCCCCGCCAAACCCGTCTTCACTGCGTATTCCATCAGCCCCAAGACCATCCGGCCTTTCTCCATCACCGCTTCGCGAGAAATTCCTCCACGGATGCTTTCATACTCGAGAGCGAGTTCCCAAAGCTCCCAATTCTTCCCTTCATTGTACGCCAGCATGGCCTCGACAGTCTGGAACGGAACCGACAGATTCTTGCGAGACATGATGGGCAATACCGGCTTCAGCACCCTTAAAGCACAAACCATCGGATTTTCTCGAACGATCGAAAGTATGTGCTCCTCGGGTTCCTTGACCGATGAAAACCGCAACAGATTCGCTTCCCCTTCCAGGACCTGACTATCATCGCACGTTATCAAATTAAACAACTCCGTCCGAATGGAATCGCGCTCTGCATCGTCATTCAAATACACGAGCGTTTCGAAAAAATCTCCCGCCATCCTTAGTGCCACGTCATCGATTTCGGTGACTTCGATCATGCCGCCGCCAGTCGAGATCGCCTGAAGTTTATGGCAAAGCCCACTAACGCCCTCAATCTCCAACCTATAGTTATTCGGGTGCTCCGCTCCGTAGGATTCGTAGTGAACTTCGATTTCCAACCCAGCCGATTCAGTATGCTGAGCGTGATCGGGTAGGCGCGGATCATCTGGCTCCCAACCGAGAAATCCGCCGTAAAGCCCCATATCGGTACCCTGAGACTTATGAGTCGTCACCAGTGAGCCATTGGGGTCATAATATATATCCACTCGTCGCAAATCGCCCTCAACTAAATCGCGACAAAGACGCCCGATGCGATTCGCCGCCGCGCTATGGGAACTGGATGGCCCGCGCATCACGGGACCAAGAAC
>JABITN010000073.1 GCA_018700525.1 Opitutales bacterium
GGAGGAAGCGATTTCTATGCAAGCGTTTACAATGCGGATCGCCCAGAGCTTTTCTTCAAATCGGCAGCCCATCGGGTTAAAGGCGATGGTCAAGCGGTTCGAATCAGGGAAGATTCTAGTTGGGATGTGCCCGAGCCGGAATTGACTTTGGCGTTGTCCACGAACGGTAAGATTATTGGTTATACGGTTGGCAACGATATGAGTTCTCGCAGTATCGAAGGCGAGAATCCGCTCTATCTCCCGCAGGCGAAAACCTATGAAGGCGCTGCTGGTTTAGGTCCGGGTCTTAACGTATTGGATACGGAACTGCCAGCATCGACGAAAATCTCACTGAAAATCTATCGATCAGATGCACTCGTTTTTGAAGGTGAAACTGAACTCTCGGCGATGAAACGGAAACCTGAGGAATTGGCTGGCTACTTGTTTCGCGAGCTGAGTTTTCCTCAAGGGTGCTACCTTATGACTGGGACGGGGATCGTTCCGGGCAATGACTTTACTTTGGAATCCGGCGATTTTATTGAAATTGATATCGAAGGACTTGGAACGCTCAAACAGGTCGTAGCCTGACTTTTATGACAATTAAATATCTTCAATTTTTTCGCAAAGTAGCTTTCCTGGAAGGGCTTTCTTTTATCGTCTTACTTGGAGTGTGTATGCCTTTGAAGTATTTTGCGGCTACGCCGGAACCCGTGAGGATAGTCGGATCGTTGCATGGAGGTTTGTTTGTGCTCTATATTGTAGTTCTACTTCTCGTTTGGCGCGAGCGCAGTTGGACGTTTAGTAGAGCAGCGATTGCAGCTCTGATGTCGTTTATTCCTTTCGGGACGATTGTTTTCGATCGTTCTTTGAAGGAAGAAGTCGAAGGAGCTTAGGGCTATAGTTAGGAGTTTTTACCCTCCAATAATGGTAAAGTTTGCGGAAGACTGACTTTTGTTGATCTGTTTGAAAATCGCCTTTTGTTGATCGTCGAGGATATCCAGAATTTGTTCGTTTGACTGGCTACGGGTTTCTTCGAATTGTTGAGGATCGAAGGTGTCTGTTTGCATGTCTATTGATTGGTTATAGAAAATCCCTTAGACTTGGTCTTTTTGATCTTCGCTCAATCCTAGTTGAGGCACGATTTGACTTAACTGAGCGGTCGCCATCATTTCACTACGAGAAGCATTCTCTTGTGCTCGCATCTCATCGTATTTGGCTAATTGTTCTGCGGATAGAAGTTTTTTCCGCTAAGTCGTCAATGTTTCTCTGAGCGATTAACGGAGATTTGGTGCCGTCGCCGCCTTCTTGCATGAATTGTCCGCTCATTCGAGGGCGCATCTGCGTGAACTGAAGCAGCATGATTTTTTCGAGTTGCGAGCGTTGGTTGGCGAATAGGTTTAGCCGAGCAGAGTAAATGTCGAGTCGTCTGTTTACCTGCGCTTTCATCATATCCGCGAAATGCTCGCCGGAGAACGGCATGGCAGTAGCTACTGCTGGCCGTACCGGATTGAATCGTAATCGCTTCTGGAAAATTCGCTTCTTCGGTAAATGTCGGTCTTTCGAGTTTCGATTGCAGCCAAGTATATTCGGTCTGAAGTTGAGCGAGTCCGTTATTGAGCGAGTCGATCTACGCTTTTTGAATGGGTGTCGCCGAGGCTGTTTCTTGCGGTATCGGCGGCTTGGACTTGAAGATCAAGGCATGAGTAAGGAATCTGCTCGCGGACAAGATTATGGAAAAGGCAATTCGAGGGTAGGGAGATTTTTCATCGTTTGAGTTAGTGGTGACAAGTTCGTTCTATGGATGTATAGCAATAACTTACGATTTGGATTCAAGGAGAAGAAATCAAAACTAAGTTCGCGGTTTGAGAGTTTAGTACCCTGTGAATTTCTATCTCCCCAGCTTCCCTCTTGGCCGAGGATTATTGGGATAAGAGTCACTGCCAAACTTCCGGATTGACGTATACAATTTCCCAGATTTGGACATGCCGAGCATCAGGGTAGGTTGTGATTTTTATGGCTGAGCTCCCGGCTAGTTCGAGAAGATCGACTAGCGTTTGCGTTTCTTCGATTGGGACGGAGGTGTCTTGGGCTCTGTGAAAGGTCAATACTGGCAAATTCTGGGCGAGGGGGAGACCTCGAGGGAGAAACTCGTTCGTGATGCCGGATTTCCTTGGAGGGCGATTGGCAGGTAGATTAAATGGATTGCCTCCGCCGCAGATTGGAATCGCTGCCGCGAAGGTGTTCGGGTAGCGGGATATGAAACTCCAGGTTCCGTAGTCGCCCATGCTAAGTCCAGTTATGTAGAGTCGTCCCAGGTCAATGTCTCCTCGTTCCTCGACAACTTCGTCGATGAGAGCTTTGAGGGCTTGAGTCCGCCACCAGCTATTTTTCGGGCATTGCGGGGAAACGATAATTGCCCTTTGGAGTTCTTTGAATTGGGAGACGAGTTTGGGCGGACCGTGCTTCGTCACTTTTTCGAGAGTGTCGCCGCATTCGCTGTAACCGTGGAGGAAGAGAAGGAGCGGTCATTCCTTGGCTGGTTTCTGGCCAGAGGGTTATTGCAGGAGGTACTCGAGTTGATGGTCACCGACTCGGCGATTCATCTTCTTCGGTAGAGCGTTGTTAGCTCTTATGATTGCTCGTATCTCATTCTCTTTCGACTTCGCTTGAACGATGGCTTCGCCCAGGGGAGGAACCGCTTCCTTGTTCGGTTTGCTATGGCCGACATGTTCGCGCCACGAAGCGCTAATGAAACGGTGACGCTCGAGTATCAGGGGCAACACTTTGGCGATCGAGTTGTTAGCAGGAAGGGCGGAATAGTCGAGCAGCGAATCTATGCCGGGAGCATTGAGCGTTTTTAAGATCGTTCGAGCGATGATGTAGTGACCGCGATCATTGGGGTGGACGCCATCGCCGTATCTATAAGTTGGATTCGTTTTTCGTATAGTGGAAAGGTCGTTTTTCAAGGCCGTATAAATGTCGATGCTGAGAGCCACTCCATCTCGTTTTTCGAGTATCCATTTCCCGTAGTCTTTTAGCACGAAATCATAGTTTTCGTAAGGTGTCTTGTAGCCAAACTCGAGAGCGTTCTTGGAAGCGAGCGTGCGACCGTTTAGGCGCTTGGTTTGAGCGTCGAAAGGAGGAGGGGTCAAAAGTATGATCTCTGAATCGGTTGCTTTGACCTTATCAATCAGTTTTTCCATTCCCTTTTTGTGGGCCTGGAAGCGTTGTTTAGATTGCGGGTGGTAAATGCCGTCGTTCATTCCGTAGCAAATGAAAGTCAGATCGGGTTTCGCTTCTGCGAGGGCGCGATCGATTCGCGTGTGGATATGGGGACGGGGAAAGGGGTGATCGTCTTCGGAGAGTCCGCTGGCGGTTTCGCTGCCCAACCCCAAGTTGATCAAATTGTAATTGCTATCTGGATATAGTTCCCAGAGGTAGGTTTGGAGGTAGGCGATGTAGGTTCCCCCTTGAGTGATGCTGTCACCAAGGAATATAATGTTCGTATCTGGCTTAATGTAGTCGGGCTCAGCTTTGGGTGCAGTGATTGCGATTGCGATTTCGAATAAAGAAAGAGCGAGGGCGGCGAGCAGTCTGCCGAATTTAATTCGATACATGGTTGGGAGCTCTTGGGATGGGATGGGGTGGTTCGTGACGAGTAGGCTGCTTAAATCGGGGTGGAAACACAGAGCAGGTTTCGTATTGCTCGTCAAGTGTGAGGGATGGGGCGTGCGTTATCTACCAAGCCACGCTTTGACGCTGCATGAGCTCTGGATAGACCGCGTCAAGGTCGCCGACGTCGGCCTTGAGTTCGAGAAGCTGAGCTTTCAGTTCTTCTCGAACCTGGGCGTAAGCGGGGTCGTCGTAGACGTTGTTTTGCTCATAGGGATCTTTCTCCATGTCGAAAAGTTCGAGTCGAGCTGGAGTGGCTTCTGGTTTGGTGGCACCCCAAGATGAAATTTGGTGAAGATTGGCTTCGTTGATTTCCTCGCCGGGACCAAAGGCCCAGATTTCTTCCATGTTCGGATGAAGGGCGAGGCCGTAGTAGAAGATAAGTTTGTAGCGCTGGGTGCGTAGGGCGTAATGGGCTGGTATGTCGTGATGAGCACGATGCATCCAGTAACGGTAGTAGGTAGACTGACGCCAGTTTTTTGGAGTGTTGCCACCCAGATTTTTGCGGAAAGAACGCCCTTGCATAGGCTTCGGCGTCTTCGCTCCAGCATAGTCGAGAATTGTCGGGGCGAAATCTACGTTGTTAATGATGTCTTTGTTAATGCTATTCGCTTCGATTTCCTTTGGAAATCGAGCAATGAAGGGCATGCGCATGGATTCTTCGAATGCCCAACGCTTATCGACGTGATCATGCTCGCCGAGCATCATACCTTGGTCGCCGGTATAGATGATGAGCGTTTCGTCTTCGAGGTCCTGTTCTTTCAGGTAGGCGAGGACTCGGCCCACATTTTCGTCAACCCCAGCGACGCAGCGCAAGTAGTCCTTCAAGTACCGTTGGTAGGCGGCTCGGGTTTGGGCTTTTTCATCCATGCCTGTGATATCAAGAGGCCCACCTGGCCAGAAATCGTTTTGCATGCGGGCTACTCGATTGCGGATTTGATTGGTGGGGCCAAGCGTGCTGCCATAGTCGCGCGAGCCATCGGAACGATCGCTTTTATCTTCGAACAAACTGTGCGGTTCGGGGATATCGACATCAGCGTAAAGCTCGTCGAAGCGGGGCGCGTATTCCCAGATTCCGTGGGGCGCCTTGAAGTGGCACATGAGGAAGAAGGGTTTATCGGTGTCACGTTGTTCGCTCAGCCATTTAAGCGTCTCGTTGCCTATCACATCGCTGGAATGGCCTTCGTAGACTTCTCCGCCATCGTTGTGGTCCTGCCAGGGTTTGCCTTTTTCTTTGAGCAGCGGGTTAAAGTAAAGGCCTTGTCCGGGAAGCACCTTGTAATAGTCGAAACCGATGGGTTCTGAGTGAAGGTGCCACTTGCCGATGATTGCAGTCTCGTAACCCGCTTTTTGGAGCTCTACCGCAAGATTGGGTTGGTGATCGCGGTCCCAAGTATCGACCAACGTCATCAATCCGTTTTTGTGACTGTATTGGCCGGACAAGATGGATGCCCGACTGGGAGTACAAATGGAGTTGGTGCAGTAGACGTTCTTGAAAAGCATGCCCTCGCTGGCCAGTCGATCGATGTTCTCGGTTGGGCAGACTTCCTTGAGGTGACTACCGTAGCTCCCAATACCCTGCCAAGTGTGGTCGTCAGCCATGATATAGAGGATGTTCGGTTTCGAGGCGTGAGTGTCGTTGAGCAATAAGGCGATCGATAGAATGGCTAGGGCTGAGGTTAGATTTGTTGAAGTCATATTGAAAGGGGGTTTCATTTTAAATAAACTGGGACGTGCTAGTTTTTTAATGAATCTGATGATTTGAAATGTCGACAACCGATTTTTGGGAGATGGTATACCCCCAAATTCTTATCCTATGATACGCTGTGGATGCGAGTAGACATTCATCTTCGGGTGGCGGAGAAAACCGACCAGTGTTTGGCCGGATTCCCTGGCGAAAGAAATCGCCAGAGATGAAGGAGCGGAAACGGCAGCTACTATCGGTATTCTAGCAGCCAGAGCTTTTTGGATGATTTCGAAGGAAACCCGACCGCTTACCAGGAGAATATGATTTTCCAAGGGCCAGAGATCGTTGAGCGCTGCGTATCCGATGACCTTGTCGAGAGCGTTATGTCTTCCGACATCTTCGCGAAGGCAGAGGAGATTGCCTTGGCTATCGAATATTCCCGACGAGTGGAGTCCGCCCGTTCGGTCGAAAACGACTTGGTTCTTACGAAGGATTTCCGGAAGTGCGAGAAGCGTTTTGCGATCGATGACGCACTTGCTGTCAATTTCTGGATACGCTTGCTTAATTGAGTCGATGGAGGTTTTGCCGCAAACGCCACAGCTCGAAGAAATGGCTCCGAATCGATTGGATTGGATATCTTCGAGAGGGATAGAGTCGTTCAGTCGAATTCGAATCGTATTTTCGGGATTTGTGGAAAGCTTGCAGCGGTTGATTTCCTTGAAATCGGTTTTCGATTGAGCGATGCCCTCGGTTATCATGAATCCAGTCGCTAGCTCTTCGTCGTGCCCGGGAGTGCGCATAGTGACGACAAAAGGATCGTTGCCGATGCGGATTTCGAGAGGTTCCTCGACTGCGACATCGTCGTTAATCGTGTTAGCGCTTCCATCGGCGTGGAGGCGAACAACGGCGCTTTGTACAATATAAGGACTGGTTGGTTTCGGTTCCAAAAGTAGGTCATTAATACCCAAGCGGGCTAGTCCGGGTCAATAGTCTAGGCAGTCTTGTTTTGTGCTGCGACCTGTAGACTTGCATAGTTCGGTCCAGGTCGAGCATAGTTGGACATGCGCTACCCCCGTATTCTATTGGTTTTTTTCGTGTTTCTGACGTCGCTGTATCCAGCAGATAGACCGAATATTTTATTGGTCTTCACGGATGATCAAGGGATCAACGATGTGGGGTGTTACGGCAGCGAGATTCCGACGCCGAATATCGACAGGCTTGCGGGGCAAGGAATGTTGTTCGAGCGCTGGTACTCGGCTTCGTCAATTTGCACGCCGTCGCGATTCGGTTTGTTGACTGGTCGAAATCCGAGTCGGTCGAATCACCAATTACTCAGCGCTCTTATGTTTATGGCAGACGAGCATAAAACGACCGGTATTCAAGCTGGTGAAACGACGATCGCGGAGCGTTTGCGGGATTCCGGTTACGATACTTCGTTGATCGGGAAGTGGCACCTTGGGCATGGGAATAAATCGCTCCTGCCGATGAGTCATGGGTTCGATTCGTTTATCGGACACACGGGCGGATGCATCGATTTCTTTACGATGACTTATGGAATTATTCCCGATTGGTATCACCAAGAAAAGCATGTTTCGGAAAATGGATACGCGACGGAATTGATCACAGACGAAGCGATTTCGTTTTTGAATTCGAGAGAGAGCGATTCCGATCCATTCTTTCTGTATTTGGCCTACAATGCCCCGCATTTCGGTAAAGGCTGGAGTCCGAGTGCTCAGACGCCGATCAATATAATGCAGCCACAGGCGCAGGACCTCAAACGCGTGTCATTTATAGAGGACAAAGTTAGACGCGAATTCGCGGCGATGGCGGTTTCGTTGGACGATGGCGTGGGCCGCGTAATGGATGCTCTCGAGTCCAATGGGTTGGAGGAGAATACGCTTGTCGTCTTTTTGACGGATCATGGCGGGGATCCGGTTTACGGCGGCAACAATGAGCCCTACAGGGGCGATAAAGCGACGCTCTTTGAGGGGGGCTTGCGCGTGCCGTGCATTATGCGTTGGCCTGGAAAGATTGCAGCGGGAGCGCGTAACGATGCGTTGTGTAGTTCGCTAGATTTATTTCCGACGTTTTGCGAATTGGCAGGTGTTAAATTGGAGGACGATCGTTTAGATGGACGAGTGCTCGTGCCGGTGCTTTTCGAGGGAGACGATTGGAAGGATCGTTCGTTGTTTTGGGAATTGGGAGCCCATCAGGAGCTTGGACGTAATCCGTGGAGCGCTTTGCGTTCGGGTGATTGGAAGTATTTGGAAACGCCAAGCGACGGAGAATTTTTATTCAACCTATTGGAAGACCCTTACGAGAAACGCAATTTGATAGAGAATGAGCCCGAGCGATATATCGCGATGAAGGCATTGAGGGATGAAGAGTCCCTCCGAATGCGTAAGTAGGAATCTGTTACGGAAGAGGGTTTCGGCTTTCGTTACGGTTTGCCAGTAGGATATAGCTCCCGCTTGATTTCAGATTCTATCATTGCATTCAGTTTGGCTTCATCTCTACTCTAGGACTTAGGCCTATGAGTGTTCCTGTTTCCGCTCTCCTCGGCGAGAAGACTTATCAGATCTTCTCTATCTCTTTAATTGCTACCGTTCTCGATGCGGTTAATGAAATGAATCGGCATTACACTCTGGCGGTATCCGATTTTTGGCTGGATGCCAAAGGGCAACCACTGAAATCGAGCTATCGAAAGGTGTTTTCAGTAGCACCGCCAGATACTGAGTCGCCGCGTCTCGTCGACTGGAAGGTAGTTGTTCCCGAGGCCTACCGAAGTCGCCTGTGCGTTTGGAGTTTCCAGAGGCGTTGGATGAGGCCTTATTGAGCCGCATGCTACTTGTGATTGATTCAATGGAACAGGTCATCGATGGATCCGTGGAAATCGATCAAGGAGAGAAACGCTAGTCCTTCGAGCTAAGTGCATCTTGGTCGAGCAGTGCGTATCGAGCACAGGTCGAGACCATTCTCGAAGACGTCTCGGGCAATAGTGTGGGGAGACCGTTCGAGGTTGAGATCCGACAATCCGACCGCCACGCTTCGCCTATTTTCAATTCTCAATCAAATAGGACGAAACTCAGTATCTTTTCATTGGATCCGGAGTCCTATTTACTTGGCTCTGCTTCTTAGGTTGGCGACGGTGTAGTAGGGATCGTCGGGCAGAACTTCGACGTTTACGCGGTTGCCCGCTTTTTCGAGCATGTGACGGCAGTCCGGGGAAAGGTGGCGTAGACGAAGGTTTTTATCGGCATTACGGTAGCGTTCTACTAACGAATTGATTGCTTCAAGGCCCGACATGTCACAGACGCGGGCGTGGCCAAAGTCGATCACGATATTCTTTACGTCGGAGCGGGCTTGGAATTTGTCTGTGAATTCGCGAACCGATCCGAAGTACAGTAAGCCTTGTAAGGAGTAAATGCGTTCGTTTTCCGTTTCTGTTTCTATGGTTACGAAAACGTGTTTCGAACTTTCCCAAGCGAATATTAGAGCGGACAGAATGATGCCGACGAAGACCGCTGTTGCTAGGTCATGCATGATCACGGTGATAATGGTTACCGCTACGATGACGATAATCTCTGAAAAAGGAACCTTGCCGAAGGTGTTTAAGGAGGACCATTCGAAGGTGCCGATCACGACCATGAACATAACGCCCACCAGGGCGGCTATCGGGATGACTTCGATTACGGGTCCCGCAACCATTATAAAGGTTGCTAGGGCGGCTGCGGCGGCAATACCCGAAAGGCGTCCCCGCCCTCCGGATTTGATGTTGATGAGAGATTGTCCGATCATCGCACAACCGCCCATGCCTCCGAAGAGTCCGGAGAGGAAATTCGCTCCACCTTGGGCAACGCACTCGCGATTGCCTTGACCACGTGTTTCGGTAATCTCGTCGATGAGCTGCAGCGTCATGAGCGATTCGATAATTCCCACCATGGATACGATGAAGGCTGTTTTGAGTAGGAAGGGCCATTCGGTCGCCCACGCGATTCCTGTCGGCAAATGAGCTAATGGGAAGGAACCGGAAAGTTTGCCTTCGGGGTTGCTAGGCGACTGAGCCAAGATATCCGAGACTGTCGCACTATCCTTGAAAAATAGAAAAGCGATGACGCCTACCGAACCAATGGCCACAAGCGAAGAAGGGACTGCTTTGGTGATTTTTGGAAAGAACTGAATCGTCACCATCGTGAGTGCAACTAAGCCGACCATGATAGCCAATGGCTGGCCGGAGAGCCATTCGCTGGTGTTCAGATCTTTGAACGAAGGGAACTGAGCCATTAAAATCACGATAGCGAGTCCGTTGACGAAGCCGATCATGACTGGATGCGGGACGAGGCGTATGAAGCGTCCGAGCTTTAGAACGCCAAAAAGGATTTGAATGGTTCCGGCGATCATGATGACCGCGAACAAATACTGAAGTCCTAGGCCCCCGCCAAGGGCGTCGCCGTGCTGGACTGCTTTGCCTGCTACCACGGCGATAGCGCCGGTTGCACCTGAAATCATTCCTGGGCGACCGCCGCAAGTGGAAGTTATGAAGCCCATAAAGACAGCTGCCCAAAGGCCGACAAGCGGATCGACTCCGGCTGCGAATGCGAATGCAATCGCTTCTGGCACAAGGGCCAAGGCGACGGTTAGGCCAGAAAGGAGATCGTCTTTGTAATTGGTGTTTTTGGTGCGAAATAGGTCGAACATGATGAGTTATGTTGCGTTCACTGCAAAATTGCAGCCCGAGGTACTCGTAGGAAAGACCTGAAATGTAAACTGTGAAATCCAGTCCACCTATTCTAGATAGAAATAGAAACGTGACTCACTCGGTACTATCTTGCGAAAAACGAGCTTCTCTGGGGGAAAGTTCTTTTCCAGTCGATTTGGCGAGACGAGTACACAATTTAGGTCGACGGGCGCGAAGCCAACGACGTCCGGTGCAGCGGTCGAGAAGAGTGAGATCTAATTCGGCGATTATCATGTTGTTCTCGGCTTTCCAGGTTTTAGCGAGAATGCGTCCGTAGCAGTCGATGATCATTGCATTGCCGGTCCTCAATTCGTCGTCATCCCTACCCACGCCGTTACTGAAAAGAATGAACATTCCATTGTCGTGGGCTCGCGACGGAAGCCAGCGCAAAAGCCATTCGCGTCGGTTGGGGCCCTTGGATGCGTTTTCGACTAGATTGTTGTCATAGCAAACGAGGATGCCGATTCTGACCCCTAAGTGGGAATCGAAATCCGTGTAGTCTTGGTGGCTCGACATGTGTCGGCTGATGAAGCAGTGGAGCTTCCGGTGGCTATGAACGCAGCCATCGGGTTGAGCTGCGACGTAAGTATTGTAAAGCGCTCCATTAGGAGCTTTTTGGATGAGGCCAGCGACGATTATCAAGTTGTATTCTTTGGTGAGACGTTTGAGGTATTGGGGCGATAATCCGTTACCGATGTCATCGGACAGCGTATCGATTTGTTCGCGACTCAAATTGCGGACGTGCCAATAGCCTGAGATGCACATTTCTGGGAAAACGATGATATCGACGCTTGTTTACAGAATTCAGCGATTCGTTGAAGGTTGTAAGCTTTGTCGCCTGGACGGTGATTGAACTGAATGGATGCGGCTTTGATCATAGCTTGTTCGCGAAATCGGGTTAATCTTGAAGTTTCTTGATCGAAAGTTCTGCAACGGCTAAGCCCATTTCTCCGGCGATGGAGTACAAGAGATAGGATTGACCAGCGTCTTCAAAGATCGCTGGATCGCGCAGTTGCTGGACTTTGATGCTGCCTCCTTTTTTGGATGGTTTGATTGGAAATTGGATACCTTCGTATTCGGCTGTTGGACGAAGAATTTCGACCGGTTCGCTCGCTGTCCATTGGTTCCAGTCGCCGATCATAGATACAGTGCTCAAGAGAATGCGTTCTGGGGCATCGGCTTTTCGAGTATAGAAAACAAGCAGAGTGTTACCTCGTTTTACGACTGCGCTATGCCGGATGCGGACGTCGTCGCGTTTGCCGTATTGGTCATCTATTGTAACCGGGGCGATTAGCTGGTTTTCGCCGATCACCCATTCTTTGTCGTGATGTTGGGAGCGATTGAGGAATCCATGCGTGTCGATCGCGTAAAAAGCGCTGCGGTGCGAGAATACACGAAAGTAGGCCTGCCCTAAGACGCTTTGGGAAGCGGTGAAATGAATTCCGTCTTTGGATGTCGCCAGCGAGGTCTTCTGATTTTCACCATCGCGCGACCCGTGGTAATACATGCGGATTTGGCGTGAGGCATGATCGATATGAACATCGGGAGACGCTATGTGGCCAATGAAGGCTGGCGATTCTTCGAGTTTTAGCGTTCCAGGTTCGTAAACGGTCCAAGGGCCAGTTACAGCGTCGGCGTATGCCAAACGGATGAATTTACCGTCGTGATGGGCAAAATAGAGATAGTAATTGCCGAGAGGGCTTTTAATCCAGTCGGGAACGCGAATGACCGAGGGACCATTGATTTTCGTTCCGAGCGTATCCGAGGAAGCGTGGGTGATGATTGGGTTTTTGGGTAGACGGTTGACAGTGATTTCGAAATTGCCACTTCGAATTATTTTAGGAGCGAACGTGCTTGAGAAGAGTGGCGATAGCAGGGCGGCGAATGAGAGAGCGAGGGACAGGGAGATGGGACGAAAGAGTGTGGATTTGCGTGGAGAGTTCATTAAATGGATTGATTGCGTACTTTTGATGGGAAAAGGGGTGCGTGGAGATGGTGTAAGTTATGATGCTAAGGGAATCTCAGTCTAATCAATTTGTTGGATTGATTTTGGAACAGTTGAATACGGGGAGTTGCTTTTTGCGCCAGGTAGGGGTTTGGTCGCTGAAAATGAACACAGACCAAATTGTAGAATACACAGCCTATTACGGAACGAGCGGATCAGATGAAACGAATGGGATCTATCGCCAGTTTCTGAGTAATGCTCCGTTGAGTTTGGATGATCCAGAATTGATAAGCCACCACAATAAAGCCGGTTTTATGCGGTTGAATCGAAAAGGCGATTTGCTCTATGCGATTGAGACTGGATCTGAAGGTGAAGGACAGGTGAACGCTTTTTCCCGCGATAGTAGTACGGGAGACCTATCTTTACTTGGTAGTCAAGCTGCGGGTGGTGGTGGCTTATGCCATCTAAATCTAGATCGTTCCGAACGCTGGCTTTTGTCGACGAGTTACAATGATGCATTCGTCACGGTTTTTCCTTTGGCAGTCGATGGGACGGTTGGCGAACTTTCGCAATCGTTTCAGCTCGAGGGCGCAGGGTCGCAGGCGAACCCTGAGCGTCAAGAGGCTCCCCATGCACATTCGGTCTATACGGACCCTACGAATCGCTACGTATTCGTGTGCGACCTGGGGATGGATCGGATTTACGTGTATGCATTTGATGTGGAGACTGGAGTATTGACACCAGCTTCGACTCCATATGCGAAAGCTGTTCCAGGGTCTGGACCTCGACATTTAGCATTTCATGGTTGCGAACGTTGGGTATACGCGATCAATGAGTTGAATGGAACCGTCGCTTTGTACGACTGGAATTCTGAGGTTGGACAATTAACTGCGCGGCAGTCGGTTAAAACGCTTCCATCCGATTTTATGGGTTCTAGTACCACGGCTGAAATTTTGATTCATCCGAATAATCGCTATTTGTACGCTTCAAATCGGGGGCATGACAGCATAGTGGTTTATTCGGTCGACGAATCCGATGGTTCGTTGGCGTTGGTCCAGCGAATTTCTTCGGGCGGCGGACATCCGCGGAATTTCATTCTGGATAAGTCGGGTCAATTGCTGGCCGTTGCGAATCGCGATTCGAATAATATTGTTTTCTTCGAAGTGAATCAGGAGTCGGGAATGCTTGTTCAGCAAAAAACGGTTGAGAATGTACCTGTATGTACCTGTATCCGATTGCTAGGCCCAGAGAGTTGAGTGATTGGGCTATAAAAAAGCTCGACTAGATAAGCCGCGCTTCAGAAATTATTGGGAATTGGGTCTCACCAATTATTTGCTGTCTTTTTTCTTCTCGTCGTCAGGTGGGCCGCCTTCGTAGGTTTCATTGCTCTTGTCCACTTCCTCGTCTTCGTCCCACTTGAGATTTTCGCTTTCGCTGATCTTCTTGGCTTCTTCGTCGTCGATTTCCGGGAAATCTTCTATTTCCTCTTCTTCCGACTTTTCTTCTGCATCGTCTCCATCGAGTTCCCAACCGGCGGGCACATATTCGAGAACTCCTGTAAGTTCATCGAACATATGGACATTGAGTCCCTCTATAAAATTGTTGTTCTCCTCCTCGCGTAGCTCTTCTTCTAGTTCGTCAATCGTAAGGTTCTGTTCGAAATCGATAATGTCGTTGAGCATGTTAACGCGAACGCGAGTAACATGATTCATCAGATCCGCATAGGGACCGTTTACTTCATCGACTACGTCAGGAAGGGCAAAGAGTGCTTCGTCTGTGTCAAAGAAGCTCTCCTTAGTACGGACTAGGCGTACGATGCCGTCGCCAAGGTCTTTTTGAATCTTAAACGCGATAAAAGCGCGATCCATAATGTCTTGGTCGAAATTGTATTCGCGGAGCGGTTCGGCGAGGTCGATTAAGTGAGCCATTTGGCGTGGATCGATGATACTCAAGCCGTCGACGTCCCAATGGACTTCGTCGCTGACTTCCTTAACCCACCAGTTCATGTCTTCTCCAAGACTGACTGTACACCATTCGATATGATTCGTTGTGCTCGGCATGTTTTTCCTAATTCGACATTACCAAAAAGCGGGTGATAAGTTTAAGTCAACAAATGAAAGTCCAAAAAAGATTAAAAAGCGTAAAGTTTGCGTTTTTCGAGAGAAATAAACAAAAATGTAGACCAAAACATCTCTAGGATGTCCCAATAATCTGGATATGCGAATTTCTATCGTCAGCTAAATAACAAGCATCAGGCTTCCTTAGGTCTCAAGGAAGTCAAAAATCGCCTTTGCTTAAATTTTCTTTTCAAGGCACGACGCTTCTGATGGCTTCATGATTGAACCATGAGTTTCTTTTATAAAAACATCCTCAAACCGCTGTTTTTTCGTTTGGATCCAGAGCATGCTCACGAGTTGGTAGTGGGTTCGCTTTCGCTTCTTTCCAAAACGCCGCTAATTCGTCCGGCGATGGCTGCATTCAATCAATTGCCTCAGGCTTCGAAGCCTATTGAGGCTTTTGGATTGAAGTTTCCAAACCGAGTTGGTTTGGCTGCGGGATTCGACAAGAATGCGAAGTGTTGGCCAGCATTCGAAGCGCTTGGGTTCGGACACGTTGAAATTGGTACGGTCACGGCTTTAGCTCAGCCGGGGAACCCGAAGCCACGCATGTTTCGTTTCCCGGAGCACGAGGCGTTGTTGAACAGAATGGGATTTAATAATGATGGAGCCTTGGAGGTCGCTCAACGCTTGGAAACCTTGCCGGGGCCTGGTCAGCGAGGCATTCCTCTGGGAATTAATATAGGAAAGTCCAAGGTGGCTCCCTTGGATCAAGCGGTCGAAGATTATAGAACGTCGTTTCGGGCACTGGCGGATTATGCCGATTATCTGGTGGTGAATGTTAGTAGTCCCAATACGCCTGATTTGCGAAAGCTCCAAGAAGGGGATCGCCTGCGGGAACTGCTGAGCGAGCTTTGTCGCGAGAACGAAGTGCGTTTGGAGAAAGCTGGCGGCGTTCGTCGCCCGATTCTTCTTAAGATCGCTCCAGATTTGAGCGAGGGCGAGCTTGATGACATTTTACAAATTCTGATTGATCTGAAACTTGACGGTATCATCGCGACCAATACGACTATGTCTCGTGAGGGACCCTTTAAGGATCTTAATGAGGCTGGAGGTATTAGCGGGATGCCGGTTTGCGTGAAATCAACTGAGATTATTGCCCGAATCGCCAAGCAAACGGAAGGCCGGTTGCCGATCATCGGAGCTGGAGGTATTTCAAGTCCCGATACAGCTCAGGCGAAAATCGATGCAGGAGCGACTTTGGTTCAGTTGTATTCGGGTATGATATTCGAAGGCCCGCTTCTCGGAAAACGAATTGCTCGGAGCCTGGCAACGTCGTTTGGCGATTTGCAATAGAAAGGTGATTCGAATCCTAGCGGAAGAAGAATCGACTAAACGTTTACTGTACCGGTGAAGACCACTTTGGCGGGACCGGTAAGCGTTATGTTGCTTATGGTATCGCCATCACGTTGGAAATCGACCTTAAGAATGTCGCCACCGCGCACCCGAATAGTTAGGGGCGTAGGAATTTCTTTTGTCAGATTGGCTGCGATGGCAACTGCGGTGACTCCGGTGCCGCATGCGAGCGTTTCGCTTTCGACGCCGCGTTCGTACGTACGTACCTTGATTATACCGTCGTCTTGAATTTCGGCGAAATTGGCATTGGTGCCTTCTGGAAAGCGTTCGTGATAGCGAATAGCGCTGCCTTCCGCTACGATGTCTATATTATCGACGTTCTCGCGAAAGACGACTACGTGTTCGACTCCGGTATTCATGAAGTCGAAAGGGTATTCTCCCTGGGTAGTCGACAACGTTTGTCCGAGCTCGATGGAGTGGACGGGAGTCATTACAATGGTGAAAATGCCGTTTTGGGCAATCGCTTTCATTGGACCAGCGTCCGTGAGGAAGGAGACAGACTCTCCGTTGCCGACGCCGCTGAGTATTGCAAAAGAAGTGAAGCAGCGAGCTCCGTTGCCGCACATGTCTACGCGTCCGCCGTCAGCGTTGTAATAGAGCATGGTTGCATCGCTATCAGACTGCTGGGGTGGATTGAGGAGAATGAGCCCGTCAGAGCCGATTCCGAAGTGACGATCGCAAAGGGCAGCCACTTGCTCTGATGTAAGCTCGATTGAGCCGTCCAGGTTTTGGATCATCACGAAGTCGTTTCCGGCCCCATGCATCTTTGTAAATGCGATTTCCATAATATTCGGCTTGTAGGATACGATTCGGAGCAGATTTGCAATGCGGAAAAACGGTGACAGGTTTCGGAGATCACTGTGAGCCTTGGCGTTGGGAGGGGATATCCTATCAAGATCTTGCGGAGGTTTGAATCGTTACGCAGTACGATTTTCAACTAATCGGATTTAAAACGATATGCTTAACTGCCCGGAATACGATTCCGAATACAGCTACGAAGACGGAATTGCGTTCGTTTGTCCGGAATGCGCCCATGAGTTGTTGCCAAATGAAGTCGGCGAAGCGGTGGTAGAGGATGCGGCTATCAAGGATGCAAATGGGAACGTTTCGCAGGATTGGGATACGATCACTGTGACTAAGGACCTAAAAGTAAAAGGCTCTTCACTGGTAGTCAAAGCCGGCACCAAGGCGAAAAATATTCGTCTAGTGGACGGAGATCACGATATCGAATGCAAGATTAGCGGGATTGGGGCGATGAAACTGAAATTGGAGTTCGTGAAAAAGGCGTAGCGACGGTTTTACGCTAGACCTCTTTAATCTTTTGGCTGGTTCCAGAGACGGAACGGGTCGTCGTGCTGACGCATTTCGGAAAGTAGAAGCTCCTCCATCTCTTCAAGCTTGTCTGCATAAATTGGGTTGTCGGCGAGATTGGTCTGATTGGGTTTGGGACTGAGACCGGTTAGGCGGGTAACGATTGGATCGTGGTGTTGGAAAATCAATTCGTGCGGATTGTCCGCAAGATTGAAGAGCTGGGTTTTGCGATATTGCCCATCCATCACATCGTATTTGATCAGTTTCCAATCGCCTTTTTTAATGCACCGGAGTCCTGGTCGGGTTTCTGCGCAAAAAACGCCGTAAAGGACTTCACGGACTGCGTCCGTGTTGCCTTCGAAAACCGGTTTGAGGCTGATGCCTTCGTTGGTCTTCGGGGCGGGGATTTGCGCGAAGTCGCAGAGGGTTGCGAGAATATCGAGCAGGTAGAGGTTTCCGGTTGCACGAGTGCCGGGTTCGATGCCGGGGCCTCTTACAATGAAGGGGACGCGCCAGCTGTGTTCGTAGAGATTTTGTTTTCCTTGTAATCCATGTCGGCCGATGGCGATACCGTGGTCTGAAGTGTAGATGACGTAGGTGTTTTCGAGTTCGCCCATTGCGTCGAGTTTGTCGAGAACGCGTCCAACTTGTATATCGATGTTTTCACTACACGCGAATTCTCTGCCAAGTTCGTTCCGAATAGTCGCTTCGTCGCGATTCTTCCAGACGCCGCTTACGCGTTCTTCGTCCCGAGCTCCGGGTAGTCGAAAAGGGAAGGGGTGACCGGTCAGATAGTTTGGCGGGAGTTTCGGTTGTTTGGAATTTACTAATGGCAGAGTATTTGGATCGGTGTGATTTACAGCGCCGTATTTCGTAAGAAGCTCGGATTTGCCGTCCCGGGTATCGTGGGGATGCGAGAAACCGAAATAGATTAGGAATGGATCGGTATCTTGGGAGGATTCGCGTTCATCGAGATATTCGAGAACTCTGTCTCCGTGCCAGCCGCTACCGGATTCGTGGGTGCCGCCCCGTTTGTCGGCGTCGCGACGATCGGCGAACAAAACGTTGGCAGCTTCGAAACTGTTACCGCGTTTGCATGTGCGCATGGTGTCGTAACCGGCTCGATTGAAAACTGCTGGCAAAGTGTTCTGAACGATATCGGTTGGCACTTTGCTGGGGTCGTTTGCGTGGGGATTGTCGGTTCGACCTGGTCGATTGGGCGCATGCCAAAGGGTGCGGCCCGACATGATCATGTGGCGTGATGGAACGCATACGCCGCTTAGCCAGGCTCCCATGTGGTAGGCTCCATCCAGGATCATCCCCTCTCGAGCGAGCTGATCTATCCGAGGCGTGTCTAGCGGAGATTTGGGATCGTAGATCTTTAGGTCGAATGGCGACTGGTCGTCTGCGATGATGAAAAGGATGTTGGGGCGTTTTTGATCTTCTGCGTTTAGCGGCGAGGCGAAAACGGCGACCAGCGTGCCAAGCAGAGAAATCGATGCGGCTATTGAAATACGAAGTTGTTTGATTGGCATCTGTTTTCCGGGGGACAGGTTTTGTTAAAACTACAGTCTCAGACCGCCATCGATGAATTGGTTGGAGCCGTTGATGTAGCTGCCCGCCTCGGAGCAAAGAAGGAGAGCGGCACCAGCGCAGTCTTCAGCCTTTCCAAGACGACCGCAGGGGATTTTGGATACGGAACTATCGCGATTTTCCGGACTACTGAGAAAATCTTTATTGCGGCGCGTATCGATTATGCCCGGAGCGATGTTGTTGAAAGTAATCCCGAAGCGTCCATATTCTTTGGCGAGATTGCAGACGAAATGCGTTTGGGCTTTCTTGAGTGCAGCATATACGATGAAGTTGGAGTTATGATTTTCCTCTTGGACGCTGCCAATTGTTATTACGCGACCCCAGCCTTGAGTCTTCATGTGAGGGAGGACCAATTGGATCAGTTGGAGCGAGGCTTTGAAATTGGTGGCGAATTGAAGGTCCATTTCATTTTCGCCGATCTCTGGTAGTTTTTGCCCGAATTGTATCGCAGCATTGGATATAAGTATATCGATGGCCCCTGACTTTTCCGTAGCCGCTTTATAGAGTGCGTGGGCAGCGCCGCGCTTGGATAGGTCGGTCTGGCAGTACCAGGCTTTCTGTCCCGCGGTTTTTAGAACGTCGATTGATGCCTGGGCAGTTTCGGAGTCTTCGATGCCGTTGAGAACAATGTTGGCCCCAGCCGCAGCGAGGGATTCTGCAATAGCGAAACCAATTCCAATAGTGGAACCGGTAATGAGAGCAGTACGGCCAGTCAGATCGAAAGAAGGTGTGTTTCCGGTCATTGATAGATTTGTATTCGGACTCGTTTGGGAAAAATGGCAGAGGTGGTGCCTTTAAAAGTACAATGTTGTAGTTTAAAGGATTAGGAGGACGGCTTTGGCTAGGTGCCTAGAGCTCCTTGATGTGTAGATTTCGGAATTGAACAAGACTGGAGGCTCCGCTCCATTCTTTGGTTTCGTGATTGTAGCCTCCATGGTGTTGGAGGACGACGGGGCCGCTTTCGGGAACGCCGGGGAGTTGGGCATTGTCGAGGACTCGTTTTCCGTTGAGATCGACAGTGAGACGGTCGCCTTTCATTGTGATGATGAAAGTGTTCCATTCGCCAATCGGATTGTCAGCGTTGACCTTAGGCGTTACGCCGGCTCGAATGACGGGGTCTTTCTGATTGTTGCGATAGCTGTAGACTTCACCCGAGCCAATAGCCCAATTCCAGATGTTGATCTGAGCTTTGTTGGTTCCGCGCACGTAGATACCGGAATCGGCACCAGGCCCAGGGTTGATAACTTTCTCGCCGTCGGCATCCAATTGGTAACTACCATCCGGCAAAACAGTGGGCAGATTGTAAATGCCTTTGAGTTCCTTGAGTCGCCATTCTACATGAAGAGTGAAGTCGTCATATGACTTGGTCGACCAAAGGCTTTTGTCGCCTTTCATTTTTAGGTTAGGCTCGCAGTCGATGACACCATCGATGACGCTCCAAATTGATTTGGCTTCATCGACTTTAAATTCCCAACCGGAAAGGTTTATGCCGTTGAAGAGCGGAACCCAGCCTTCGGATTCGGGATGAGATCCTTTGTTAGAGCAGCTTGTTAAGATTAATACTGATAGCAGGGGAAGGAGGCGAAATGTGAATGAGGTTTTTTTCATGGGATCGTACTAGAGGTTCGACGAGCGTCTTCCGAGCAACTAAATTGCGAGATGGGTAAGGGTTAATCAATTGGATAATTGATTACTGTGAGATGCTGGCAATCGACGAATGTCTTTGTTCCTGGTCGATTGTGAGGATAGCGGGGGATATTCGCCTTTAAAATTATAACGCCGTAATTTTAGAGGTGAGAGTTGGTGGGGTGCTTAATTTCGCCGTTAGGTACTGGCACCCCGGCTTGAGGGGCTTTGCGTTTCCAGAAGAAAACTGAAGCTAGGCGATTGAAGAAAAGGATTCTGAGATCGTCGAAAAGGGTGTAGAAGCGGGATTATAAGAAGGGTGAGAACGGTTGAGGTGAGCATTCCACCCATCATGGCTCTACCGAGTAGCTCTGTTTTCCGGTCTGAGTAATGACTTGCAGGCAACTGTCTCAGGGATGGTCTATGTTCCCGTGTTTATTGAGCTTTTGGTGTACTTGAGCGACTTTGCCCATGTAATTATCCATTGAATACTTATTGGCTGCAAGATCGATGTGCTGCTCGGAAAGGAATATTTGACCAGTCGCTTCGTAATAGAGTCCTAGGTACAGATGAGCATAGCACATACTTTGACGCGAAGCGAATCCGCTGGGCCCTTTTCGCTGGGCGGATTGGAGGACGTCTTCTGGGGTTTCGGTCCCTGCGAATAGACTCCAGATTTCCATCATAGGGACGCGGCTGTCGTGCTTTATCGGAATGAGTGCCGATTGAGCGGATTCGAGCCCATTGGCTTTGGCTTTGCAAATGAAATGCCAAATCGCGTTTTCGACGTCATTAGGATTTACGGCTTGGTGGAGCTCGAATTGTTCGACTCCCTTGTCGTATTCTTCCGCATAATAATAGACGATGCCGCGCTGCCAGTGGTGAGCTTCTTGTTCGGGGACCAATTCGATTACTCGGTCGAAGTCGGCAATGGCTTCTTGAAACTGGCCGCTCATGAAGCGAGCAACGCCTCGTTGCTGATGTGCGGAGGCAGATTCTGGGTTTTCCTCGATTTGCCGGTCTAGGCTGTTCAATTCTGTAGATTGGCTATAAGCGAAATCTGAATAGCCTAGTAGCAGAGATAGGGCTATCAGCGTGATTCGAGGGTAGGATGGCCGAGTTAGGCATAAAGTCATGCCGATAAGATTAGGGCACCTTGCTTGGTGCGAGCAAGGAACTTAAGTGGTTCGGAAAGCGTGTGATTAGTTGTGCATTCCAGCCAAAGCTCGATTAGCTTCGATGCTGCATTGGGGTAATTTTACGCGGGCCTGTCCTGAATTGATAAAGCCAAGTTGTTTGATTTCACGGTCGACGAGCTTTGCGAGCTCGGAGATTTCAGGTTGGCATTTTCGTGTCGCAGCAGCGATTTGACGGCGACGACGCTTTTGGACCTCATCCAGGTTCTCTGTGCTGAAGATATTGAGGCCAGCGGTTTCCCAGTTGATGGTGAATTTCTTGATCGCCACTTCGTCTTCCGATCGTTTTTCGAGCACTTGTTCGATTTTCGATTGTAGGGCCAAGCGTTGCTTTTCCCATTTTCTGAGTAGACGTCGCCTTTCTGGTTTATTCATACACTTTAAAACGGTACTTAGAGTTCGTTGCTTAAGCGATTTATTGAGTAAATGCGCTCATCGACGCATTTGTGACAAAGATGAGTCGCGTATGGGGCCAGTTGGTAAAAGTTGAGTTGCCTGTTGGGGCCATTCCTTCCGGAGGGGCGAATTTGGTTGAGGTTTGTAAAAAGAATGAAGAAAGGTGTGTGCATCGAAGATGCACTAATAAAGGATATTTCGGAATTCAAAGAAGGGAGAGTCGGTTTTGTGACTATCCTGGGCCGACCGAACGTAGGAAAATCGACCTTTATCAATAAGGTTCTCGGGTATCACTTGACAGCTGTATCCATAAGGCCGAATACGACACGGAAAAAGTGGCTTGGAATTTTGAGCGATGAGAAATCTCAGATAATATTCGCCGATACTCCAGGCGTTCATAGTTCTAAGAACAAGATGCAGCTAGCGATGGCTGGCTCTATAAAGAGCAATATCGAAAAGAACGATTTAGTTTTGTGTATTTGTGATGCGTCGCGCGATTTCGGCAGTGAAGATGGGCGCGTCGCTGAAATCGTAAAAGAATCGGACAAGCCGGTGGTGTTGGCAGTTAATAAGGTCGATACAGCGCTTCCAGAGCAAATCGCAGCGATGACTGAACGCTATTTAAGCGTGATCGGCGATGCGACGGTGTTCGAGATTTCATCAAAAGAAGGGACGGGTGTGACGGAGTTGATCGATTGGATTCAATCGATGTTGCCAGAGGGCCCGTTTTTGTTTCCCGAGGACCAGCTTACCGATGTAATCGAGCGGGATATCGCCGAAGAGATTATACGAGAAGCAGCGAATGAATTAGTCTATCAAGAAGTGCCTCAATCGCTGACAGTGAAAATCGATACTTGGAACGAAAACGAAAAGAAGATCAAAATCGCAGCGACTTTGTTCGTTGAACGTAATGCTCAAAAAGCGATCGTGATCGGAGAAAAGGGATCGATGGCCAAGCAAATTATGAAAAATGCGCGAGCGAAATTACGTGTAGATTTGGGCAAGTTTGTGGATGTTAAATTATCTGTGAAGGTTGCTCCCGATTGGCAGAATAAAAAGACCTTCCTCAAAGAAAAGGGCGTCATCGACGTCATCAATTAAGGACGGTCTATTCGACTTTTTTGATCCTCAAGGCAATCATCGAGGTATCGTCTTGAGGAAAGTCACTATTGCTGTATCCGGAAAGAAACGAATGCATGACTTCGATAATATCATCAATTGGTAGTTGGGCGCACTTTTGAAATGGGGCAATGAGGCCTTCGAGGCCGAGTTCTACATCATCGCCGTTGCGGCATTCGACTGCGCCATCTGATACGAAGAGAAAGCAATCGCCTGGGCTGAGTTCGAAAGACCTGCATTCTACTTGGTCGCAGATGCCAAGGCCGATTACGTTTTCGCTTGGGAGTTCGACTAGTTCGACGGTCGACGTTGCTTGATTGAACCAGAGAGCCGATGGTTGACCGGCGTTTGCGAGCGTAAGTTTGGCTTGATTGTTCGGCAGAAGGACGATGGAACCGAGGAGCGTGGCGACGAAACCAGCGGGAATTAAGCCCTGTAAATGCTCGTCGAGAGTGACGAGGGCACGATCGAGTCGATCGAAGTCGCCGGGCATGTAGAAGTCGGCCAAGTGCTTGATCAAAATCGTGAACAATCCTGCTGATACGCCATGCCCGCTCACGTCTCCAAGAAGGAATGACAGATGGTTTTCGTCAACGGTGGGGAACGCTATCACATCTCCGTTTACCTCGGTCATACTTAAATTCAAAATTGCGATTTCGGCGAAAGGCGGTTGAGGGATCGGGCCAGGAATAAGTCGTCTTTGGATACGTCGAGCATTGTCGAAATCCGTCTCCATTATCTGGTTTTTGCGCTCTAGGAGTTCTCGGTTTTCTTCGAGTTCGCGTTGCGAGTTTGTTTGATCGGTGATGTCGCGCGTGATTCCCATGATTCCGACGACATTGCCGGATTCAAGATAGAGGGGGATTTTCGTTGAGGTTGCCCAGGTTATGCTCCCATCAGGCCAAGTTTCCTTTTCGGTTATGTTGATAAGCTTCTCATTCTCGCGCATGAGGCGTTGTTCGTCCTCGAAGGATTCTTGGGCGTGTTCCTTGCTGAAGAAATCGAAGTCTGATTTGCCGATAAGTTCGGCGGTCGATTTCAAACCGAATTTCAGAGAAACGACATCGCTTGCTCTCACGAACCGGCTTTGGCGGTCTTTAAAGTACACTTGATCCTGGGTTTGGTTCAGCAAGGCGTCGAAAAGAATCGATGCGGATGCATTTACTAACTCGGCATCTTCTTTTTCTGACGAATCCATATAACAAATGAACGTGCAACCCAGGATAAAAAGGGTGGACTATCGTATCGATTGGTCAATCTCGAATGGCCTTCGTTTCGAATGAGATAACCAGCATTGTCCAATGCCTGGATAAGGAGAATTATTGAGTCTGTTGGATCAAGGCTGAATTCGATAATAGCCACCGAGTTCCGATGCGAGATAAGCTGTGATAACAAAGGCCGCGGCGCTTTGGTTGATCCGTTTTGGCTCTATTTTGTCGAGTGTATCGTTGGCAGTGTGATGGAGGTCGAAATAATCGTCGGTGTTCATGGACAGTCCTATGGCGGGGACACCTTTGGCGTGCATGGGACCAATGTCGGGCCCGCCACTGGATTTGCTCCGACCGGATTTGATACCGAGTGGTTGGAGAGCTTTTCGAATGGTAGCGAGTGTAGGATCTAAAGTGTTATCCAAACCGATATTCATGAACTCAACGGGGCCCTGGCCTGCGTCAGCCTCGGTGGCGACGATGTGATTGGCAAGTTCGTCGGCGTGATGATCGGCGTAGTACTGACCGCCGATGATTCCGATTTCTTCGGCTCCGAAAAGGACGATACGGATGGTGCGTTTGGGTGGATTTGGCAAATCTCGAATGAGTTTGCCGGCCGCCATTACGATACCGACACCGGCTCCGTCGTCGATCGCACCGGTCCCGAGGTCCCAGGAGTCAAGGTGAGCGCCAAGAAGAACGATTTCGTCAGGTCGTTCGCTTCCAGTGATTTCGGCGATAACATTTTGACTGGTGACTGTACCGAGTTCTTCTGGCGTAAGGACGAGTTTGATACGGATTTTGTCGAACCGTTCAGAAAGCCGATCGAGTTGTTGAGCGTCGGGAACGGAAAGGGCTGCTGCTGGAATGCGCGGAATCTCGGGTAAGTAGCTGGTTCCTCCTGTGTGGGCTATGCGGTCATTGTCGGTTCCGGCGGAACGCATCAAAAAGGCGATGGCTCCTCTGCGAGCGGCTTCGGAGGGCCCCTTGGACCGAATGGCACCTGAGATCTTGGAGTATCCGCCAATTGCCATTGGCTGTGTTACGACGGCGATTTTCCCGTTTAGAGAACCTTCTGGTTGTTCGAGCATGGCGTCTATCGTCTTAAAAAGAGCAATTTCTGCTTCGATGCCTTCCGCTGGTGTTGGGACGCTGCCACCGAGAGCGGTGATAACGAGGCTCTGTGGAGAAGGGCTAGTGACGCTAGCTGTTTCGAGTCCTCGTTTCCAGCCGCGTTCTACGGAGAAGGACTCCATCCAGATTTTGTCGAATCCGTATACGGAAAACCGTTTGACTGCCCAGTTCGCCGCTCGTTTTTCGCTTTCAGATCCGTATAGTCTCGGACCAATTTCCGTTGTGAGATCGGTCGCGATTTCCAGCGCGAGCGAAGTGTCCTGCGCTTTTTGAGCGAGTGCGGCGGCGAGCGATTCGGGAGAAGCGATTGCAGATGAAGCGACAAGAGTCGCCAGCACAGGACCGAAAGCGATTGCTCGGAGGGGTAGTCGAGGGTGCGTCATTTATTTTTTGTTCTTTTTCTTGGTGTCTTCGGGCGTTTCGGTTTCTTCGAGTCCAACGGTTTCGAGGGTTCCAATGTCAACGCTTCCGGTTCCGAAATGAGTGCTGGATTTTGCGTATTTCTCCAGACTCGTTCCGTAGTGAGAACTGGCGGCGCGAGCGAGAGCAGGATAGGCATCTTCGAAATTCGTTCCAATTGAAGGCACGCTGAAACGCGTGGTCCAAAGAAGTTCCTTTTCTTTTGTTGTGCGGAGCTTTTCGTAGTCGTAGGCCATCAGAATTATAAAGTAGCGTTCGTCTTCGAGTTCGACGCGCAGGTCGAATTCTTCGGTTCTATTGATGTTTTTCCGATTCAAGGCACGACCGATCCCTAATTTACTATTGTTCATACCGGTTTGGTTCTCGTGACCGAATTCGCTTAGTCGTTTTAGGTCCTCGAAATACGTATCATTGATGGCTGGTTCTTCCGCGTCGATGCCTTGTTCGCCGTAAGGGTCGTCCATGTCTGTCTCAAAGAGCTCTGCCAAGTCTACTGGGACGCTTGTCGAACCGTAGTGCACTACTACCAGCAAATCGCCCGTATTCGGAGAGGCGGAAGGGTAGTAATTCCGTTGTTTCATCGAATTGCCAACTGTATTCACGACTTCTTCGAACGTTACTTCTTTAAGGCTCTTATCGCTGATGTCACCTCCGTAGAAATTGCCTTTGATGAAAACGTACGTTTCGTATGTTGTTCCATTGTCCGATTCTTTTGTTTTGTTATAGCCCGCAGAGGCCTCGGAATCTACGAAGACGCGAGCCACTTTAGCTGCGAATGAGCTGTTGGTCACGACTGGAGTCAGCACTAAAGCTGCAAGCGAAAATAGGCGCGTCAATTTCAAGGTCTTCGGAAGCAATTTGCTTAGATTGTTGTTCATGTCGTCTGAATCGGAAATTAGGGTTAGCTAATTTGGTTGATAGATTTTTCGGAATGTTCGTTTGCTACGGAAAACGTGCAATATCTAAATTCCGGTAATCTTTAACCAGTAAACGTCCGAAATTGGACGAAGTTACGGATAGATTTGGCGCACCGATAAGAGAAACACGCAAATTGGCTATATACGGCCAAGCGCAAGAGGGAGTGGGTTTCCCGAGAGAATCAACTACCATTCTCGCCGAATACGAATGGCTGAGAGACCGCTACGATAACTTTGCGACCTTTGCTCGTTGGCGGGTTGAATCTCCATTGTTCAAGGGCGTCTTGAGCGGCTTCGAGTAATCGAATGTCAATTTTGCCCTCGATCCTATCTATGTGCGGCAAGCGAACGTATCCTTCGGTATCAATGTAGAATGTGAAAATACCTACGGTATTACGGTGTTTTGCATTCAGTCTTTTGGGGACAAGGGGTTTGACGGTTTTTATGAGTTCGGGATAGGTGTCCAGCTGGTCGAATTCTACAATTTCAATCCGATCGATAGGACTGGGGTTGCTGTACTTCATTATTACGTCCGCAATACCCGAACTTATATTTAACGAGACCACATCGCCTTGAGATCGGAAATTGATATCGATCGCTCCGATTATCGAAATCGGTTTTCCTTTCCACATGGGTGGAGCGAATTTCCATTGGCCAATAACTGACTCTACTTCTTTTGCGAAATCCTTGTGACTTGCTTGAGTGACGAGCCAGTCGCGAAGTTCTCCTGAGTAGTCGATGTCGACGTGGATTGTGACGTGCCCCCAAGTTAACCCCCTATTTCGTAGGGAAATGGGAAATATGGGTTCTTTAATAACTTTAAATTGGAGGTCTACGCCGTCGCCGGTCAAATTGTATTCGTATGCGGGATCTACTTCGTTTTCGATGCTAAATAGCGATGGAAGTAGAAACAAAGTAACGGATAGAATGACGATAAATGTTTTCATAGCTTTTAGATGCTTTCCTCCTCCCGAGGACAATTGTATTATCGCTTGATATTGCAAAAATGCAACTTCGAAATCGTTTCCGCTACGGTTTCATTAGCTCCGCTGCTCATTGTAGATACTAAGTCGAATACCTATAGTGGCGGCGATACAGCCACCGAGCGAATTTCCCAAAAGGTCAAGGTGGCTCGGGGAGCGGGAGGGTAGATAGATTTGGGCGAATTCGATCGCAAAACTTAGGGTGAAACAGGCCAAGACCACGCTTGCGAAACCGAGTATCCTCAATCCGGTGTTTCGGACTATCAATAGGTGGAAAACCAGTCCAATCGGTACAAACCCGAATACATTTAGAAACGGATCTTGAAATTGCCTTGATCGGTTTGAATCCTAATCGGAGAGGAATGCGAATTGCTTCGACTCAATTGGCTTGAATTTGTTGGGCTCTTGCAAGGCGAATGCACTGGAACGCAGATTCGGGACAGTGGTGCCGCCTGCGTTTCCAAAGGAGTATTCGATCAATGGATATAGGCTTTTATTTTCAATCGCCTGTGGGTCGGTCTGCTGATCGAAAATTGCGAACCAATTCATTTTTCCGATCTAGTATTGTTCGCCGGACGCACTGGCGCCCAAAACGATTTGGGCGAATGTCGAAGTATCCGGGCCTATAAAGGTGAATCCTTTTCCTCGTTCCGCTAGCGTGCCGTTTACGTAAATGAAGGTTTCGCCGTTTTCGAAGCAGTCTCTTAGCCCAATTTCGCGGTACAACCTTTCGGTCGACGAAGCAGAACGTCGGCTTCTGATGGCTAGGTTTGAATGCCATTGGCGATTATAAGTGGCGGTTACTCTTTACCGTAGTGTAGCTCAACGAAAGTTCCGAGGCCATTGAGCGTCCGCGTTGGGGTTAATTGGAGGAGCATGCTGATGGGTTGTTCGGGGGCGAGTGGTAGACTGTCGATGGTGTAGGCGATACCTCGTTGGCTGGATTCACCTTATAGGCTAGCGAGGTTGAAAATGGAGTCCGCCGGTTTTAGAGTGAAATTCGTGATCGTTGCGCGAAATAAAATTGAATGGGGCAACGCCAAAATAGATCGTCATCTTTAGAATGACGCCGGACAGCCATTTGGTTAGTGGACGCGATGGAGAGCCAGGGCCTCCTTAAAAAAAGAAGTCGTTAAGCGTATCCAAATAGTGATCTATGCGGTCGATTCGCATGTAAGCGATTATCGTTGATGGATCGGTTCGATGAACGCTTCAAGGGTAATTCGATTTCGATCGTTCGTAGAAGAGAATCTCGAATCGCGGAATTTGCTTCCAATGCCCAGGGAGCTCCGATCTTATGCCACTTTTGAAGGCTAAAATTTCTGGTACATGTTCCCACGCGCAAAATCCTTTCTTCGCAAACACGTTCTCGCGACTTTCGTAGGCATATGCTTCGCCAACGCTCTGGTCGTTTTTATTAGCGGTTGCAGTTCCCGCGAAGAGATCGAGAAGATCGCTTCTGCGGAGTCAGTGCCTGAAGCCAAGGTTTATCCAAAACACGAAGACTGGAATCTAGCGGTGACCTGTCGCGAATGTCACGCGGAGCAGTATGACGACTGGATGGGCAGCCATCACCAATTGGCCCATCGGAGAATTGATCCAGAACGGGATGCGGAGGCATTTTCGGGAGTCAAAACAACGGATGAGGCGGGTCGTAGTTTCGATTTGTTGGCGGATGGAGGTGATTTTGGCATTTCCGAAGCGGGAGCGGGTTTGCCAAGCGGAGTGGACGCAGTCATCGGAGAAACGCCGATTCAACAATTTCTCGTACCGTTCGAAGGCGGGCGATTTCAGATTCAGGAAATGACTTGGGATCCTCACAAAAAGGAATGGTTTAATGTCTTCGGCAATGAAGTCCGCGATACGGGTGACTGGGGCCATTGGAGTCAACAGGGCATGAATTGGAATTCCAATTGCGCATGGTGCCACATGACGGATTACAAGAAAAACTACAACCTAGAGACCAACGAATACGCGAGCACGTGGGAGATCGAAGCGATCTCTTGCATTCAGTGTCACTCTGACATGGAGCATCACGTAGCGGCTGCTCGAGCGGGCGATTACACTCAACGAATAGGTGAACCCAATATCGAATTGGCGATGGATAATTGCGCGAGCTGCCATGCTCGTCGTGAAGAATTGACCGATAGTGGCTTTCACGCAGGCGAAAAATTCGACGAGCATTTTCGTCTCGTACTTCCCGATTTGCCGAATGCGTATTTCGTAGATGGCAAGGCAGATGAGGAGAATTACGTTTTCGCTTCTTTGAAGTTGAGCCGCATGGGCCACAAGGGAGTTAGCTGTTTAGATTGTCACAATCCCCATTCTCACGAAACGATTCTTCCCGTAGAAGACAATTCGCTCTGTCTTCGCTGTCATAGTACCGGATTAAACGAGGCGACGATTATCGATCCAATTACGCACTCGAATCACAAAGCCGATAGCGCTGGCAACCAATGCGTGACCTGTCACATGCCGCAGCGCGACTACATGCAGCGCGATCCGCGACACGATCATGGTTTCACTATTCCGGATCCACAATTGACTATCGATTACAATGTTCCGAATGCATGCGCAGCTTGCCATGAAGATAAATCGACTGAATGGGCCCGAGATGCGATTGATAAGTGGTATCCTGAATCCGAGCGCCGGGATGAATTAAGAGATCGCGCTGGCGTACTTCACGCATATTACAATGGCGATGGAAACGCTTCGACCGATGTACATCGCTTGTTGCAGAGTGAAGAGAATACGTATTGGCGATCGACTTACTTGAGAATTCTTGGAGCGATGGCTCCAGGCACGCCGGAAAGCTTGGATGCCGCTCTCGCTGGAATTAGATCGGAATCCCCAGTCGAGCGGGAATCTGCCATGCGGATTCTCGGTAATCGGAGTGACCGTTTGGCGGATGTACAGAAGGGACTGAACGATCCATCGCTTCTCGTTCGAAACCAAAGCGCGGATACGCTTTCATCGATGTTCAACCCGAACCAGAAGGCATTTAAAGAATGGAAAACCTATGCGGAGGTGAACTCAGATCGTCCGGCGGGCGCGTTGCGAAGAGCAGAATTAGCGATTCAGCAAGGCGATTTGTATTTGGCGAGGCAACTTGCAGAGCAGGCAGCGAGTTTCGACAAGAACAATGCTCACTTGCTCTACGATATCGCTATTATGTTCGCTCGTATCGGCGATGTAAACGGAGCACTCTACAAAATTGCAAAAGCGAAGGAATTGGATGATTCTATTGCACTGCTTTATTTTGGCGAAGGACTTTTGCACGCGGAGAATGGAGACACCATGAAGACGATCGAAGCAATGGAACAAGCCGTTGAGAAGGATGAAACACAGGATCGGTGGTGGTATAATTTAGGTGTGGCTTATATGCAGACTAACCAGACGGAAAAGGCTCAGAACGCCTTGATTCAGGCGGTTCAACTAAACCGAACCGAGATGCAATACCAGCAGGTTTTAGGTCAGCTGATGCAACAACAGCAGCAATAGCGACTCGGCCGTTATTTTTGGAAAAGCTCCTTAATGAAAAGCATGTCTTTGGAGCTTAGCTTGCGTTCTACCGAATACAGGTTGCAGGACACTTGAGTTTCGTTTCGAAATCCCGGAATAACGCAAGCGACGTTTGGGAAATCCAATACGTAGCGCAAAGCGACGCTTGATAAGTCTTCAGTCTTCTCTCCGAAACGCTCTTTAAGTTTCGCCAGTTTCGGTGCAAGACGCTCCAGGGCTGGGACAGCGAATTTGGGATTCCCGCTTCGGTGGTCGCCTGACTCGAATACCGGAGGATTAGTCGCATCATATTTATCGAGCAGCAAACCTTGGTTTAAGGGGCTGAAAGCGACAAACGATAATTGATTCTTTTCCAGCATTTGGCCAACAATGCCTGTTGGTTCAATAAATTTCGTATCCATCGCATGGGCCCAGCTTTGAAGTACTGTGGGCTTAACTATCGGAACGATTTTTTCGAAACGAGAGGAGCGATAAGCTGATTGGCCGACTAGGCGGATTTTCCCTTCTTGCTTCAGAGCCTGCATGGTTTCCGCAGCTTCGGCTAAATAGCAGTCATCTTTTCCGAATTGGTCGTGATGCAGGTAGTAGATGTCGAGGTAGTCGCGGTTTAGATTGGCAAGGGATTGGTCGCATTGACGGCGAATGTTTTCGGCCTCATAAGCATGAGGGGCCTCGCCTTGGAGATAGCCGACTTTCGAGGCTATTACGAAGTCTTCGTTCTTGAGGCCCAGTTTTTCGAATACTACTGCAAGTCGCCGCTCTGCAATTCCGTTTCCGTAGACATCTGCGTTGTCAAAGTGATTAACGCCAGCGTCAAAGCCCGCTTTTACGGCTTCGCTAATATCGGATAGGTTAACATTGGCCCAACCTGAAGAGTGCCCATTCTTCCAATTGAGTCCGCCCATAGTCCAACAGCCGAGACTGATCTCGGAGACTTTTATGTCGCTGGATCCCAGCCGTCGGTATTCCATAGAGGCTAGTTTTCTAAGTCTATTTCGCTGGAACGAGACGGTAGATACTACCCTTGGCTGGGGTGCCGCTGGTTAGAGAAACGTAGAGGTAGCCGTCTGGGCCGTTTGCGACATCGCGGACACGTCCTTGATTTTTTAGGACGATTTCGTCATCAACCACTTCGCCGTCTTCGATAGTCAGGCGATGTAACTCTTGAGAAGCCATACCTGAAACAAAGAGGTTGCTTTTCCAATTGTAGAAACGATTGCCTTCATAGAAATCGATGCCGCAGGAGGCGATCGAGGGAACCCAATAATGCTTAGGCTGTTCCATGCCTTCTTGGCTTGTGGAATCGGTCATGGGCGATCCATTGTAGTTCATTCCGTATGTGATGACTGGCCAGCCAAAGTTGAGTCTTGGGCGTATCCTATTGGTCTCGTCGCCACCGCGCGGACCATGTTCGGTCTCCCAAAGCTCTCCGGTGCTTGGATCGACATCGAGGCCTTGCGGGTTGCGGTGTCCATAACTCCAGATGCTTGCGTAGGCTCCTGGTTGATCAGCAAAAGGGTTGTCGGTAGGGATGCGTCCGTCGTCATGGATCCGGTGGATTTTTCCGTTAGGGCGAGTAATGTCCTGGGCCATGTCTTGACGGCCGCGATCGCCAATACTGAAAAAGAGATAGCCTTCTTCAAACGCAAAGCGCGATCCGAAGTGCACGCCTGAATTTGTATGGAATTCGGCTGGAGCGTGAAAAATTTCCTCTTGATCGACCCATTCTTCTCCTTTGATACGTCCGCGTACAACTGCGGTCATTCCGGCTGGTTTGTTGGCCTCGAAGCCGCCTACATTCTCCGCATAGGAGAGATAGATCCATCGGTTTTCCTCATAGTCGGGGTGAAGGGCGACTTCGAGAAGACCGCCTTGACCGTGAGTCCAAACTTTCGGTGTGCCGTTAATCGGACCGGTTAATTTACCGTTTTTGACGATCCAGAGTTTGCCGTCGCGTTGCGTTGTTATGAGGTTGCCGTTGGGCATGAAATCGAGCGACCAGAGGATGCCTTTGGCATCCACGACTTTTTGCATTTCGAATGAATGCTTCTCGGTTTTGAAAACACCGCCGTTTGGCTCTAAGCGCTTCCCAAGAGCGTCCTTATCGGCAAGTTGGTTTTGCTCGCGGATATAGATAACGAGCGAACGGATTTGATCCTCGCTGAATACGTCTTTCCAAGGAGCCATTCCGAGTTCCGGAAATCCGTCGCTAATCGACTTGGCGATGTCCGCATCGGTCGGACCATGTTTCCAAATGTCGTCTATAAGCGATTGGCCGGAACCGCCTTCAAGTTGCTTGCCATGGCAACTCGCACAAGAGGCTTGGTAGAGTTCGTCGACCTTGCCGCTGCCGATTCGATTTTGGGCGTTTCCGGCGAAAATCGGGCAAAAAGCTGCAAAGAGTATGAAAGCTTTGATGGGGTTCATTGAATTGGTGATAGGACTAATAGGTTTACTCGATTTCGATGGTTTCGAGCGGTTTGGGATCAATAACGGTGAGCTTGGGATTGCTTTCCATGAGCGCTTTCGCGAACCAATCGCGGGCTCCGATATCGCCATGAGTGAGGACGATGGTTTTGGGTTTTGCGCTGACCGCGAAATTCAAGAGTTCCTCGCGGTCGGCGTGGCCGCTCATTTCGAAGCGATCGATTTGGGCGCGAATGGTAGTTTGGTAATCGAGTGTTTCGAAAACAAACGTTTCGCCTGGGCCCGATTCAAGAAGTTTGCCGCCTGGCGTGGAAGGGTCGCAGTAACCGACGAAGCAAATAGAATTGCGTGCTTGATGGATGAGGCTGGCTGCGAGGCCGTAACTGGGAGTGCGCGCAACCATCATGCCGCTGCTCAAGATGTAGATACCTTGCACGGCAGGTTCTTTACCTGGAGTTAACTTGCGCGGGGGACGCTTGAGTCGAAGCTCTTTGATGGTTTTTCGAGTGAAGTTCACTTGCCCGGTACGTTTGGAGATTTGATCGAGGTGATCGGCGATCGCCATGCCGAGACCGGCTCCAAAGATCGGACAGGTGGGGATGAGGTCTTGTTTGCGGGCGTTGTTGAGAATTGTAAGGATTTCTTGCATACGCCCGAGGGCGAACACAGGAATGAGAACGGATCCCCCTCGGTGGAGCGTAGCTGTAATCGTTTCGAGAAGACGAGCAATTTCTTTGGGGCGCGTTTTATCCTTAGGACGCTCGGTTTCACCTCGGGTTGTTTCCAGTATGATTGAATCGAAGGTTCGCTCTTTGGGGAATTTCGCCCCGGGTAGCGTTTGCTGCTTGTCGAAGAGTACATCTCCAGTGAAGAAGCGTCGCTTCCCTTGGTGATTGATTTCGAGGCCGCCTGCTCCCGCGACGTGTCCAGCTGCGTGGAGCGTGAGCTCCATGGTTTGCTCATCTTCGATGAATGCGACTGATTTTCCGAAAGGAAGGACTTCGAATCGATCTGATATTCGGTCTACTTCTTCGTGCGTGAAAAGCGGATACTCTTCAATGTTATGCTCGGCTCGTTGCCTAGTCATAACATTGCAGGAGTTGTGTAACATTCGCTCGATGAGCATTTGGCTGGATTGACTCATGAAAGCGTGAGCATTGGGATGCTTGCGCATGAGGATCGGAAGCGAGCCAATATGATCAAGGTGGCAATGCGTAATGACGATGAAGTTAATTTCGGCACCTTCTAGCGCTGAGAAGTCGGGGATCGTATTGCCGCCTGTTTCTTTTGGGTTGAGTCCCGAATCGACAATGAATTGGAAGGCTCCCAGTTCTACGAAAAGCGAATTGGCACCAATGCCTCCTGCTTTGTTTAGGTCAGTAATTCGCATAGGAATGTGGGAATCTATTGTGATTCGGAAAGTGGTTGGCAAATTCGTTGGACGATCCTCGAAGCTGCAAAAAAGCCGAAAGTACCGGTGATATGGGTTGCCGCTCCAAAGCCGCTAGCGCAATCGAGGCGAACGCTCGTTTGGTCATCGTCCGCGTCGCAAGTTTCTGGAAACAAGGCTTCTTCTGGAGAGAAGACGCAATCGATATTGAATGGCTTTTTTTTCTGACGGGGAAATTCGAATTCCTGCCGTAGTTTCTTTCTAACGCGTTTGAGTAGTTGATCGTTGATGGATTTCGAAAGATCGACAATTTGAATTCGGGTCGGGTCGATTCGTCCTCCGGCTCCGCCTGATACGAGGGCTGGGATTTTTCGCCGAACGCATTGGTCTATGAAGGTGCACTTGTTATTGACGCTATCGATTGCATCCATCGCATAATGGTAATGAGTGTCGAATACGTCGTCTACGGTTTTCGAAGTAAAGAAAGTGTGGATGACTCGAACGGAGCAATCGGGGTTTATGAGGCGGCAACGTTCAGCCATAGCTTCTATTTTCGGTTTCCCGATTTGTCCGTCGAGGGCGTGGATCTGGCGGTTGATATTGCTTTCGCAGACGTCGTCCAGGTCGACCAGGGTCAAACGTCCGATTCCGGATCGAGCTAAAGCTTCGGCTACCCATGAGCCTACGCCTCCAATGCCCACAACGAGAACGTGGGCGTTGCGGATTCGCTCCAGGCTGCCAGGTCCATAGAGTCGCTCGATTCCTCCGAACCGAAAGTTGTAGTTGATCGTCGCGTCCGACATTTTAAGAGACGACCTAATAGGCACTCTATCCGTTGCAAGGTGATTTTTCGCTCAATCCTTGACTGAGGACAGGGCAATGCTCAGTTATGCTCGTTTTTCAATTTCGAAATAGATCGATACAATGGAGGGGTTATTAGTCGAATTCATACAGGGATTGCCGATGGTAGGGCTACTCGCGATCATCGCGGTGTGCCTGTTTGTCTTGATGAATGGAGCAGATATGCTGGTCGAAGAGGCCGTGACACTCTCGCTACGATATGGGATCAGCAAAGTGATCGTCGGGGCCACGATTGTCAGTTTAGGGACGACCTTGCCTGAGGTTACGGTTTCGGTGATGTCGGCAATTAACGGTAAGCCCGATTTGGCTTTGGGCAATGCGGTCGGCTCGGTTATCTGCGATACGGGATTGATTTTGGGTGCGGCTACCATGTTTGGCGCGGTTCCGCTTGATTTGTATCTCGTTCGTCGGCAGGGGCTCTTTTGCCTGGGTTTGGGGGTCTTATTGATCGTGCTTTGTCTGCCGTTTTCACATTTATCCAGCGTGTTCGAAACGGGAGGCCGCCTTCCGCAGATCGTAGGTTTTATCTTTTTGGGGCTTTTAGTGTTATACTTATGGATGTCATCTCGTTGGGCAAAGCGGAGTGATGGCGACATGGGAGTAGAGTCTCACGAAAAGGGCTCCACGGGAGTAATCGCCATGAAAATAGCTCTGGGACTGATCATGGTGGTCGTTTCTTCGCATATTCTAATAGGTGCTGTGGAAGAAACCGCCATTAGGGCGCAAATTCCTCAGTCGATTATCGCGGCAACACTTGTGGCTTTCGGGACATCGCTTCCCGAATTGGTGACGGCGATTACCGCAGTTCGAAAGGGGCACGGCGAGTTGGCCGTGGGCAACGTGATCGGGGCGGATATCCTGAATATTTTGCTCGTGGCGGGCGCCTCGGCCGCAGTAACCACGGGCGGCTTAGTCGCCAACGCCAGTTTCTTCACCTTGATTTTTCCGGCGATGATCGGGCTGATGCTTATTTTTCAAGCGTCGACTTTTATTTGCAAAACGCAGCTGACTAAGATTTCTGGATTCGCTTTGCTAGGCGGGTACGTCGTTTATCTGATTTTAAGTATCTAGCGCCTTAGTGCGAAAAATCCCAAGAGATCCAGAGTGTTAGCGGAGCGGAAATCGAAAGCAGCCTGGCGGACGACAGACCGGTTTCGATTTCCGAATCAAAGAGATTATCAATGCGGGCTGAGAGGGCGTGTTGACCGGTAATCGCGTAACGGGCACCAATATCGAATTGGACGGAGCCGTCGAGGACACGTTGGTTTTCCAGATCTTCGTATTCATTTTTCCGGTAGCGTAGGCTCGACCAGAAAGCCAAACCGTCGGCGGCCTGCCAATCTAGCGTGAGCGTGGCTCGTAAAGGGGAAGCGTGCGGGAATTCGTTACCAATCAAAGTTGGGCTGGCGATTGAAGAGGTTATGTCGCTTTGAGCGTAGACGATTTGGAGCTCTGCATTGAAATTTTCCGCGAGGGTTGAATCCCAGGCGATTTCAAGTCCTTGAACTTCGCTTTTTGGGACATTGCGTCTTTGCCCGCAAAGGCCTCCGGTCGGGACGAATCCACAAAGAGGGTCGAAACCTGGCTCGCGCGAGAGGACGACGTTGGCGATCATATCATTGAGTTCGTAATGGAAGAGATTGGCGCTTAAGGTCCAGAGTTCTTCCTCGCTTTCGATGGAAATGCCGGCTTCGAAGCCCTGGTGACGCTCCGTATTTAAGTTTTGATTGGCTTCGGTTATATCGTTTTTGACGCGAAAGGGACGGTAGAGTTCGTTAAGCGTTGGAGCTCGAAAACCGCTTGTATGGCGAAACAATACCCGAGTGTTGTCGGAGAGCTGGCGATAGAAAGTGATGTTATTGGAGAAAAAGCGCTCTTTTCGGCTAGCGAATTGGTCTTCGCGTATTTGAGTGTTTGTTTCGGTGTTCCACTCGAGACGCCGGCCTTCCGTGTTTTCGACCTCGTCGAAGCGGGCCGTCGCCACGATCCAGCTATCATTAGAAAGTGAAACGGTGGTTGTAGCGAATAGTCCCGCAAAGCTCTGCTCGCCACCTGCCTTTCTAAGGCGCGTGAAGCCATTGCCGAGATTACGGAACCGTTCGTGCACTTCACCTTCGACTTCGCGGAAATCGACGCCTGCCATAAGCTCGTTGCCGTTGTCGAAATTCACGAAATAGTTGAGATTCATACCTTGAGCTTGGGCTGGCATATCGAATTGATCGAGAGCAGGGCGTTCAGAGGCTCGGTCGCTCGCGACAGCGGTGAATACGTTGTGGAAATCTCGGTCTTGGGCGTAGGCTACGAGCTGAAGACCGCTGGATGTCTCGTCGAAAAGACGGAGAACGTTGGCCGAGAAATCGGTGGCTTCGGTACCGTTACGGCCTAGTGAGGTACCATTGATTCTATCTTCTTCGTAGGTGTCGGCTTTGATTGATATTTGCCATAGTTCATTGGGGGCGTAGTTAAGGCGTCCTTGGTAGTTCGATACGTCAGAGTTAGCTTTGCGGTCGACACTGCCTCTTTGATCAGGGCTTAGCGTGTAGAATCCGTCTGTTTTGGCGGCGAAGGCGGCTAGATTGATGGAAAGGCCGGAAGCAAGGCTTGAATTAGAGGAAAAAGTGGCACTGCGTTTTCCGTCCGTCCCGAGAGTTAGTTTAGTATGCAAGCGATTTTCGTCGCTGGAAAGGGACTTGAGAGCGATGCGTCCGCCTGTTCCGAAATTACCCCAGGCTTCGCTCCCGCTTGAAGGCCGAATCTGAACGCTAGATAGTGTCGAGGGGTTATAGCGCTGCCAATAGACCCAGGCTCCGAATGGGTCGTTTTGCGGAACGCCATCAAGGGTTACAAGAGTTCGCGAAGTTCCATTGATTCCCAAGTTCCGTAGTCGGATACCTTGAGTAGTGGGGTGAGCAGCACGAGATGGCGTTGCCCGAAAAGCGGAATAGCCAGGGTAGCGGGCGAGCATTTCGGATAGGTCGTCAATTGCTATTGTGGTTCCGTTTAGCAGCGTGGAGCCATAAACGGCCCCTGAGTTGGACAGAGAGAACGGTTCGGGCTGCGAAAAGCGTTCAGCGTTCACCTGCAACGTTGCGAGAGAAACCTCGTCTCTTTCTGGGACACTTTGGGCCTGGCACAGGATTCCGGCGAGTATCGATAAAAAGACTAGGCTTTTGTGTCCTGTCGTTTGGATTGAAACCAAAGATTGGGTTGAAGGATATTTCATTTGGCGAGCATCAATTCGTGTAATGCGATGGAATGGCATAGGGCGATTTAGCTGGGGTCAACCTGGATTTATTAGTTGAGAGCAGAATTGGAGGAGCTCTCGGATAGAGGCAGGACTCTAAGCAGAGTGGAAGCGAGAAAGCCTACGGTTGAGTAGTATTCGTTCTTTAAATTTCTTCGATCGTGCCGATTCGGTGACTTGGCTTTATACAACCACAATTAGATGCTAAATTTCAAAATATTTGGATTTAAAGGGCTCTTTAGAGCTGGGTTCTCTGGTGCGTGTTTTCTCTTGCTGAGCGTAGCGAACGTATTTGGTGCCGATTACGATGGTTCGTCGATTGAGTGGAAACTGGATGCGGGACTTGAGAAAGAGCGTTTCGACAAACTTCTGGAGGATCGCCTCAAAGCTGGGATGCGCGTTGTCGATTTCGAGCAATACCGCTCAGGTAGAATTACCAATCAAGCCGCTATTTGGGTAAAATCGATGCCTAGCGACGAGTGGCTTACTAAGAGCGGCATGATGGTCACGGGATTCAAAGAAGAGAATAAAAAAACTTGAAGGGCGGGTTTGTGGCAGTGGACATCGAAGTCTATCGAACCGGAGCCACCTTGCATTTTAGCGACGTATGGCTGAAGAATAACGAGGATTTCGAAACGGAAATGCAGTTTGGAATGAGCGATTTGATGTTTTCGAATCGCTACGGTGAAATGGCTGATAGGGGGTTTCGGTTGATTGATTTCGAAGTATACGAAGCGAATGGGAAAAATGCTTGCGCGGCAATTTGGAAGCCTCGAGGCAAGGAGTCGACGCGGTTTTACAGAGGGTTGTCGAAGGAGGTATTCGGTAGCGTTTCGGCAACTTTGAGGGAAGAGGGATTTCGCCTTATTGATATAGAAGGCTACTATCTCGGCGGAAAATTGACCTTTGCGTCTGGGTGGGTCTCCTTGGAGGAGTCACAGAGAACGGATTTCGCCTATCATATGATGGCTGACGAGTTTTATCAGCGAAACGCGACTATGATGTTAGATGTATATCCCCTGACGGATATAGAAGCTTACGACATCGGTCGCGGGGAATTGCGTTACGCGGGAAGTTGGACAGCAGGCGAAGAACTCGTTGAAGCAGAGCCAATTGCCTCCCTCCGAAATCGCGATATTTTTAAACGTCCGAACTGATTGGGCTAAGGGGGGTCCACATGACGCAGTCGATTGCCTCCAAGCTAAAGAGTGCCGACCCCATTTTTTAATTATTGCTCTTAGGCCTGCCTTGCGTCGTGTTCGGCAGCATGTCCTATGAATTCTGGCAATGGCTCTTTTTCGGGCTTGCGGCGATGATCATTGGAATGAGCAAATGCGGCATTCCTGGTTTGGGCATCCTGAATGTAGTGATTTTCCAAAACATCCTGCTGGCTAAAGACGCTACTGGATTTGGGCTGCCGCTACTTATCATCGGCGACATATGTGCAATGATCGCCTATCGGCGCCACGCTGAATGGAAGCAAATAGTAAAGCTGATTCCTTGGGCTGGTTTGGGCGTGATCGGCGGGTTCTTCGTTTTGGGAGCAATTGACAATGTTCAAGCCCGGTTGCTGATCGGGATTTCATTGGTGATTATGATCATTTTGCATGTTACCAATGATGGCAAATCTGCGGTTGTCGGCGGCGGATTGAGCACTCCTCTTATGGCTCCGATTATTGGGGCCATGGCTGGATTTGTATCGATGATAGCGAACGCAGCGGGACCATTGATGATGCTTTATCTTTTGGCAATGCGGATGCCGAAAATGGCGTTCATGGGAACAAGCGTATACTTCTTCACTCTATTGAATTTATTTAAAGTTCCGTTTCTTGCGTATTTGGATATCGTGACCCTCGAAAGTATTGGGGCGAATCTACGCTTGATTCCTTTGGTTATTGGCGGCGCATTCATTGGGTACGCGTTTGCTCGAAGAGTGAATCAATTGTGGTTCGAGCGAACGGCATTCTGGCTAACGATTATAGCCGTGGCATATATGATCTGGAACGCGGCAAAAGAAGTTATCAACGCATATGGCTAGAAAAAGTTCTCGTCAGCTTTGGAAAGCCAAAATCGAAGGGAAGCCGACTGCTGCAGGTGGGGCGACCGCTTACTCTGCTGCGCGTTTGCCGTTTCGCGGAACGATTTTGGGGATAGACCCGAGCCTGAGGGGAACAGGTCTTGCAGTGCTTGAATTTGTAAAACGGGATCAGCCAGTCCTGCTGCATAGTCGTACGATTACGTTAAAGCCGGCAATTTCCATGTTCGAGTGCTTGGGGGTAATCAATCGCAATGTAGCTGAGATTTTGAATACTTACGAAATCGATGCAGTCGCGGTCGAACAAACGATTTACGTACAGAATTTTCAAACGGCTCAAATATTGGGGGCTGCTAGAGGAGCCGCAATTGCCGCGGCAGCCGTTGCGGATAAGCCGATTTTCGAATACGCGCCGCTCAGAGTGAAGCAAGCAGTTGTTGGAGTAGGAAGAGCCAGCAAGGAGCAGGTTGCCCGAACGGTTATGTCGCTAACCGGAACCGGAGATACGCTTCAGTATGACGAATCCGATGCGGCTGCGGTCGCTATGTGTCACGCGTTTACGCACATTCCAGAATCGAAATAGTAGTAAAGCTTTCTCGTCACCGAGCTACTAGTGCAAGAATGAGATTGCCGTTTTGCGAGGGAGCTGAAGGTCCGCCAAGTATCGTGGGAACCCCTTTGCTCATATTGATGGTGGTATTTATCAGCGTTCGGCGACCATCCGTCCAGCGAACGCTCAATCGAATTTTACCTCGGCTGCCGGCTTGGGCGGTCAAGTTCAGTTTGTAGCCTGAACCAAGATTAATACTGGATTCGCCTGGAAGCGAAAGTTTGGCCCCTGATCGGTTCTGGAGTTTGTAGGACTTGTATTTGAATAAGCGCTTGAGATTGCCTTCGTAAGATTTGAGCGCGGGATCGATGCCGCCTTCTTCTGAAGAGGCTAGGATTAGCGTTGTGCTGATGTTCGTTTGTTGAGCTTGGCTTTCGGGCGAAGCGAATAAGGCGATAGACGCGAAGAGAAGCGCGACGAGATAGATTGGTTGGTTCTTCATGATAGAAAGTCCTTCATGTCGGTTTGGATGGCTTTGCGAGCGTTGAAAATTCGAGACATCACGGTCCCAGTTTTACAGCCGGTCTTTTGGGCGATTTCCTTGTAGCTGAGGCCTTCTGTTTCTCTCAGCATGAGAGCAGTTCTGTGATGTTCAGGTAACTTGTTAAGGGCTTCTTTGAATCGATCGCGTATTTCTTGATTCTCAAGGTTGCGGATTTGTTCAGGTGGCGCAACTACTGAAATGGGGGAATGCTGGATGGCATCGCCCGATTCTTCTGGATTTTCGTAGGAGAGTTCACGGCGAGAGTTGCGTTTTCGGATGGCATCGAGAGCAGTGAATGTTGCCACTCTGTAGAGCCAGCTGGAGAAGGCTGATTCGAAGCGAAAGGAATCGATCTTATTCCAAACCTTGATCCAGGTCAGCTGGGCGATTTCTTGGGCGTCCTCCGAGTTGCGTACCATGCGTAGAATTTGGCCATAGATTTGGCTGTGATGAAGTTTAACCAGTTCGCCGAAAGCCTCTTGGTCGCCGCTCTGAGCCAGTTCAACGAACGTGTGCGTCTGATTGGTATCAGTTGAACTCATTACGATGGAACAGCACGGACAAATGGGCTTTGCGAAACGTTGTTTTAATTATTCGACGCACTTTTTAAGACTCAGCTGAGGCACTCTTTATTCATTCTTTAGCGTGGAGAGACGGTCAATCCCGGAATGCCCCCAATCGTTTGACGGGTGAAAATGGCTAAAGTTGACGGAGATATAGCCGCAAATAGCTTGTAATGAATGAATTTCGCTTCTCACTTTAAAGTGCTATATTGACCAATTTGAATCTATGAAAATCTGTTGTCTAGGAGCGGGATACGTCGGAGGTCCCACAATGGCTATGATCGCCTACAAGTGTCCCGAGATCACTGTGACGGTCGCGGATATTAATGTATCGCGCATCGCAGCATGGAATTCCGATGAATTGCCGGTTTTCGAACCGGGGTTAGACGACGTTGTGAAGTCAGCTCGTGGCAAGAACCTGTTTTTCACCACGGACAAGATTACGGCGATCAAGGAAGCGGATATCGTTTTTGTAAGCGTAGGTACGCCGACGAAGAGCTATGGAATGAACAAAGGGCAGGCGGCGGATTTGATGTACGTCGAGCTCTGTGCTCGAGACATCGCTGAGCACGCCGAGCATTCCACGATTGTGGTGGAAAAATCGACCTTACCAGTCAAGACGGCTGAGTCGCTTAAGTCTGTGCTCAATGCGAATTCAAGCGATGACATCAAATTTCAGGTCCTTTCGAATCCAGAATTTTTGGCAGAAGGAACGGCAGTGGAGGATCTCAGCGATCCGGACCGCGTTTTGATCGGGGGCGATGAATCTCCCGAGGGACAGGAGGCAATGGCAACTCTAGTGGATGTATACGCTAACTGGATTTCGCGAGAAAAGATCATCATTACGAACCTATGGTCTTCAGAGCTTTCGAAATTGGTTGCCAATGCGTTTCTAGCTCAGCGAATTTCGAGTATAAACTCGATTTCCGCGCTTTGCGAGGAGACTGGGGCGAATGTGAATGAAGTTGCTTTTGCGATTGGCACTGATTCTCGAATCGGTCCGAAGTTTCTTAAAGCGTCTGTCGGTTTCGGTGGTTCCTGCTTTCAGAAGGATATCTTGAATCTCGTCTATCTTTGCAATCATTTTGGCCTCCCGGAAGTGGCGGACTATTGGAAGCAAGTCATTGATATGAATGACTGGCAAAAGCACCGTTTCTCAAAGCGTATCATTACGTCCCTATTCAATACCGTAAACGGCAAGCGAATTGCGATGTTCGGATTCGCTTTTAAAAAGAACACGAATGATACCCGAGAATCGCCGGCCACCTATGTCGGGCGGGATTTACTAGAAGAGCAGGCGAAATTGACGATCTTCGATCCAAAGGTTTCGCCGTCCCAAATGTACTTTGACTTGCAAGCGGATGAGGGCAGTGATCGTCGCGAACTGATCGAAGTATCTACGGATCCGTATGAGGCTGCTAAAGGCGCTCATGCGTTGGCTATCTTGACGGAATGGGACCTATTCGCGTCGTTGGATTATCAGAAGATCTACGATAGCATGATGAAACCTGCATTTGTGTTCGACGGTCGCAATGTTGCTGATCACAAGAAACTGAGTGAAATCGGGTTCACTGTTTACTCGATAGGGCGGTAGGCTTGTTACCTGTGCAATCGGGAAACTGAGTTTAGAAAAAAATGCATTTCTTGGAGAATGCGGCTTTTTTGCTAGGACAAGTTTGTCACGTTGAGACTAGCCTTGCGGCTGAGGAAACTCGGAATTGAGAGAATCGTCATGACCACGACCCTCTCCGGGTTCTTCGAGTGCTTGACCACTATGAAGGCTATGGCAATCCCAAGTAGTGTGTTGGGGACCAGATGCGTCGCGCTAATTGTTGAGGCGAAGCTGGCGTCAGTATTCAGCTCAGTGACATGGATGAGGTAGAGGCTTAACGCTTTTAGGAAACCGAACATAATCCCAGATAGAATTGAGCGTTTAGTTTTCTTGGCCATCGAGGCCAATACGATAAGAAAGAGGAGGTCGGTAAGTGCGTCCACAAAGCTCTTTAGATAGCATTTGATGCTGGGCGGGTCTGATTAGGCAGGCAAGTGGTACTCTTGCCGGTAGCACGAGATTCGCTTTTTTGTTACGATTAAATCTTAATTTAGAGGCTGTTTCGCCAGTCGATAGTGCCCGCTGTTACATTTTGCCACTAAATCTCCTATTTTTGCAGGAGTCGTCGCTTTGTCTATCAGAGTTGCTCGAATGAGTCAGGAAGCCTTTTTCTTGGCGACTTTTTTAGCGACTTTCTTGGGAGCTCTTGGAGGGAACTCGAATTTCGTCTGTCCGCTGTCTTTGAGAACCAGATACGCGTCAAAGGGGCGTTTGGTTCGCTTCGACCAGAATTTTTGCAGGAGATCGGTTTTTCCAGTCTCTAGCAACTTAATCATCTGTTCCTGAGGAATTTCGCGGTCGAGGATTTTACGGCTAACGCGTATCGGAGTCTTCTCTTCTTCGCCTTCAAGAATTCGAACGACGTAGGCATTGGCAGTTTCGTAAACGTCACCACCAGTGCGTGGACACTTTGCGAAAGGAGTGAGCTGCGAGAAGTCGATTGCCCCGCTGTCCGAATCGCCATTTCCGAAATCGAACTTCACACGCTTGGTTTCGTCGTCAAGATACAGATGCGCACTGTAGTGCTTGCCGTTTTTGGATCGAAAATCATCAAGAGGCCCAACGCGTTTTTTCTCTAGAAGTTCGCCAATTTCTTCTTTGGATATCTTTCGGTTGCCTATGATTTTGTAGACTGCGAATGAATTGTCCAAGGTTCGGTATGAGCGAAGTGACTCGAAGAGAGCTTCTCCGCTGTAGGGCGAAACGAAATCGGTCGGATCCAAATCGTCTTCGGTCTCTTCGTAGCCTTGAATGCCCGCGACGATATCCGAGGTCATCGAGACGATTTCCTTCATGAAGGTTTTACGGTCGAGTTCGCCGTTTTCAATTTTGTGAAGCTTATGTTCCCATTCTCCCGTGAGGGCGGGTTTCGTAAGCGCTTCAGCTTTGATTGCCGCAAGAAAATCCAATAGGTTCTCCGCCTTTGGCGTGGGGGCCAAATTACGGTGATCACGTTCCATATAGCGTTCAGCTATGAGACGCTCGATGATAGTAGCTCGTGTTGCTGGCGTACCTAGACCGCTATCCTTCATCGCTTCGGCAAGCTCGTCGTCTTCTACGAACTTGCCTGCGCTTTCCATTGCGGAAAGCAGCGTTGCTTCCGTGTAGCGGGCTGGAGGACGCGTTTCTTCGTGGAACGATTCAGAGTGGGCAATCGCGCTTCGAGTCGGGTCGCCATCCGCTTCCGATAAAGCCGGTAGAGTGTCCTCTGTTGGGGCGAGTGAAGAAGACTTTCCGTAAACTTCCATCCAACCTGGAGCGACGAGTACTTTACCCTCGGTTCTGAAAACGTGCGACTCCACTTCGTTGATGCGAGTGGTGATGGCGAATTCAGCGGATGGAAAGAAGATCGCTATAAAGCGGCGAGCGATCATATCGAAGATTTTCTCTTCATCTTCGCTCAGTTTTTTGCTTTTTTCGGGAGTAGGGATGATTGCAAAGTGATCCGAGATTTGCTTGTTATTGAAAACGCGTTTATTGGATGGATTGATCCAACCATTGGATACCACTTTTCGAGCGGAACTAGCAAGTCGCCCTTCGATGTTTTCTAGCGTTGCTTTGCAAGTGATTGGATAGTCTTCCGGCAAAGCTTTCGAGTCTGTACGCGGATAGGTGATCATCTTGTGCTTTTCGTAAAGCGCTTGAGCGATCTGGAGCGTGCGTCTGGCGGAGAATCCAAAGCGGTTGTTGGCTTCTCTTTGAAGCGTGGTCAGATCGTAGAGACGAGCTGCTGCTTGGGTGGATTTTTTCTTTTCTTCGGAAACGTTGGCCTCGCTGTTTCGTGCGAGCGCCTCCATAATAATATTGGATTCCTCTTCGGTCCAGAGACGATCCTTTCGGTCGTGCTCGTCGTCGGATTTCTTGAAATTCGGTTTTTGGTATATACCCTGATAAGCCCCATTGGAAATCTCGAAATCAACGACTATACGCCAGTAGTCGCGTGGTTTGAATTGTTCGATTTCACGTTCTCTTTGGACCACGATAGCCAATGTCGGAGTTTGGACGCGACCGACTCCGGCTACGTTTCCGGCTCTCGAACCGTAGAGGCGTTTGGTCACGCCACGTGTACAATTGATCCCAATGAGCCAATCAGCCTCTGAACGCGATTGAGCGGCATCCGCTAGGTTCTGCATCTCTTCGCCTGAACGCATATTCTCGAATGCGCCTTTGATACTGGCAGGGGTCATCGAGAGCATCCAAAGACGCTTCACGGGCTTCTTGCATTTGGAAAGTTTGTAGAGATAGCTGAAAATCAACTCTCCCTCGCGACCGGCATCACAAGCATTGATGACGACTTCTACATCTTTACGATTGATGAGTTTTTTGACCGCCTTGTACTTGGTGTTGGTTCTCTCAATCGCCTTTAGCTTAAAGGTGGAAGGGAGAATTGGTAGGTTGGCGAGTCGCCAAAAAGCATCTCGTTTGTCGTAGTCTTCCGGCATGAAGAGCTCGACGATGTGACCAACAGCTGAAGTGACGACGTAGTTCTCGTTCTCGAAATATTCGTCCATTTTCTCGAATTTTCCTCCGAGTACTTTACAGAGATCGCGGGCAACGCTGGGCTTTTCCGCGATGACGAGGGACTTCATTGGTTGGTCTGGGGAAGAATTTTCAGTTTTGCTCATGGTCGCTATTTGGGCGTAGGGAGGGGCTCTGGATTTCGCCAGGTACGAGGATTTTTATGAACACGTCTCTCCAAATCGCTAAATTTCGGTCGATGAAGCACGGATTGGCTTCTGGCAAGTACAATTTTACAATTTGAACATCAAGGTAGCTTGGCGACCCCTGTAAGCTTTGTACCATGACTCGCTTGAAATGGGAATGGAGCAGAACAGGCACTTGTTTCTTTTGGACTCGTCTTATGATAGCGATTCGCTTGCATATTTTCGTGTCGTGGGTTTTGGGTGGCACACTTGCATGGCGATTTCTCGATTCAAAAAAAGGCTTTCTCAAATAGCGGAGTTCGCCGTCGATGTCTTTTTCGATCGGCGGCGGGGGAAGCGGGCGTTCGCGTTGGGTATCTTCCTTTATGTGCTGTCGTTGATCTTCGGCGTTATCGCGGGACTGCGCTTCTTTCTTTATAAGAAGCGGATTTTAAAGGACCAGCCACTGGGATGCTTGGTTGTCGTTGTGGGGAACCTCACAGTCGGGGGGACTGGAAAAACGCCTGTTGTTGAAAAATTCGCTCGGTCCCTTCATCAACGCGGACGGCGGGTTGCTATTTTGAGTCGTGGTTATAAGAGCAAGGATACGATCAAGGAAACATTGCTTCAACGAGTGTGGAGAACGTTCGTAACGGGAGGAGAACCGCCGCTACCGAAAATAGTGAGTGATGGGGAGAGTGTTCTGCTCGATTCGGAAATTGCTGGAGACGAGCCGTTTATGCTGGCCCGAAATCTGCCAGGAGTCGTGGTGTTGGTCGACAAGGACCGCGTTAAGAGCGGTACTTACGCCATAAAGCACTTTGGTTGCGATACTTTGGTGCTGGACGATGGATTTCAGTATCTGCCTTTGAAGGGGCGATTGAATTTACTGCTCGTGGACAAGAGCAACCCATTTGGAAACCGGCATTTGATGCCACGTGGAATCCTACGGGAACCGGTGCGGCACCTGAAGCGGGCATCGTATGTTTTTCTAACGAAATCCGATGGAAGTCCGGATCCGGAGTTGGAAGCATTGATTCAAAAGCACAATCCTGGCGTCGATGTAATCGAATGTGCCCACAAGCCGCAATACCTTCAAGAGGTGAACGGCGAAGGGCGTCTGTCTCTGGATGAATTGCTGGAAAAGCGAATCGGAGCGTTTAGCGGAATTGCCGTACCGGAAAGCTTCGAGGGTTTTTTGCGCGACTTCGGGGCGAACCTGCTCTACACGAAACGATTCTTGGACCATCACCGCTTTGATGCGGATGAGTTAAAGGAAATTTTCGATGAAGCGACTTCGGCAAAATTAGATTTTATCGTTACCACTGAAAAGGACGCGGTTCGCATTCCGGAAGACACGGAATTGCCGCTGCCGCTGTATTACCTGAGGCTGGAAATTAAAATCCTCAGAGGAGTGAAGGATTTCGAAGCGGCCGTATCCAAAATTTGCTTTCCGGAAGAGCGTCAACGTCGTGAAGCAGCCAAGCAGATTGAGTGAAATGGCTTGAGGGTTGCATTCGGATTAATTTTTCTATGCAAACGATGCAATGCTCGACCCTAGATTTACGCAACTAGCTCAAAACCTGACAGGATTCTCTACTCGCCTTAAGCCAGGCGAAAAGGTGTTGATCGATGCTTTCGACGTACCGGATGAGATGATCATTGAATTATTGAGAGCCACGCGGGAACGTGGAGCGATTCCGTATGTAAACCTTAACCACGCTCGAGTGTCGCGAGAGATGGCTCTCGAAGCGACGGAGGATCAAATGAGGATTCACGGCGCAATTGAACTGCAGCGCATGAAGTCGATGGACGCGTATATCGCTTTGCGCGGATCGATGAATATTTTCGAGGCTTCGGATGTCGCTTCCGAGCAAGTTCAAATGGTCTCTGAGGTAATGAAACCGGTACTCGATTGGCGGGTAAATAAGACGAAATGGGTGGTTCTTCGCTGGCCAACGCCCTCGATGGCTCAACAAGCGATGATGAGCACTGAAGCTTTCGAGGACTTCTATTTTAAAGTATGCAACTTGGACTACTCGCTTATGAAGGAAGGCAGTGATCGCTTGGGCGAACTGATGCGGAATGCCGATCGCGTCGAGATAAAGGGTAATGGGACTGATTTGAGGTTCTCGATCGAGAATATCAATGCGATTCCTTGCGTTGGCGAACATAACATTCCTGATGGCGAAGTATTTTCATGCCCCACTCGGGAAAGCGTCGAGGGAGTCATTCAGTATAATGCTCCAACGGTTTACCAAGGAGTTTCCTTCGATGATATTCGTCTGGAGTTCAGCGAAGGTAAGATCGTAAAGGCGACGTCGAACAATACGATGCGGCTGAACGAGATCCTCGATTCCGACATTGGGGCCCGTTATATTGGCGAATTCGCGATTGGGTTTAACCCGCACATTCACGAACCGATGCGGGACATTCTCTTTGACGAGAAAATTGCCGGATCGTTTCATTTCACACCTGGTCAGGCATACGAAGATGCGGACAACGGCAATAAATCGCAAGTCCACTGGGACATGGTTTGCATTCAGAGGCCTGAATATGGCGGCGGCGAGATTTGGTTCGATGGCGAATTGATACGAAAAGACGGACTCTTCGTGAGGGAAGACCTGCAGTCGCTGAATCCGGACAATTTGCTCCAGAAGCGGGGGTAGGCTATGGAATGGAACGCTCCCCCCTTGGCAAATGACTCGTTGGAGAGTCGGATCCAGGCGATTCCGAAAACGGAAACGCATCTTCATATAGAAGGCGCTCTCCCGTATGAGTTGTTGCATGAGCTGGATTCAGATAGATTTCCAGAGAAGCCGTTTTTTCGCGCGTCGGGTTATCGGTATCCGAATTTCGTAGAATTCGAAACGCTTCTGATAGATCATGCAGTTGCTTGGTACACTGGCCCGGAACGCTATCACCAAGCCTGCAAGCGTATTTTCGCCGGTTTGGCAGAGCAGAATGTGAGTTACATCGAAGCGAGCCTGCATCTGCCCATGATCGAGTTCATCGGAGCCGATGGTCATGAATTAATTCATGCAATCAAGTCAGCAGCCCCTGAAGGATTAGAGGTGAAGGTAATTGGCGGGCTAACGCGCGATAGCTATTCCGAGGTTATGGGCCCGGTCATCGAAGAGCTTCACAAATGGGACGACTTGGACGGGATTGATCTCCACGGACAAGAATGGCTTGAACTGGAAGCCTGGGCACCGACCCTGTGGCATCGTTGTGGCGAAGCTGGTAAAATCCTAAAAGCGCACGCGGGCGAATTTGGCGGTCCCGAAAGCGTGACCGAAGTATTGGATAAACTTGAAGTGACCCGTATTCAGCATGGCGTTCGAGCAATTGAGGATCAGGATTTGGTAAATCGCTTGCGGGACCAAGGGGTAGTTTTGGATATGTGCCCGATCAGCAACGAGAAGCTTCAAGTCGTTTCGAGTTTGGAAGTTCACCCAATTCGCTCGCTCCACGACTTAGGTGTCATTTGCACGATCAATACGGATGACCCGCTTTGCTTTTCGAATACGCTAAGCGATGAATATCTCGCTTTGTCACAGCGACTGGACTTTTCTAGTGACGAACTTGCGGAAATCGCAAAAAATGGATTTCGGCACGCTCGTATGGACGAGGCGCTGAAACGTAAACGTATGGCGGAGATAGATTCGCTACTGACCATCTAATTTTGGAAACGGAAATCAAAGAGTACATTGTTCCTGAAGGGACTCGGAAAACGCGGGCTGATAAGCTACTCTCCGGGGCTTTTAGCGAGCATAGCCGGTCGGATTTCGAGCGGGCATTCGAAGCGGAGCTCGTGCACATTAGCGGTGAGGTGATCGTCAAAAATCGGAAATTATCCCCTGGAGACGTAGTCACATTCAGCATGCCGAAGGTAGAGAAGTGCGATATGACGCCTGTCGACTTGAACCTGAGCATCATTTTCGAGGACGAGCATTTGCTGGTAATCGATAAACCTTCAGGCTTGATCACGCATCCGGGAGCCGGGGCTCCGGAAACGACGCTCGCCCACGGGTTACTGTTTCACTGCCGAGATCATTTGAGCGGGATTGGCGGAGTCGAGCGTCCTGGGATCGCGCACCGGTTAGACCGAGACACAAGCGGTTTGATCATGGCTGCGAAGACCGACGTGGCTCATCGCGGTTTAAGCGAACTATTTCAAACCAGAACGTTGATCAAAGAATACGCCGCCTTGGTCGCAGGTCACCCGGAATTGAAGAGTGGCAGCATTCGCAAACCGATTGAGCGGAACCCGATGCATCGCCACAAGATGCGTATTTGCCAAGAGGGATATGGTCGCGAAGCCCATACTGACTGGCGTGTTGAGCACCTTTACGTAGGCGGTTACGCTTTGTTGCGTTGCCGTATTCATTCAGGGAGGACGCATCAAATACGTGTTCACATGAAAAGTCTTAAGCATCCAATATTGGGCGATATCGTGTATGGCTATCGGACAATGCCGCTGCTTCCTGCGGTGCCAGACAGAGTATTGCTGCATAGCGCCCGATTAGCCTTTACGCACCCGATTACGGAAGAAGAGCTTGATCTTGAAGCTCCGCTGCCCGAAGCCTTTCAGCCGTTTGTCAATCGGCACCTAGAGGTCGGTTAAGCCAATAGTTCAAAAAGCTTGAAAACCCAGGCTTGCACGAGGCTCTTCGACTTGCACACTGCCTTCCCATGCCGCAAGCAGACTGGAAGCGAGTTAAGGATTACCAAGATATTCTCTATGAGAAGTGGAACGGGATTGCCAAGATCACGATCAACAGACCGGAGAAACGGAATGCATTTCGGCCTCAGACTGTGTTTGAAATGTTCGAGGCGGTTTGCGATGCCCGCGAGGATCAATCGATCGGAGCGATTCTATTAACCGGGGCGGGTCCACATACGGATGGCAAGTATGCTTTTTGTTCTGGAGGCGATCAGAGTGTGCGAGGGCATAGCGGTTATGTCGGCGAAGATGGCGTGCCTCGTCTTAATGTCCTCGATTTGCAGAAGCTGATTCGATCCATACCGAAGGTCGTGATCGCTTTGGTATCGGGTTACGCAATAGGAGGCGGACATGTGCTTCACGTGATATGCGATTTGAGTATCGCCGCGGATAATGCGATTTTCGGGCAAACCGGTCCCCAAGTCGGAAGCTTCGACGGAGGATTCGGGGCCAACTATTTAGCAAGCATCGTGGGACAAAAAAAAGCCCGCGAAATTTGGTATCTCTGTCGGCAATACAATGCCGCGGAAGCGCTGGATATGGGATTGGTAAACAAAGTCGTACCAGTTGAAGAGCTCGAGAGCGAAGGAATCCAGTGGGCGTCAGAGGTCCTGGAAAAAAGTCCGATTGCAATTCGCTGCCTCAAATCAGCTTTCAATGCGGACCTAGACGGTCAGGCAGGGATTCAAGAATTGGCGGGCAATGCGACCTATTTGTATTACATGACCGAAGAAGGGACGGAAGGGAAACAGTCCTTTTTGGAAAAACGAAAACCGGATTTTTCAAAATATCCGTGGATGCCTTAATCCATTTCAGGAATTCCTTTCCGATCGATTCGAGGCAACTACGGGCCTCGTCTATAAGACGTTCAATTCAATCGAATTATTTTCCATGCAAACCATTCCCTTTCTAAATTCTGAAACTGCATTCCGTATTCGGGACGCTTTTGGAGCTCCTTGCTACGTTTACGACGAGGCCACTCTGCGCGATACGGCGAATCACGTTTTGGCTTTTCCAAACGCCTTTGGATTGACGGCCCGCTATGCAATGAAGGCCTGTCCGAATGCCAATATTCTTCGCCTTTTCAGTTCGATGGGCTTGAAGATCGACGCAAGCTCGATATATGAGGCAAGTCGCGCGGTGGCTGCGGGGATTCCAGCGTCCGATATTTCCTTAAGCACTCAGGAATTTCCAGACGATGCGGCTCTCATTGCTTTGGTGGAACAAGGCATGAGCGTCAATGCCTGCTCGTTGTATCAGCTTGAGCGCTACGGAAAGTTGTTCGGCGGCAAGGAAGTTGGATTACGTTTCAATCCGGGCTTGGGGTCAGGTGGGACCCAGCGGACGAATGTTGGAGGACCTGGGTCGAGTTTTGGGATTTGGTACAAGGATGCGGATGAAGTTAAGGGAATCGTAGAGGAATACGGTCTGACTGTATTTCGTATCCATACGCACATCGGCAGTGGAAGCGATCCGGAGATTTGGCTGAAGGCGGTATCGCTTAGCCTAAATCTCGTGAGGCAATTCGAAGGTGCTCGAACATTGAATTTGGGGGGTGGCTACAAGGTTGGTCGCATGGAAAATGAGACAACGACGGATCTACAGGAAATCGGCGAATCGATGAAGATGGAATTCGAAGCCTTTGCAACTGAGACGGGTCGCGAGATTCGCTTGGAGGTGGAGCCTGGAACCTATCTAGTCGCGAATTGCTGCGCTATTTTGGCTACGATCCAGGATATGACTTCGACTGGAGAATCTGGATACGATTTTATCAAGCTCGATTCCGGCATGACCGAGAACACCCGCCCATCCATGTACGGAGCCCAGCACCCAATGGTCGTGTTTCCGCAAAATGGAGAAACTCGTGCGGATAAGGATTATATCGTAACAGGGCATTGTTGCGAATCGGGAGATATCTTAACGCCAGCACCCGGCGATCCAGAAGGACTAGCGCCGCGAACGTTGTCTGAAGGGAAAATTGGCGATCTGTTTGGCATAGGCGGAACGGGGGCGTATTGTTCTTCCATGTCGGCTAAGAACTATAATTCCTTTCCGGAGTCGCCGGAGATTATGATACGACTGGATGGTCAATTGAGCGTAATGCGCGAACGTCAAGCACCAGAGCAAATTACAGCGAACGAAACGAATATCGATTTCTAGTTTCAAAAAATGATGCCCGGAAAACTGCAGGATTGGGTTTTTTAGTCACTGAGCACGCTGATGGACGCTGATGGACACTGACGACTAGGCATTATTCAATGATATCAGTGTTCATCAGTGTGCTCAGTGGGAATCAATTTCTCTAAGAGACTGTTAAATAAGTCCGTATCCTAAACGTTTCAACGTAGGGGCACGGCAAGGTGCGCTCCCCCCCTGGGGATAATCGACTTATTTAACAGCCTCTAAGCTCATTTTGATGATTTGGAGCTATGAGGTTTTGCGAACGATGACAGATTGGATTTCCTTTTCTAAAAGGTTGTGGTTCGATGATCGATGATTAGCATGTCGAACCATGATTATTCCCAAAGGGCCGAAGCTTACAGATGAACAGCTGGAAGAGCTTACCCGGATTCTTGGTGATTTCGGATGCCGAATTCAGGTGATCGAAGGAGCCGTTCAGAACATCTATGCAATTCTGGGCGACGAGCGACATGAGTTATTGATTAATCGAATTGAAGGGTTGGACTATATCGATCGCGTGGATACGATTCAGTCGCCCCATAAATTGCTCGATGCGCGATCCGAACTAAAAAACCACAAGACGATTTTCGGTGGGATCGAACTTGGCAAGAATCTCCTCACTATTGCCGGGCCGTGCACGATTGACCCGAAAAACCCAAATCTGTTTTACGAAACGGCAGAAGCGTTGAAGGAAGTGGGCGTGCATGCACTACGAGGAGGCGTTTGGAAGCCGCGAACGAATCCTTATTCCTATCAGGGAGACGATAAGGCTCTGGAGATATTGATGGAGGGCGCGAGCCGAACGGGATTGCCTGTTAACACTGAAGTCATGGACGAAGGCCAACTAAAGCTGGCGTTGGAGGCGGGAGTGAACATGTTGCAAATAGGAACGCGAAACGCTTTGAACTATTCATTACTGAGGCAGGTTGGACAATCGATTGCGGGCAAGGATACTGTCGTATTGCTGAAGCGAGGGCGTCACATCGGTCCGATTAACGAATTTATTTCGGCGGCTGAGTACATCGTGAATTTCGGAAATCCGAATGTTATGCTTTGTCCGCGCGGAACGTTGCCGACCTTGGAAGGCTATCGAAGTCATCCGGATGAATCCATCACTCCATTGCTAAAGGAAAAGACATGGGCTCCAGTGGTCGTCGATCCCTCGCATTCCGTCGGCAAGGCGATGTATGTTGAAGCGTGTTCAATGGCTGCAATCGCATATGGTTCGGATGGACTCTGCATCGAAGCGAATATCGATCCATCGAAAGGATTAGGCGACGATCCCAAACAGGCGATTACCCCGAAAGCGTTTGGCGCTTTACGCAACAAGTGCGAGGCTATCTGGGCCTTGCGGGGCTGAGGAGTCGCAGAGAACGGTTTTCATCGGAAAATTTCCGCAATTTTTCATTTTGATAAGTAGTTTTTTGATATGGACGATAATCTGAAGGATCGAGTCGCCCTCGGGCATTCAATGGTAGAGAGGCATATTGTCTTTTTCGAAGAATCTTTCGGGCGCGTTACGAGTCAGTGGAAGTATGACGGATCGCGGGTGACGGAGGCTGATTTGGCCCTGTCGAAGGCATTTGAGGCTGATTTGTCTGAGCGTTTTCCCGAGGATTTGTTTTTGAGCGAGGAGCTCGATTCGGAGGGGGGCGTCATTGATATCGATTCGGAATTCGCTTGGTTAGTCGATCCTATTGACGGTACGAATAATTTCGCTCGAGGGATACCGGCCTGTTCCATTTCGGTAGCCCTTTTGAAAGGCGGGGTTCCGGTTTACGGCTTTTTGTACGACCAAATGAGTCGCAAGATCATCCATGGCGGAAAAGGATATGGAGTTTGGGTTGGCGATAGAGAAGTGAGTTTCCGCAATGAGAAACCGGATAGGCATAGTATCGTTGGCGCCCAGCACTGCGGTCTTGAACGAAGCTTGAAAGATGATTGTGCGTTACAGCAGAAGTTTAAGATCCGAAATTTTGGAAGTAGCGCCATTCAATTGGCTTATACAGTTGTCGGTTGGACCGATGGGGTGATCGCGCATCGAGTGAACGTGTGGGATGTCGCAGCGGGTGTAGCGATGATGAAAGAGACAGGCGGATGTATCCATTATTTCAAGGACGATCCGTTTCCGTTGAAGACATTTGATGTCCGAAGACCGACATTCGGTTATCTTGCTGGTCGTCAGCAAATGAAGGATGAAATGTTAACCGTCATTGGAGGAACTTAGAACAATGAGGAATAACAGACGATTCATACATGGGGTCTTTGTCGTTGCTTCATTGTTTGTCGGGGCGAACGTTTTCGCAGAGGTGAGCCTTCCTTCGGTGATCGGAGATCGCATGATTTTACAGCAGAAAATCGACGCTCCCATTTGGGGCTGGGCAGAACCGAGAGAAATCGTGCGGGTTACCGGAAGCTGGGGTGAAGCAGCGACCGGTATCGCTGGCGAGGATGGCAAATGGACCGCTTTTCTCGCGACGCCTTCATATGGCGGCCCTTATGAGTTGAACATCGAAGGCAAAAACCGAATCGATATATCGGATGTGATGGTCGGGGAAGTTTGGCTATGCGCGGGGCAGTCTAATATGGGGTGGAGGCTTGGAGCGACATTCGAAGGGAAGCAGGACGGCGATTCCGCCAATGACTCTGACCTCCGTATCTTTCGCTCGGAACGTAGTCACAATTTCGATCCTCAAAATGACAGCGTCGGTGAATGGAAGCAGTGCACGCCTATATCGGCTGAAGCCTGTTCGGCGGTTTCATTCTATTTTGCCCGAAAACTGCGCGAGGAGCTAGGGATTCCAATTGGAATTATTATTCAACCATACGCGGGAACGCCGATCGAGGGTTGGATGCCGAAGGAGGTTCAGATGGATGATCCTCGGACGCGATCGACAATAGAAAAAATGGATATGGAATCGGCGAGCTATGATTTGGAGAAAGCCAAAGCTCAACTCGAGCGCTCGATGGCCCTTTGGAAATCGGGAAAGAGACGAGGCGAACCGAAGCTGCGTACGCCCAGCAATTGGGGTCATCAGTACCCGGGCAATATTTTCAATGGAATGATTCACCCAGTGCGGCCATACGGAATTCGAGGAGCCATTTGGTATCAAGGGGAGCGCAATGCTAAGGATGTCGCCCAGGCAGCGAATTACGTGAATCAGTTGCCGCTGCTCATCGAATACTATCGTTCCTCTTGGCACGAGCAGTCGAAGGGGAGCGTAGCGAATGATTTTCCTTTCTACTTTGTGCAATTGCCAAGTTGGCATCCCAGGCAAACCGAACCTGTTGAAGCTGACGCGGCATGGGCAGTGAGTCGCGATATGATGCGTCGCGTTGCTTGCGAAACGCCAAATACGGGAGTCGCCGTTTCAGTAGACACCGGAGACGAGATTTTGCTACACCCGAAAGATAAGAAGCCAGCGGGATTGCGTTTAGCCTATTTGGCTTTGAAGCAAACCTATGGGAAGGTGATCGTCGATTATGGACCGTTTTATCGATCTCACCGAATCGAAGGCAATCGCATGATTTTGGAATTCGACTCGATCGGTAGTGGATTGATGCCCGGCAAGGAAGGGCCATTGAATGGCTTTGCAATCGCGGGGGATGATCGAGATTTCGTATGGGCTGATGCGACCATTCGGGGCGATTCGATTATCGTTTCCGCAAAGGGAATTAAGAAGCCTTTATCGGTCCGTTACGCCTGGGCAATGAATCCTTCTCATCGGAATTTGCTCTACAATAAAGAAGGTATCCCAGCATCGCCATTCAGGACGGACGATTGGCCTTTGTTCGATCCTGAAAACTACGAGCCGAAGGACCAGTTTAAGCCCGCGACTCCCGATGGCTATCTACCTACGCAGCTTATCCGCCCGCCCATGACTCAATAATGGAATTATGGCCGAGCCTCTAAAAGATCTCTATACGCGTGAGTTAGTCGAAGGACTCGGGTATGAAATCGTTTTGGTCTGGCCCAAGTTCGATTCGTCTGCGTTTGTGCAATGCGTTTTCAGCGACTCGTGGGATTCGTTGGAGCTGAAAGGGCGAATGGGCCGAATTACTGAGGCACTTTATCGATTTTTGCCTGGAAACTATAAAAAATCCCTAGGGATTCTACTAAAGATCGCTCCGCGATTTGAGGGATTTCAATACATGTTTTTCCGGATTTCGTGGAGAAGTATGGTATGGATGAATACGATCTTTCGGTAGTCGCCCTGGAGGTTTTGACCAAACGCTTTAGCGGAGAGTTTGCCGTTCGTCCATTTATCGTTCGCTACCCGAAGTGGATGATGGCCCAGATGAATCGATGGGCGACTTCGAAGAACGAACATGTTCGACGTTTGGCGACTGAGGGTTGCCGGTCACGTTTGCCATGGGCGATGGTATTGCCAGTCTTTAAAGAAGATCCAAGTGCAGTTCTGCCGATCCTCGAGAAACTAAAGGAAGACGAGAACGAGTACGTTCGTCGTAGCGTTGCGAATAACCTCAATGATATTTCAAAAGACAATCGGGATGTCGTGATTGAGATTGCCCGTTCATGGCTGGGGACAAGTCGCGAAACCGATCGATTGGTCAAACATGCTTGTCGTACGCTTCTGAAACGAGGCGATGCGGAGGTTCTGGGCTTATTTGGCTATGAGTCACCAAGGCATATTACGCTTAGCAATCTTGTTGTAGGCGAATCGGTCAATTGGGGGGATTCGTTGGTGTTTTCATTTCAGCTGAAGACTCCAAAGAATCGAATAGGGAAACTGCGAATCGAATACGGTATCGATTTTATGAAAAGTAATGGCCGACTCTCGCGAACGATCTTTAAAATTTCCGAGTCAGATTTTCCGTCGCGCGAAAAACACGTTATGCGTTCGCATCCATTCAGGCCAATATCCACGCGAAAGTATTACCCGGGAGCTCACGGTATTGCGATTATCTTGAATGGAGAAGCAGTCGCTAATGGTGCATTTGAATTATCGATGTGAAGCGATTCTGCGAGAAATTCGATTTCCAAGCTTAACTTTTCCTAGGAGTTCTATCTAATCGATGAATGGGAGTCGTTTTGATTACGGGAGCCAATCGCGGCATAGGATTGGAATTTGTGCGGCAGTATGCGGAGGAGGGAATTGAAGTGATCGCTACATGCAAGCGACCGGACGAAGCGAAAGCGTTAATTTTGTTGACGGATAAGTTTCCGAATCTATCGGTCGAGAAATTGGATATGAACTCGGACGAGGATCTCAAAGTGTTGCGTTTGACGCTCGAAAAGAGCGATATTCAGTTGGATATTCTCGTTTCGAATGCCGGTGTTTTGCTAAAGGAATCATTTGGCGAATGGACACGTCAAAGTTTTGTGGATACGTTTGATATAAATGTTATTGGTGCGGCTATGCTCGCTCAGTCGTTGATTCCGTCTTTATCGCCCAATGGAAAAATTGTTCAGTTGTCTTCTCGGCTCGGGTCTCTGGATTTTGGGGGTGAAGGAATCATCGATGCGGATTCCTATTCGATGAGCAAAGCGGCGTTGAATATGCTGGCTACACGTTTGGCGGTGATTGTGAAAGAATCTTCGCAATGCGTCGTGTCTATGAGTCCGGGTTGGGTAGCGACGGATATGGGTGGCACCGCTGCGACTTTACAGGTCAACGAATCAGTCTTCAAAATGCGGCGGTCAATCGGAGCGTTGACACCTTCGGATTCCGGACGCTTTATCGATAATCAAGGAAACCCTCTTCCCTGGTGAAATCCAAGCAATCCAAACTTCCACTTAGGTGCCGCGAGGCTTCAAGCGTTCCCATGGCTCCGATGATCGACATGGTGTTTCTGTTGTTGGTGTTTTTCATGACGGTTAGTTCGATGTCTCAAGCTGGGCATCGAGTGAAATTGGAATTACCTGAGTCGACGTCTGGCGAAACACCGAAAGATTTATCGAATCGCGTGATGCTTTCGATCCAAAAAGACGGGACCTACTACCTCGGTGGCGAATTAGTGGTCGCTGCAAAACTAGACTCTCGCTTGAAGAGCATGCACGATGGTTATCCCAAAATGAAGCTGAGGATTCGAGCAGATCGAGGAACGGCTTTTTCGGACGTCAAGAAAGCGATGGCTGCAGCTACTGAGGCGGGTATCAGCGATTACCTTTACGGAACCTTGCAAGGCGAATGAGAGGGAAGAGCAAAAAGGGCGGGAAGCGTGGTAAAGTCCGATTCGGATACGTTGAATTGCCAATCGCTCCGATGATCGACGTGGTTTTCCTGTTGCTTTTCTATTTTATGGTTAGTGCGACTATTCAAAAGCAAGAGGTCGACATCAGTTTTTCATTGCCGGGTCGGGTTCAGCAAGATGCCCCGATCGAAATGCCAGACGAGCAAATCGTCCGTATAATGGCCGATGGTCAGGCTCTAGTGAATGATTACGCATACGACTCCCCAGATCTGCCGCGGTATTACCAGCTGGAAACAATGCTCAACCGGTTTCGGGAAGCCAGCGAGTCGAACCAGGTAGAGGCCAGAATCACGATCGCTCCAGTTGATACTACCCGTCATGAGATGGTGGTGAAAGTGATGGATGCTTGCTCGCATGCGGGAATCGAATGGGTAACCTTCGCCTTCGGGCGTGGATAATCGGCTGGAATCATAATCCCTGGGAAGGCAGTATTGTATTGCCTTAGGCAAAGGCATTCGGAGCATCTCTGGGCATGGCTAAAAAATCACAGGCTACCTGGGGCGGACGTTTTTCGAAAGGACCAGCTGAATTGATGCTCAATTTCAGCGAATCGGTTTCATTTGATAATCGGCTCGCTCCGTTCGATATTGCAGTGAATCGGGCTCATACCGCAATGCTGCAGCACGTCGGTCTGCTCACTCGTCGTGAATTGAAAGCAATTCATAAGGGTCTCGATGTCGTCGAAAAGCAAATCGAGGATGGAAAGCTGAAATGGGATCCTGCTTTCGAAGATGTTCACATGAACATCGAGCAAGCGCTGACGAAAATCGTGCCGGAAGCTGCTAAGATGCATACTGCTCGTAGCCGTAACGACCAAGTGGCAACGGACTCTCGGCTATTTTTCAAACATGCCTGCGAAGTTACCGTGGGTTTGTTGAAGGAATTACTGGGATCGATTCTTTCAGTTGCTGAATTAAATCAGGCAGTGTTGATTCCTGGATATACGCATTTGCAACGGGCTCAGCCCGTTTCGGTTGCGCACCATTTGTTGGCATACGTTGAGATGTTCAGTCGAGATATTAAACGTTTCGAAAAGTTGCTTGACGACGCAAATTGGTGTCCCCTGGGCTCTGGCGCAATCGCGGGTACGACTTTGCCGATCGATCGGGAGTTCGCCGCAATACAACTCGGGTTTGTCGACAAACGCGGTAAAGCGCGGCTGACGACTAATAGTATGGATGCGGTTGCGGATCGGGATTTGTTTTTGGACTTCGGTCATGCCTGCGGCGTGTGCGCTGTACACTTTTCAAGAGTGGCGGAGGATGCTATACTATGGAATAGCTCTGAGTTCGGATATGTCGAATTACCCGATGCGTTTTGCACGGGATCGAGTTTGATGCCGCAGAAGAAAAATCCAGACTCACTGGAATTGTTGCGCGGGAAATCGGGACGCATTATTGGAAGTCTCCAAAGTCTCTATACAATGATCAAAGGCCTGCCGCTTACTTATAATCGCGACTTGCAAGAAGATAAGGTGCAGGTTTTCGACAGCTTTGATCAGCTATCCGTGTGCCTGCAGGTTTTATCGGGGACTATTAGCGGAATGAGTTTTAGGGCTGAGAATTGCTCGAATGCGGTTTCCGATGCGGGGCTATTGGCAACGGACTTAGCTGATTGGCTTGTTAATGAAGGCGTTGCGTTTCGGGATGCTCATCACATAGTTGGAGCAATGGTGGCCAAGGCGGAAACTCTGAATGTCCCCCTGAACGAGGTGCCTCAAGCCGATGCCAAAGAGATTCATCGCAAGCTCGCTGGCGACTGGAGGGTTGTGTTCGATCTTCAGCGGGCTATGAAGGCTCGCGAAGGCGTTGGTATGCCGGGGCCTAAGCAAATTAAAAAGCAATTAGGGCGGTGGAAGAAAGCTTATTCGGCTTAACTCCAGGATTGGGGTTGAGAATTGAAACCTAGAATTCGACGTATTGAATGGCTAAGATTTCCGTACTTTCGGATCAGGTTGCGAATCAGATTGCTGCGGGCGAAGTAATAGAGCGTCCGGCTTCGATTGTTAAAGAGCTGGTCGAAAACAGCCTGGATGCAGGATCGACCGCGATCGAAATAGAGTTCAAAAAAGGCGGTACGAGTTTTATCCGAATCGAAGACAACGGTTGCGGTATGAGCGAGGAAGATGCGTCGCTTTCTTTGCAACGACATGCGACGAGCAAGATAAAGGATGCGAATGACTTGAACAAGCTGACCTCTATGGGCTTTCGGGGCGAGGCTCTACCTTCGATCGCATCTGTATCCCGCTTTCAGTTACAAACTCGCGAGACTGAATCTGAATCCGGTACCGACATTCTGATTAATGGAGGGAAAGTGGTTCATCACCGGGAATGCGGAATGCCGCCGGGTACGCGGATGACGATTTCGCAACTATTCAATACGGTTCCAGCTCGGCGAAAATTCTTAAAAACGGTCGCCACGGAATCAGCTCATATCGTACACTACGCTCGTCTTTATGCGCTAGCCCATCCCGAAGTGTCTTTTACGCTTATCGATGACGGGCGAACGCTGTTTCGCACGCCAGCTTGCGCTCGTTTGCGAGACCGCGTTATGGAGATTTTCGGCAAATCGGTTGCTGGGAAACTGATCGAAGTCGATGCCAAGGGAAAGGGGATGCGTTTGAGCGGTTTAATCGGCGCTCCAGGGCATTCGCGATCGAGTCGTCACGAAATGCTTATTTTCGTGAATAATCGCCCAGTCGAGAATCGAACGCTTGGATACGCGCTCATCGAATCGTATTATGGACATATCCCTAAAGGTCGATATCCGGTCGCGTTTTTGTTTCTCGATTTGTCCCCGAAGGATGTGGATGTCAATGTGCATCCGGCGAAGCGTGAAATTCGATTTCGAAATGAGTCATCGGTTCGAGGATTTGCGGTAAGAGCGATTTTAGAAGCGCTGCAAAAGTCAGTGGAGATCGTGGCAACGCCGATTATGAGAACTGCGCCGATTGAGAAATCGGCAAGGCTTGGTATCGAAATTGACTCTGAAAATGTCGTCCGATCCAAGCGGACGCCGATACTCGCGAGCGTGCGGGTCGAATCGTCTGCAGAAAAGGAAGTGGAGACGCCTGCAAAGCCAAAGGCGATGGTCGAACCGGTTTCGACTGAGATCAGTGAGATCGTTCCGGAAATTAGAGAAAAGTCGAATGATGAAATTGTCGAAGTGGTCGATCGCGATTGGCACTTTATTGGTTGGGCGCAAGATGATTACGCGCTTTACGATACGGATTCGGGAGTAGTGGTATTGGATTATAAGGCAGCTCGAAGGCGCGTTTGGTACGCCCGCTTGCTCGCTTCTTACAAAGATCGGACTGTTGAAAGCCAAAAGCTTCTCCTTCCGGTTCCGGTCGAATTCGATCCGGTGTCATCAGCGATGTTGACCGATAACGCAGAATTGCTTGAAGCCTATGGATTAGAAGTGGCTCCATTCGGGCGAAATTTCTTTCGAATTGAGGCCGTGCCTAGTTGGTTGCCCGAGAACGAAGCTGAAGCTTATCTTGGAGACTGGGTCGATCTTTTGCGAAATGGCAGCATCAGCGACAAGAAAACGGGGCCGACTCAGGAATTACTGGCTAAGCACGCGGTGAACAAGATCGTCCGAGGGGCTTCTACCCCCAGCGCAGCTGAACTCGGTGAATTACTTGATCGTCTTTTTGAGACGAATAACCCGCTTGCGGATCCCAATGGCCGACCGACGTTCATAGAAATTGCCAAGAGCGAGCTAAACCGCCGCTTTCATAAGGGCTAGCTGGATGAATAAGTTCGATCTGTAGAAAAATATATCTGATCGAAATTAATCAAAACGGAAATTGGCCTGATATGAGCTTAGTGCTCACGTGAGGAAAGACTTGTATCTCGCGAGCGGATCTTTATCCGCTGTGTCTTGATCAAACACTAACTGATTTTCAATGAGTACCGTTGCTAGGAAAAAAACCGCCACTAAGCAGACTAGGAAAAAGATGAAGAACGCCGGGGAGCCAAAGCCTATGAAGGAGTCGATTTTAGAGCATCTAAGACTGACTTTGGCTCATGATCCGTCGATCGCTACTTCGCGCGATTGGTGGACGTGCATCTCCCTTGCAGTACGCGATCGAATGGTTACCAACATGATCGAGACTCAAGCGACCCATTTCAAGACGCGTACCCGTCGGGTTTACTACCTGTCTCTCGAGTATTTAATGGGACGAATGTTGGTCAACAACATGCACAATGCTGGATTGTACGACGAATCTCGAGCTGCGATCGAGGCATTGGGACTCGATTGGGATGAGATTGTAGAAGAAGAATTGGATATGGGTTTGGGCAATGGCGGTTTAGGTCGTTTAGCGGCCTGTTTCCTCGATTCGCTCGCGACCTTGGATTTGCCGGCAATTGGTTACGGGATTTACTACGAATTCGGACTGTTCAAACAGGAGTTCGTTAATGGACACCAGATAGAGCATCCCGATAGTTGGAAGAAATTCGGAACTCCCTGGGAGATTGTTCGTCCGGAATACACTCAGCACATCACGGTGTATGGTCACGTAGAGCAGGTTTTCGATAGCAATGGAGATTGCCGCGAAGAGTGGGTCGGCGGAAAGACGATCGAAGGGGTGCCTTACGATATTCCGATCGCTGGCTATGATACGAAGACGGTGAATTTTCTGCGATTGTGGTCGTCGCGTTCTTCCGAGGATTTCGACTTAGATGAATTTAACAAGGGCGATTACGTCGAAGCGGTTCGCGAGAAGGCGATTGGCGAAACGATTTCCAAGGTGCTTTACCCGAACGATCGAACGGAGAACGGCAAGGAGCTTCGCCTTGTTCAGCAATACTTTTTCGTAACTTGTTCCTTGCACGATATCATTCGTCGCTTCCGCATGACGCACGATGATTGGGACGAATTCCCCGATCAAGTTGCTATCCAGCTCAACGATACGCACCCAGCGATCGCTGTGGTGGAATTGATGCGTATTCTGGTGGACGAAGAGCGTCTCGATTGGAATTACGCATGGAAATTGGTGACCAAGACCTTTGCCTACACGAACCACACTCTCCTGCCGGAGGCATTGGAACGTTGGAGCGTGCCGCTTTTCGAAAAAGTTCTACCGCGTCATTTAAATATTATTTACGGTATCAATAACCAGCTTATGGATACTGTCGAGGCTAAGTGGCCTGGCGACGACGCCATGAAGCGCAATGTCTCGATTATCGAGGAGAATCACCCCAAAATGGTGCGCATGGCAAATCTTGCAGTGGTAGCGAGTCACACTGTAAATGGCGTTGCAGCAATCCATTCGCAATTGATAAAGGCTCGTCTCTTTTCGACTTTCCACGCGCTTTATCCGGGGAAGTTCACTAATATGACCAACGGCATTACGCCACGCCGCTGGTTGGTGGCTTGCAACCGTGACTTGTGTTCGCTGATCACATCTAAGATTGGCAATAGCTGGACGAAAAACCTTGATGATCTGCATGGGCTGGAGGCTTATGCTGATGACCATGAATTTCAGGATGCGTATATGGATATCAAATACGCAAACAAGGTCGCTCTTGCTGAAATCATCAAAAACGATTGTGGCGTAGAGGTTGATCCAAGCGCGATGTTCGATGTTCAAATCAAGCGTTTACACGAGTATAAGCGTCAGCATCTAACATTACTGCACATCTTACATCTCTATCGCAAATTGTTGCGCAATCCCGGTCTGGATTTCGTTCCCCGCGTATTCATCTTCGGGGCGAAAGCAGCTCCTGGATACTATCTCGCTAAGACAATTATAAAGGCGATCAACGCCGTAGGCGAAGTCATCAACAATGACGAACGGATTGAGGGAAAGCTCAAGGTCGCTTTTCTCCCGAACTACCGTGTTTCGCTGGCTGCCCGGATTATTCCTGCGGCTGATCTTTCGGAACAAATCTCGACCGCCGGCAAGGAAGCGTCCGGCACGGGCAATATGAAGCTTGCCCTAAATGGCGCTCTTACCATTGGCACGCTCGACGGCGCCAATATTGAGATTAAAGAAGAGGTTGGAGATGACAATATCTTCATCTTCGGATTGGATGTGGACGAAGTGGCCGAAATTGACGAAAAGGGTTACCGCCCATGGGATTACTACCATGGCGACGAAAACTTGAAGGCGATTGTCGACTGGATAGGATCGGATTACTTCGCTGCGGGTGAACCGGGTGTTTTGAAGCCGATTCGCGATAGCCTGCTTGAGGGTGGTGATCCGTACAAAGCATTGGCGGATTTCAAGGAGTACTGCGAATGCCAGGAACGCGTCGACGAGGCATTTCGCGACAAACGCCGTTGGGCCCGTATGGCTATTCTTAACACCGCTCGTGTCGGCAAATTCTCTTCGGATCGTACGATTAGCGAATACGCTGACCAGATTTGGAAACTAAAGCCGGTCAAGGTAAAATAGCTCCATCCGCTATTAGGAAGGCCAGAAGAGCTAGTTTTTGAAACGTAGCTTGGCGGTCACTGGAAAATGATCCGAAGGGTAGCGTCCGTCTGAATTGTCATGGAGGATTTCCGCTTCCATGACTTCAGAGGATGGACCTGCGAAGATGTAATCGATTTTGGATCCGTCGGTCTTTCCGGTCCACGCTCCGAAAGTCCCGGTTGCTTCGGCTATAGGGTGAAGTGCTCTGAAGGTATCGATTAATGGCGCTTCGGTGGAATGTGGACCTATAGGGTCGGATTCGCCGATCAAGCTGAGAATGGTTTGAGTTTTTTCTCCAGCATTGAAGTCGCCCATCAGAATGTAGGGATCGCCTTTCGTAGATCTCTCGGCAATTCGTTGGGCTATGAGCAATGCGCTTTGTTCGCGAGATTCTTGGGATTTGTGATCGAAATGGGCATTGAAAACGTAGAACGAGCGGTCGCTGGCTTTGTTTCGGAAATGAGCCCAAGTACAAATTCGAACGATCTTGTTGCCCCAGTGAGTAGAACGAACTTCAGGAGTTTCCGAAAGCCAGAACGTATCGGATTCGAGGACTTCGAATTGGCTTTTTAAATACAAAATCGCCGCGTACTCGCCAGTACTATTCGAGTCGCGACCGATTCCGAGGTGAGTGTATTGAGAATTGGCGGATTTGATTTCCTCAATCTGAAAATCGAGCGCCTCTTGTATTCCTACGATTTGCGGTTGATGTTCAGCGAAAACGCCGAAAACCAACTTTTTTCGTTTCTCCCAATGGTTCTCTCCGTCTTTAGCCGTTCCGTATCGGATATTGAATGACATCGTTTCGAGAACGAGGGAATCTTGAGGTGCGACGCTGCAACCGAATAGGGCTAGAAGAGCGGTTAGGGCGACTGTTGGTAGAAGACAGGAGAGCTTGGAGGATATCATGGTCTTGATTGGAAAACGGGAAGTGCGTTGATCACTTTGCGGATTGCTCATGGGGAGGCAAGTTTTTTGGGGTAGGGCGGTATCGCGGCTACAATGATAGAGGAGACTGCGGTAGCCTCCTACCTGTTGCTGATTCAAACGGGGCTTCGGTTTGTCTTAATTCAACGGGATTAACGTAATTTGCTTTGTTGACTTGTTTCTCGTTTTTCGGAGGATAGAAAACTGTAGCGGCTTCGCTTTCTTATAACCCTTTTTCGGCAATACGCATGAAAAATACACCCTTTTCAACTTCGGCCTCTAGTCGCCGCCAATTTCTGAAAACTTCGTCGCTTCTTGCTGGAAGTGCGTTTGTTTTGCCTCGGTTCTCGATTGGGCAACCAGGGCAGTCGGCGAACAGTAAGCTCAATATTGCATTCATTGGCGTCGGACCAGGCCAGGGCAGGGGCAATTTGACGCAGATGGCCAACGAAAATATCGTGGCGTTCTGCGACGTTGACCCGGCTCAGATCGCCATAACCAAAGAGAAATTTCCGCATGCTCGTACATTTAGCGACTACCGCGAAATGTTCGATAAAATGGGCAACGAAATCGATGCGGTCGGTATCGCCACTCCGGATAATACGCATTTTGTCGCGGCGATGGCAGCCGCGGATTTGGGGAAGCACCTATTTGTTCAAAAGCCCTTGGTTCACAATATTTACGAACTGCGAACGCTTTGCGAAAAAACTCGGCAGAATAAGCTCGTTACTCAGATGGGAAACCAGGGACGCGCCTTTGACGGAATGCGTCATATTAAGGAATGGTTCGACGCGGATGTGCTTGGAGAGGTGCGTGAAGTTATTGCGTGGACGAATCGGCCTAACCAGGGTTACGGTTTTCGGTCGGGCGAGAGAACAAAGTTGCCCGACGCTCAACCGATTCCGAAAGGGATGGATTGGGATAAGTGGATTGGACCAGCCCCAATGACCGGGTTTAGCGAGGATTTGCATCCAGGGTACTGGCGCGGTTGGTGGGATTACGGTTGCGGTGGATTGGGCGATATTGGCTGTCATACAATCGACATTCCATACTATGCCCTTCAGCTTGGTCATCCCACGAAGATCGAGGTGGAATTAACTGGTAAACCTAATTTGGTCTATACGCCAAGCGGTAGTGTCGTGACGTATTATTTTCCGGCTCGTAACGGATTGCCTCCAGTTAAGGTCAAGTGGATAGAAGGTCCTACGGTACCGAAAATGGCGAAAGATTTTGAAACAGCCCAAGCGGCTGCTCTGGCGAAATCGGGGAGCAAGGAAGAAGCAAAAAGCTATGCTGATGGCATTTTCATGGTAGGAAAAAAACAAACGCTCTTTTCGCCAGGTATGCGTCCGAATAGTCCGCGTCTCTACGACGAAGATGTTTGGCAAGAGTTTCGCCGAAACCGTCCACCTCAGACATTGCCACGTATTAAGGGTGGCAACATCCAAGAGTGGATACGAGCTGTAAAAGGAGAGGGGCCTAGACCTGGGTCGCATTTCGATTATGCCGAGGGATTGACGGAGTTGATTCTATTGGGATCTTTGGCCATTCGTACCGGCAAAAACATCGAATGGGATTCGAAGAAGATGAAGATAACGAATGAGCCTTCCCTCAATAAGTACATTAAGCCAAAGGCTCGCAAAGGTTGGCGTGAGTACTATCGCGGTTAAAGTGAGTATCCTGATGGTTGATTTTTTTATAAATACGGTTTTGTTATTTTGCTAAAATATAGCTGTTCAGTTCTTGATTAAGCCTCATTGATTATGCTGTTTTCGTTTCGGTCATTGTTGCTTCTTTTTTCGGTTTTTCTGTGGTCGCTCGCTTTGAGGGCGGATCGTTTTATTCCAGTGAACACACAGGCTCCGGGCGAGGAACCGCCTTCGCCAGAAGAGGCGGCCGCTCTGATATCGGTTCCTGAAGGCTTTAGCGTTACGCTTTTTGCTGGGGAGCCGGAGGTTCGGCAGCCTATCGCGATGCAGATAGACGATCGGGGTCGATTATGGGTGGCAGAATCCTATTCGTACAAGGAATGGGAATTCAAAGGACAGGATCGAATCCTCATTTTTGAAGATGGCGACAATGACGGTCGCTTTGATAAGCGAACGATATTTTGGGATAAGGGAACTCACTTGTCGGGGTTTGCTATCGGCTATGGCGGCGTGTGGATTTGCAATTCGCCCCGCCTGGAATTTATTCCGGATCGCGATGGCGACGATGTTCCTGACGGAGCCTTGGAGACGATTCTCGATGGTTTTTCGGTCGATGCGAAGCATAATTTCTTCAATGGGTTAACTTGGGGACTTGATGGATGGTTGTACGGTCGACACGGGATAACGGCACCCTCGCTTGTTGGAGTTCCTGGGACTCCTAATGCAGAGCGCATAGATGTTGATTGCGGCATTTGGCGGATAGATCCGGTGACGCATACTTTTGAGATGGTTCTTCGGGGGACGACCAATCCATGGGGACTTGATTGGAACGACGTGGGTGAGATGTTCTTTACGGGTAATGTGAATGGTCATCTTTGGCATGGAATACCGGGCGCTCGGTATCCAAGAATGCATGGACAAGGTTTTTCCTTTCATGTCTACGATCGCATCGGCTTAACTGCGGATCACCTGCACCATGAAGGGGAGTGGACGGATCGGAGGAAGTTTCGCGATAATGCTGAAGGGCTGACCAATGAGTTAGGCGGAGGACATTCGCATGCGGGAGGCATGATCTATCTCGGGGATAATTGGCCTGATGAATACCGGAATACGATATTCATGAGCAACACGCATGGAAGACGGATCAATAACGACATACTCGAGCGCCAAGGATCTGGATACGTGGGGCGTCATGGAAGGGACTTTCTAATATCGAACCAGCCATGGTACAAGGGGGTCACTCAAATCTATGGCCCCGATGGAGGCGTATTCATGTCGGATTGGACTGACCTAGGTGAATGCCATGACAACGATGGGGTTCATCGTACAAGTGGGCGTATTTACAAAGTGGTGTACGGAGAAGCTGAAAAGGGGGGGGGATTGAATTTGAAGGAAGAGTCAAATCGAGCTCTTGCTAATTATCAACTGCATCGGAACGAATGGTTTGCCCGTCATTCGCGACGGATTTTGAACGAGCGATTCGTGGGAGGCGTCGATGTATCGGACTCGAGGCCAATACTTGAGGCAATCGTTGACGAGAGAAAGGTTACGGTAGCGGAACAGTTGCGGGCTCTGTGGACTTTGCATTCGGTTGGAGGAGTGGGCGAGAGTCGATTGACTGATCTATTGGATCACGCTAACGAGCACGTTAGAAGTTGGGCGATTCGTTTGATTGGCGAGGGTGGGAATGCGAGTGTTTCCCAATTCCAAAAGATTCGACTGATGGCGGAGGACGGAAAATCTCTTTTGGTCCGTTTGTATATCGCATCGACGCTTCCTCGGTTTGCTCAGGAACAGCAGTGGAGACTTGCGGAGTCGCTTGTGAAGGCGTTCGGATACGAATCGGACCAGAACCTGCCTCAAATGATTTGGTACGCTCTTGAGCCTCTAGTGGCGTCGGATCCGATGCGTGCGTTGGAGTGGTTGGATCGTTGTCGCGACCCAATGGTTTATCGATCTATTAGTCGACGGATAGCATCGGAGTTTGAATCGAACGATAGATATATTTCGGAATTGGTAACTGCATTCGATCGAGCATCGAGACGAGGAGACGAGCGTTACGCAAAAGCAGGGCTTGAAGGCTTGGAAGCTGCGTTTAATGGTTTGAAGGGAATTACGGCTCCGAAGAACTGGAGTCTGATCGCAAATTCTAGATTGGCCGAGATTCGCCTATTTGGCGAACGGTTCGATTCGATCTTTGGCAACAACCTAGAGATGTCGTCCAACGATTGGATACAACTCTTGCAAGAGCCAACCCTGCGCCGACAGGCAATACGAGAGTTGGCTGCATTCGATGATTTCAAGGTGGGCGCATTGTTGATTAAGGATTATCGGCGTTATGGTCGCGAGGACCGTCAGGCAGTTATTAGTACATTGAGTTCCAGGAAATCGTTGGCGACTGTACTGCTTCAAGCAATGCAATCGGGGAATGTGAAGCGATCTGAGGTTTCCGCTTATCACGCTCGGCAAATATTCGGTTTGGGTGACGAAAAATTGGGTCGACAGTTGGAATCCGTTTGGGGAACGATTGGGCATACGCCAGCGGAAAAGCGCACGGAAATTGAGCATTGGCAGTCGCGGCTCACACCTCGAATTCTTGCTAGTGCGGATACGCTAAATGGAAATGAAATATTTGAACGAAGCTGCGTCGCTTGTCATCGCCTATATGGAAAAGGCGGTAGCGTTGGTCCGGATTTAAGCGGGGCCGATCGCCAGAATCTTTACTATTTAATTGAAAACCTGGTCGATCCAAGTGCGGTCTTGCCAAGAGATTTTAGAATGACTTTGGTGTCGCTTAAGGATGGAAGAGTGCTTGCAGGAACGATTTCAGCTCAATCTCCGCATTCGATTACGCTCGTTGGGTTAGAGGGTGAGCATGTGATCGCGAATAATGATATTCTAAAAAAAGAGCAGGTGGAGCAATCGATTATGCCTGAAGGTCTCTTGCAGAATTTAACGGAAAACGAAGTCCGCGATCTAGTAGGCTTTTTACAGTCGAAATAGATGGCTAACGTATCGTTATGATGAATATGAATCGAATTTGGAAGAGAACTGAAAATGTTTGTTTGTTGACTTTGCTGTTGGTGGGCGTGGCGGTATTCGGGAAAGCGACCGCGGATCCTCACCGTTTCGATGACGCGATTGCGGCTTTTGAAGCGATTGATCTCGAGTCTACGCCCGCAAAAGGAAAGGTTTTGTTTTTGGGTAGTTCTTCAATTCGGCGCTGGGATACGGCATCAGCGTTTAAGGGGATTGATTCGTTGAATCGAGGATTCGGGGGATCTCAGATTTCCGATTCGATTTTCTTCTTCGATCGAGTGGTCTTGCCGTACGCCCCGAGTATTATTGTTTTCTATGCGGGCGATAACGATATCAATGCAGGAAAAACGATTGATCAAGTGATAGCCGATTTTAGGCAATTCGCTCGATTGGTTAATCGAAAACTAAAAGGGACCAAGATCGTTTATATTCCGATTAAGCCGAGTATCAGTCGCGAGGCTCTGTGGAACGATATGTCTGTAGTTAATAAGCGGATTCAAGGAATGAGCGAGAAACAAGAGGGTCTATACTATGCCGATATTGCGACACCGATGCTGGCTACGGGAAGGCCGCCTAATGCCGATTTGTTTGCGAATGACGGTTTGCATCTTAGTGACAAAGGTAATGCGATGTGGAGCGGGGTCATTCGTCCTGTGCTTGAGCAAGCGTTGAAGGATTAACGTATCGAAGATTTTCTGTCCCGGATTTGTTGGTGACTAATTCAACAGTAAGGGCCGCTCGGAGATCGGCCGCGACCTTTAGAATCGCTCGGGACTTGCCCCGGCGGTGCTTTTTTCGGAGCCAAGCCGACTTCTCTTCGCCGCTTTTTGATTGCGGCAAAACCTTTGCGAATCAATATGTCGTCAGTAGAATTCCTCTGTCCGAAAGACGCCTTGCATCTTCCCCAACCTAGATCATCCGATTTATGAATTTGTCTATTCTCGCCGTTTCAGAAACCTCCGGGTCCTATTGGCCATTCGCCGTTCTGGCCATGGGAATTGTGTTTGTTATTCTCGCGATAGCGGTTTTTCGAATCCATGCTTTTATTTCGCTTATTCTGGCGGCTGTATTCGTTGGGGCGCTGTCCGATAGCTTGCCTGGCGCTGAGGAAGGTAATCATTTTGTGACTGCGATTGGGCTGGCTATGACCGAATTCGGTACGACGGCGGGCAAAATTGCATGGGTGATTGCTTTGGCGGCGATTATCGGAGTTTGCCTGATGGAAAGTGGAGCGGCCGATCGAATCGTTCGAGGAATGGTTCGGACGTTGGGCGAATCGCGTGCAGGTGTGGCATTGGTGTTGTGCTCATTCTTTCTCTCGATTCCGGTATTTTTCGATACGGTGTTTTTTCTTTTGATCCCCTTGGCTCAGGCGTTGGCTTTTCGGCTGGGGCGGAACTACCTCTATTTTGTAATGGCGGTGTGTAGCGGGGGAGTTATCACCCATGGACTGGTACCGCCGACGCCGGGTCCACTGGTAATGGTCGAGACTTTGGGCTTGAATCTTGGGTTCACGATTGTCGCAGGCATTGGTCTGGGCTTGATACCGGCATTCTCGGGATTGTATTTCGGAAAATGGTTAGAAGGACGTTTGGATATTGGGGTTCGTGAAAGCCCAGGTATTAGAATTGTGGATATCGAAGCGATCGTTTCGAAGGAGGATAGTGAATTGCCTTCGTTTTTCATGTCGATGCTGCCAGTGGTGTTGCCCGTTTTTTTAATTGCAGCGACTTCGTTTTTAGGAATCTGGACGACAGAAGGGCAGTTCTACGAACTTATGCAGATTCTTGGAAACAAGAATGTGGCTATGCTTTTGGGTACGATCATTGCTCTGTATTTGCTAGCGAAACAACGGGGAGTGAGCTTTCGAGCCTTAGGCGAAGTGATTGAAGGACCTCTTGGGATGGCTGGAACGATCATTTTGATCACTTCAGCTGGCGGTTCTTTTGGGGCGATGATTCGTCACGCGGGAGTAGGCGATTCAATTCGCATGGCTACCGAAGACACCGGGTTTTCGTTAATCATCATGGCCTGGCTTGTGGCAGCAATAATGAAGGTTGCCCAAGGGTCAGGAACGGTTTCGATGATTACTACTTCGGGAATTATCGCCGCAATTATCGGAAATGGCACAGGGCTTGGATACAGTCCGGTTTATCTGTTTGCTGCGATTGCGTTTGGTTCGCAAATGGGTTCTTGGATGAACGACAGTGGATTCTGGGTTGTTTGCAAACTAAGTGGGTTTACTGAAAAGGAAACCCTCAAGACTTGGACCGCGTTGCTCGCGGTAATGGGAATCGTGGGACTCGTCGAAGTTTTGATCGTCTCATCGATTGTGCCGAATCTGTTTATGTAGTTTCCACATGGAAGCGGCTGATCTCTGAATGTCCATACTTGATCTTGGATTTCCACGCGAGTCCTTCGCGTCGCTACGTGGGAGTCGCGTGGTTGACGTTGATAGATACTCGAGAACCTTTATTTCGCTTACCTGCCAGCCACCCATTTGGCGGCGTTGACTAGGATCTTTTGGTAATCAGGGTGATCGTGAACACGTTCGTCATGGCCAAGGGTGAATCCTACGATTCGAGCTTTGGGGTGTTCGGTGATCCAGACGGCGGCGTGTTTTTCGCCTGACTTAGCACTTACGCTGGTTTCGAGGAGCGATTTGATTTTGTTGGTTCCTTCTGGGGCGCCGCCGACGTTCATGTTGTAGAGTTCGTCGACTACATCGAAATTCGCTGAAACGCCTTTCATTATCGGGTGACGTTTAGCGACAACGCTTACGCTGAAAGGGCCCAGTTTATCGTGGCCGCGGGTTCCTCCACCGACGATTTGAGCATTGAGCTCAGGCCAATCTTTGTAGCCGTACCAGGTTCCTGGATGCAGCATAATAACGCCTTTGCCGGAATTGACTCGATCCATGAGGGCTTTGCGGTAGGCAGGCGTGTCGAATTCCTTTCGATTGACGCTGATGATAGCGACGTCCGCGTTGGCAAGTTCCTTGGTCGCTTGAGCGTTATCTTCGGTGTAGTGGACGGTGAGTCCGGCTTCCAGCAGTGTCTTGGAATCGGACTTGCCGAAGAACTCGTGAAATTTGTGGGACGAACCGCCGCCGATGATTAGCACTGAAGTTTTGCCTCTTTCCCAACGGACAGGCGTCGCTGGAATTGGAGGAGGGATAACACGACGGTTTAGAATTTTGGCTTTTGGCTTTGGGGTCGGTTTTTGTGCAACTGCTGGTTCGCTGGCTTCCCTAACGAGAAAGGCAATGAGGTTGCGGAGGTTTTCGGCCCCGAGCGCTTCGAATCCTTCCGGCATGAGGCTGCGCTTTGTGTTTTCGCGTTTAGCGATGGTGGATTTTGCGATTTCCTTTACTCCGGCTTGGGTCGCGAGGACCAAGGTTGAGGTGTTTTCCGAGGAGATAACACCCGCGAATGTTTCCCCGCTTTTTGTAGTGATATTATGGGCCCAGTAGCTATCTTCAACTTCGCGATTCGGGTCGATGATTTGACCGAGCAGTTCGGGCGCCCCGTGCGTACCCATGCCATCAAGCGCAGGGCCAACGGCGGCTCCCGTATCGCCGAGCTTATGGCAAACGATACAGGCTCCGAAGACTGCCTTGCCTTTGACGGGGTCGCCTGGTTTTTCCATTTCGGGAATAAGTCTAGCGATCAAGTCATCTTTTTCGGCGATCTCAGGAGCGATCTTGGCCAGTATACGATAAGCTGCACGATATGTGTTCCGATCCGGGTGGTTGCGCAGGCGTGAAAGGTTACCGGGGCCGACATCGGCTGGAAGAATTTTTCCTTCAGACATGTATTTGAGCAATTCCTGAGCCCATTTGGACCGTTTTACTATCTGATCGAAGGTCTTCAGTTTCAAGGAACCGTCCTGAGCTATGAAGTAGTTGATTAGCAACGTTCCCAGATCAGGTCCCGATACCTCGCCGATTGCCGCGAGTACGCCTTCTTTTAAGGTGTCGCTTCCGGTGCCGTTTAGAATGTTCTTCAGCGCCGGGAGGATTTGTTGATTGTATTTACGGATACTTACCAGACTTCGAGCGATGGTGGCACGTTGTTCTTCGCTGAGGATTCCCTGATTAAGTTTACCGAGCAATGCAGTCGTTAGGGCTTTTGTCTGGCCTTCGAGGTCACCTTTTTGGTCCCATTTAACAGCCATCGGAAGGACAAGCGTGTTAACGCTTTCATCTTTCAGCAATGACGCGATTACAGCTTTCAGAGCTGAAGTAAGAGCGGGGGGGTTTTCAATTCCTTCGGCTAGTCCGCGTAGAATGATTCCTTTCGTGACCGCGACATCCGAAGCTGCGCTTCCACAGGCCTTAAGCAGGCGAGCGGCATTGGCAGCCGCTTTGTTGTTGGCGAGGGCTGCAGGCGTAAGGGCCGAAGTGAATGCGAGCAAAGAGGCGTTTGGGGCCGTCTTGAGTGTGGCTTGCAGGACCGACACGGCGCGATCGGATGCTGCTGCGACGAGTGCCGAGCGTGTCCAGTCGTCCTGGGCAGCCTTGGCTTGGGCGACGATTTGAGCGGGATTGGATTCGCTTGCTTTTTCGAAGCTGCGAAGGGCATCGCTTCCGATGAATTCGCCCTCGTCGCCATGGCGCTCGCGAAGGAGCCGATTGGCGGTATCGCGTATACGTTCGTTTTTACTTTGGCTTGCTTTCTGTAAAGCTACGATGTCGTTGGGATTCAATGACACTGGACCGACTGCTTGCGCTTGCTTGTGCTGGACCTTCCAAATGCGACCGTAGTAGTGATCACGATCGGGACGTACTGCGGCATTTGCAGGACCGTGAACGGGGCCACGGGTGTCGTTGTGAATGATCGCCTGGTTGCAGAAATCGACAAGGTAGATCGCTCCATCTGGGCCGGTCATCACTTCGATGGGGCGAAACCAGAGATTGTCGCTGCGGATGAACTCAGTTTCTTCGCGACCAGCTTCTTTCGTTGCTCTGTAAGAGACCCCGTCTTTGGCGACATTGAAGTGACCAATGATGTTTAGAGTCGGCTCGCTGGTGAAGTAGCTCTGGTTCCATTTCTCGGGCCAAGCGCCACCCTCGTAGATGACGCAACCGGCGCCGGCTGTGTAGCGTCCGACCTGGTCGATTTGAACGTAAGCTTGTTGTTCCCATTCCATGGCAGGGAATGTCTTCGCCCCTGGGAGCAGGCCGTTGGTGCCACTAACGCTCGGAAGTTTGCCCTTTGCCAGTACGGACTCAGGGAGAACGACGTGGACGAGCGGATTGCCAGTGGTCGGCTGAGTATAGAAAACTTCGCCGGCCATTGTCGTATCCATACCCCAGGTGTTGCCGCCACGCGAAGCGTATTGTTCGAATGCGCTGCCGTCTGGTTTGAAGCGTACGACACCGCTGTTGATCGCTCCGAAATCTTTACTGCCGTCGCCTGAAGTAACGTTTGGGGATGATGAGTATCCATTAGTTGCGTACACCCAGCCATCGGCTCCGTAGTGTAGGTTGTTGATAACGGCGTGAGTGTCGCGAATCCCAAGATTGGTATAAAGCTTGGTGCGTTCGTCGGCAACATCGTCACCGTTGGTATCTTCGAGGAACCATATATCGGGGGCGCTCGCGGCGATGACGCCGTTTTTGTGAAAAACAAAGCTGTTTACGAGTTCGAGTTTATCGGCGAATACCTTTTTCGTATCCATGACGCCATCTCCGTCGGTATCCGTTAGGATGCTGATGCGGTCGAGCGGGTCCCGATCGTAGTCGCCAGGTTTGAGGGAGCCGGAGTCCATCCAAGGAACTACGTTTTGCTTGCGCAAACCGTTTGGGTACTCGGGAGTTTCGGCCACCCATAGGCGCCCCTGGTGATCCCAATTGATATTCATCGGGTTGTTGATAAGCGGTTCCGATGCGACGAGGGTAAGCTGAAAATCAGGATGCACTTCTAAGTGATCCGGTAGCTTGGTCGGGTGGGGCACGCCGCCTTCGACATAACGCAGGGATTCGCCTAATTCGTCAGCTTTGCAGAGCATGTCTACATCGTCGCGCTTAGCGGCCCAGGCGATACCGCGAAGAATCATGGCTCTTACGCCAATATGGGAGAAGTTCTTGTGCCAGTGGCCTGGAATATGAACGAATGAGCGGTAAGACCTACCTCCTTTGAGGGAGTTTTCGTAAGTCCAGATTTGTGGTTGGATATCATATATGTTGACGGCTTTGTTTTTGGCGACCGCTTCGGCTGCGCGTGCTTGGGCTTCTTGGTTCCCTTTTCCTTTCGTATCGATTGCTTTGGGTGTGTAGGCAGTAGCGAGGATTTTCGCTTCCGGCAAGATGTCCATATCGTAATAGATCTCGTCTTCTAAATCGAAATTGGAAACATCTTTGGTGATCGGATTTTCGACATTGGTGAAGTAGAGGCTCATCGGTGCCTCTAGGAATTTGGTCGTTCCATGGCGCCAAGAACCGCCGATGATGCTTTTATACCAGTCGGGGTCACGCGAGACGGCGCCGGCGTGCAAGACGACGAGTCCGCCGCCGCGTTTTAGAAACGTATTCAGATTTTCACGTTCTTCGCCATAGATATTGCCTGCTTCCTTGGAGTTGAGAATTAGGACATCTGTGTTGGCGAGTTGCTTCTTCGTCGGGAATTCTAAAGCTCCGTTACAAACAACGCCGCGCGATTCTAGGAGGGGTTTCCAATCGGCCAAAAATTGCGGATGTTCGTGGGCGCCGGGAGCATGCGTCTTTTCACCAGCCCGGATAAAGACGCGAATGGGGTCGGCCGCTTGGGCGGCGAGGGCCGACCATAGGAGACCAGCCAGTAGGAATAGGAGTGATTTTGATTTCATGGTTTTCTGGGAAGGGGCTTATGTGCGATCTACGGGAATTTTCTTGAATTTTCGAGTCAAAGCGGTGAGCGATTCTTCAACCCCCATACGCTCGAGACTGGATGCTCCAACAAATCCTTGGGCATCGGTGAGTTGGTTGATGCGAGTGGCGTCCTCGGGGGTGTTGATCGGACCGCCATGCGAAAGGAGGAAAATATCCTTATTGATCGCTCGGCCTGCTTCGAAGATTTCTTGGCATCGAGCAGCAGCATCTTCCATGGAGCAAACGGCACCGGTTACGCCGATAGAGCCGCCAACGGTGGTGCCGACGTGAGCGATGATTGCATCCGCGCCTGCCTTGGCCATGGCTGTGGCTTCTTCGGGCTTGGCGACGTAAACGACGCTGAAGAGATCCATCTTAGAAGCGATGGAGACCATCTCGACTTCCTTTTCGAAAGGCATGCCGGTTTCTTCCAAAACCTTTCGGAAGTGACCATCGACGATGCAGTGAGTAGGGAAGTTGTTAACCCCTGAAAACCCCATTTCTTTTACCTTGAGCAACCAGTGCCACATGCGGCGGCGCGGGTCGGTCGCGTGTACACCGCAAATGACGGGGATCTCTTCTATGGTGGGCAATACTTCAAACTCGCCGATTTCCATAGCAACCGCGTTGGCGTCTCCGTATGCCATCATACCGGCGGTCGAACCATGGCCGGACATGCGAAAACGTCCGGAGTTATAAATGATCAGTAGATCAGCGCCGCCTCTTTCTATGAATTTTGCGCTAATGCCTGTTCCGGCTCCAGCTGCAATGATTGCTTCGTTGCGATCGAGAGTCGCTTGTAGGCGAGCTCGTACTTCGTCGCGCGTGTAAGGGTTTCCTTTTCCAGTCCAGGGATTTGGCATAATTTTAGATTTTTAGATTAGAAATTGTGTGATTGAAAATTGGATTTTGAAGTTTTCGTTGCCCACGAAGCTTACGAAGCCCACGAAGGTTCATCAAGGAAGATGTAGGATGTATTGGATTTGTTTAATTTTGGTGTTTCTTGTCCTTTCGTGGGCAAATTCCTATTTGGTCTCTGGGCGGTTTGGTTTAGCTCGGAGTGTGACCCAGGGTTCTTCGGTGGATACGTCGACTATGTTGGGTCCATCAGCTTCGGATGGTGAAAGGATGGCGAGAAAGGTGACGTCTTCGTCGAAGGGATTGTAGGTGCCGTGGATAGCGTTTTGAGGAACGAGGGCCATTTCGCCTGCCTTGAGAATTCTGTATTCATTCTCTACCCACTGTTCCGCTTGTCCGGATACTACATAGATAATTTCTTCGCGTGTTGGATGACGATGGAAAGGGTGTGAGTTTCCGGCAGCAATGGTCGCTCGAACCATCATAAGTTGTTCGGCTCCTACGAGATCCTTGTTGGAAAGCCATTCAACGGCTGCCCAAGGATCTTGTTCCTGAGTCACGTCTGCGGATTGCATGAAGCGATTTTGAGTGTTTTCGGACATATGCTATTGGTGGATTTGAATTATGAAGAATGCTTTTCTATGATTTCGAGAAGTTTGTTGGCGGCTGCTGCTGAGAAACTTGGGTCGTTTATTTCGAGGTCATAGTCGATGACTTCGACGGTGGCATTCTTGTGAATGGTAGAGAATAGAGCCTCGTCGGCTATTGGATCATGGAAAGGTTTTCCGACCCCGTTGATTTCGCTGATAGCACGGAGGGGATTGAGAATGACCGTTGGGGCGGTGTTGTTGTTGGCTTTTTCTGCGATGATACGTCCGATCGTCGCACACTCATCCGCGTTTGTTCGCATGAGGGTGACCTGGGGGTTGTGAATGTAGAAATTGCGGCCTTCGAAAACTTCAGGAACGGTCTCGCGAGCTCCGAAGTTTACCATATCGACGCAACCCGGGGCGATGATTGCGGGTATCTTGGCGTGACTCATGGCGTCGAGTCTATTAGGACCGGCTGAAAGGACTCCTCCTACGGTTTCGTCGGCCCATTCGGTCGTGGTTAAATCGAGGATACCTGCGACCATGCCACTTTCGACTAAGCTTTCCATCGCTTGCCCACCGGCTCCGGTTGCTGCGAAGACGAGGACTTCGTAGCCAGCCTCTTCTAGGAGCGCCTTGGCTGCGTTGACGCAATTGGTAGTGTTTCCGAACATGCTGGCGACAATGATTGGTTTGTCATCAGTTGAGTCCGTTCGGGGTGCGATCATGCCGCAGATTGCTCCGGCGGCCCGGCTGAAAATCATTTTAGAAATTCGGTTGAGCCCGTTCACGTCCAGAACGGCGGGGATCATCGTAATATCTTTCGTCCCGACATAGTGAGCGACGTTGCCACTGGCTAGTGTAGAAACCATCACTTTGGGAAAGCCTAGAGGAAGGGCTCGCATGCCGGATGTGGCAATCGCAGTGCCGCCTCCGCCGCCAAGGGAGATGATGCCGTTAATTCTTCCCTCTTCGACTAGCTGGGCAAGCAGGACGGGGATTGCGGTCGACATCGAGCTGACGCATTCGCCTCGATCTTTACGTTGGATAAGCACATCGAGGTCAATCTTCGCCGATTCCGCTACCTGGTGCCGGGTTACGTCTGGCTTGATTTTTGGAGAGCCACCAGTGCCTACGTCGATGAGTAGAGTATCGAAGCCGTGGGCTCGAATTTGCTCAGCCACGTAGGCGTGTTCGGGGCCTTTCGAATCGAGGGTTCCTAGGACTGCAATCGTTGGCATGGTTGGGGTGGTGTTTAAAAATTACTGAATGGCGATTTATTGAACAGTCTTATCGTTTAGGAAAGGCGAGAAGCTAGCGTTGCTAGGGGAGAGCGGCAAAGCAAATTCATCAACATAAACCTATTGAAAACACACATGTGTTTGAGGAGTGCGGGAGTCTCCATCCGATGAATTGGATTGATCTATTGGAATTCCTACATTTTTTGAGTATGAGGCTATGTCGGTTAAAAAAGATGAGTACGTAATGAGGGATGATGTCCAAATTTTGGGGGATTCGTCTTATTTGCTCGTTCGTTCCGACGAAGTCGAGGAACGGGATTGGATGGCAGGCAGCCCCGTGTGTCCGTTGTTGAGTCAGCATCATGTTGCCCATGCCGGGATTTTGCGGTCTCGGTTTCCCTTTGAAATCGTGCGCGCGGATCAGTCTGGCTCTTATATGATGGCTTGTTTCGGCGGGGAAGGCCGAGTGTTGGTCGATGGGGCTTGGAAAACAGTGCGTTCGGGAGAGGCTTGTTTGTTACCGCCGTTCGTGCGCAACGCGTTTAAATGCGTCGAAGGGAAATCGTGGGATTTTTGTTGGGTTCGCTATTTGGAATCGAGAGAACGCAAGCCGATTGTTTCTCAGAATTCACCGGTTTTAAGAACTTACGATAATGCTCCATTGCGGTCGGCGATCGAGGGATTGTATGCGGAAACCCTTGGAGCGATGAATCCGGGAGTTTTGGGGCATTGGGTGGAGTTGGTGCACCAGTATGCATTGCGATTTGCTCAACCGCATGATTCGGATGATCGACTTTGGCGATTGTGGAATCGAGTAGAGCCGGAACTGGAGCGGAAGTGGAGCTTGTTCGAACTTTCGGAAATCGCCCATGTGAGCGAGGAGCATTTGAGGCGATTGTGTCGGAAGCGTTACGGACGCAGTCCGATGCAGCATCTGACGTTTTTGCGAATTCAACGAGCGAAGAATTTATTGAGCTCTACGGACGAGAAAATTGAGACGATTGCCCGTTTAGTCGGCTATGAGAATCCGTTTACCTTCTCTTCTTTGTTTAAAAAATGGGTTGGTTGGAGCCCGTCGAGGTATCGCTGACTCTAATGGCGATTGTTGGAATTAAAAGAATGCTCGGACTCTTACAAGATATTCGTGGGGTTGCCGTCTATAGTGTTTCGGTTCTTTTGGTCCCAATAGTCGCGAATACCTTCTTCGCCTTTGTTTTCGGCCCATTTGCACAGGGTCTCACGTTCGCCTTGTAGTTTCATTATGGGGACGGCGTAGCCGCATGACGTTTGAACGGTTTTTATATCTACGAGAAAAACCTGTCGCTTGCCTATTCGTTCATTCCAAAGGGAACTGCATTCGCTCCAATTAGCGTCGTGCTCATGGATTACTTGCGCATGGCCGTAAGCGCGCAGTATGAGTGGAGAACTGCCGAACGAGCACCACATTATGGTCATGCGGCTATTTTCTTGGATGTGGCCGGCGGTTTCATTGCCGCTGCCCGTAAGGTTTAGCCATGCTATCCGATTCGGTCCCAAAACCTTGAGGCTGTCTATGCCTTTGGGCGAAATATTGATTCGTCCATCGGCAAGCGCTGTCGATACGAAAAAAATCGGTTGCTGTTCAATGAAGGAAGTATGTTGGTCGGAAAGTTCTGTGAATTGCTTGGCCATTGGAGGGGCGTCAGAATTGTGGTAAGTATTAGCGAACTTCTATTCGATTGAATTTGGAGGGTCGTTCATGTGGGGTCAAGTGAAGCATTGCCAAACCGAGGATAAGAGGTGAGTTTGAACCAGGATAAAACTAAAAGGCAAGGCTGCGGTAATTACTGGAAGTACTAGTGGAATGGGGAAGGCTATTGCGCCGCTAAGGGGGCGATGGTTTCGCTTATACGACAAGTCGCAATTGATTATTCTCCAATAATTCGGGCGAATGTCCTGTGTCCCGGTTCTGTTGAAACGCCAATGTTGCATGACTCGGCTGCAGCATTTCCAGACCGCTCAAAAGCGATAGCGGATGCTGCGGACCGAACTCCGATGAAGCGATTGGGGACACCTGAGGATATTGTAAATACAGCCTTGTTTTTGGCCTGCGAAGATTCTTCGTGGATTTACGGTACGGCTCTAAGTATCGATGGAGGAGTGATGGTATGTTAGGAGAATTGATCTTGTTGATTACTATTTCCTAATTTCTGATTATTGCGAAGCTGTTAGCTTCTTGGTCGTTCGATTGTTCTATCCACTCTTGCATGTAGGTTTGATGCGAATACAGGATGCCTTGATATTCGGGGTGAGTTGCGAGGTTATTAAGTTCGCCAGGATCTTTTTGAAGATCGACCAAGGATTCTCGCTGGTTGCCCTCGATATAGACGCAGTATTTGTAGCGGTCGCTACGCAGCATGCGCCCGATATCGTTTTCCGAAACGACATATTGCCGGCTCTCTTGAAGTTCTTTTCCTTCGGCGATTTGCCTTAGGCTGCGGCCTATTAGGTGAGAGGGTATCTCGATTCCCGCGTAGTCGCATAGGGTTGGCAGGATGTCGATACCGGTAGAAATTAGGTGTGTGTCGTTTACGACACCTGCGGGGATGGACCCGTTGTGACGCATCAGGAAAGGCACGCCGGAGGATTCTTCGTAAAAATGATTTTTAGATGCGAGTCCGTGGGCCGCATCCATGTCGCCGTGATCAGCGGTGAACAATACGAGAGTATTTTCCTCGAGTTGGTTTGCTTTTAAAGCATCGAGAATCTTGGCAATGTGGCTATCGACGCGTTCGGTGAGTCGGCAGTAGATCCAGCGATAATAGCGCCACTGTAACTCGTCGTATTCTTTTCGGATGATTTTAGCTGGCGTTATAGCATCGACTTTGAGGCTGCTTTCAATGGCGATTGGTTCACCTGTTTGGATATTGTGATTTGGAGGCAAGGGCGGTAGCTGATCCAGCGGTAGTTGTGTGGCTTGCTTGTAGAGTTCGTCCACGAGAGGGAGCCTTCGGGGCAAGTACTTGTAGGCGTTGAAGGCGAAACAAATATCGTGAGGATTGATGAACGAAGCGACGACGAAAAACGGGTTTTCACGCGGTGTCTCAATGAATTCGATACAAGCATCGGGTAGGGCATCGCGTTCGTTTTTGAAAAATTTGTCATAACCAGATTTACGTGGTTCGAGCGAAGGAGCGAGGTGTGTCTTGCCGCCGTAGAAGGTGTCGTATCCGGCCCGTTTCATGAGTTTACCGAGAGAGTTCTCGTCGACGTGTTCAGGGATGTCGGCTTTCATGCCGTTGTTGAATACGCCTAATCGTCCAGGCATCATTCCAGTTGCCATAGAAACGCGACTGGGCATGCATACGGGATTGGCGACGTAGGCATTGGTGAAGCGGACGCCCTGGTTTGCGAGCGAATCTAAGGCTGGCGTCTCGAGGTATGGGTTTCCGGCAGCACTCATCATGCCCGCATGATGCTGGTCGGTGATGATGAAAACGATGTTAGGTCGTTCGTCTGTGGCGGAAGAGTGAAGCGCGGTCGCAAGTAACCACGCTCCGGTTAACAACAGGGTTTTACTGAGCTTCATAGCGATTAATCGGTACTCGTGAATCGATGTAAACGAGAGAACTGAGGGTTAATGAGGCGGCCGTTAGGAGTTTCTTAAAGGCGTTAGCGAGCATGGGAAGAGGGTGAACGTCAACAGGGGGAGGTCAATTGCGGAACCGCTGGATGAACCTGCTCCTACAATCGCCTATGCGTTGCCTGGATCTATCTTTTTCGTGCAATCGATGGTTAGCCAACTGATGGCGGTGACCATGTAAAGAATGGCAACCATGACGAACATCGGGGAATAGTTGGTCACCTTTTGCGATACGTCATCGATCACTTGAACGGTTGTGTACTTGTCTAGCAAGGGACCGACTAAGAATAGAGGCACGAGCAGCGCTCCAATGTTTCCGGAGGCGTTAACCATGCTGAATACGGTAGCCGAATGGCGCCCTCCTATATCTGAACACGCTCCCCAAATGGTTGGTTGCGACCAATCGCTGAAGAACTTAACGACGAAAAGCCCGATAGCCAAGGGGAGTATGCTGGTTTGGGAAATAGCGAAAAACAGGCATACGGTAGCGATTATTTTACCGGAAGAGCCCATGATGCGTCTTGCCCATTTTCGGTTGCCCGTAGTTCTGATCAAATAGTCATTGAGGAAGCCTCCAACGAGCCCTCCTATGGCTCCTCCAAAAAGAGGGAAACTTGCGTAGATCCCCATTTCGGAGATGGAAATGTTTTTAGTTAGGAAGTAGCTACCCAGTACAGTCGTGTAAACGATGTCGGCACCAGCATTCGAAAGTTGCGCGAAAATCATGATCGATAGGGCTCGATTTTTAAGAGCCTGTCTGAAACTGATTACTTTTCCTTGAGATTTCTGGGCTGCCTTCTCTTTTTGAAAAAGCTCTTTTTCGGCTGCGTTTACGCGCGAGTCGCTTTCTGGATTATTGCGGTATAGCAGCACAAACGCTACTGCCAGAACTATACCGATTAAGGCCATGATGATGAGGGCCGTTTTCCAGTGAAAACCGAAGTACCCCATCAATACTGTTGCCATAATAATGGGAGCAAGAGCGCCTCCCGCTCGACCTGCAAAGCTAGCAACGAATCCCTGCATGCTGGTACGCGTTGCGGGGGGGAACCAATTTTGGGAAACATTATTCAGACTTGGATAAGCCCCGGCTTGAGTAGCCCCAAAAATTGCTCGGGATGCGGCGAACGCAAAAAAGGTGCCTCCTAGGGCGAAGAGAACCAGACTGAGCGACCAACCCGCAATGAGTGATCCGAGGAAAATGCGGGCTCCGAAAAAATCGCAAACAATGCCTGCGGGAACTTGTCCGAAGGCGTAAGTGAAACTGAAAAAGCTAAATATTTGCTCAAGCTCTGTGTTCGTATACCCGTATTCTCGCGCGAGTTCCGGTCGAATGACGTTCCAAGTGTACCGGTGCAAGTAAAGTACCAGTGAGGTCATTGAAGCGAGAATCAGGACCATTCGATGGACTCGCGTTGGGTCTGACGGGTGCGTTTCAAGAGGAGAGCTTTTAGGACCTGAGTTCATAAGGATGAGGTAGAGAGGGAGAGAGATTCGATAGTCGTCTGCAATGATCGTTTTGGCAATTAATAAGTAGCGTCTAAGCGGAGTGAGAGATTTCTACCGTAGAGTATTGCAGTTGTCGCAGGGTTCGATGCAGGATGTATTGATGACCTGGAAATCTTATTTCGCCCTTCTCGTTTGTATCCTCCTCGGAACGACATTATTCCCACCAATGATTTTTGCAGATAGAGCTCTTTCGGTCGCTTCGGTTTTTGGCGATAACATGGTTTTGCAACGTGGAATTTCAGTGCCAGTTTGGGGGACCTCTGAACCAGGTTCAGCAGTAGTGGTGAGCTTTGCCGGACAGAAGCGGAAAACGAAAACGAATAAGGAAGGTCGGTGGAGAGTTGTTTTGGGGAAAATGAAAGCGTCAGCGAAGTTGCGGAAGATGGTTGTTGCGAGTGAATCGCTGGAATTGTCTTTCGATGATGTACTTGTAGGTGAGGTGTGGCTGTGTTCAGGGCAATCGAACATGAAATTCAGACTTGCTAACTGCTCGGATGCTCAATCGGTGATTAACGAAGCTAACCACCCTAATCTACGATTGAATCGAGGAAAAGGATGGACCGCGGCATCCCCAGAAAGCGTGCCTGAGTTTTCGGGTGTTGCTTATTTTTTCGGACGTAAGCTTCACGCTGATACAAATATACCAGTTGGTTTGATTGCTCGCGCTTTAGGGGGGACGCCAGTTGAGTGGTGGACGCCAAAGTCTAAGTTGTCTCGAGTTGAATACGCGAAAAACGCGATGATGAATCCATCTAAAGAATGGATACAGTACGAAAAGTCTGTTGCTAGCTGGAAGAGCAAGATCGAGTTGGGTGGACGCAAGAAAGCAGGTAAGAAACCTCAATGGTCTGGTTCTGCGGAAGAAGGAGTGCTTGCAAGTATTTATGCTCCAGGCAAACTAGGAAGTCTGTATACTCAGCATTTCGAAGCGATGGCCGGATATGGGATCCGTGGAGCTCTATGGTATCAGGGCGAAAGGAATTCCAAGGCAGGGGTGAACGCTTCAAAAGCCTATCGTGAGCTATTGGCCAATATGATTACTAGTTGGCGCGAGGAATGGGGGCAAGGCGATTTTCCTTTTCTGGCGGTGCAGTTGCCTAGGTTTTCGGGTGGTGGCGAGGGTTGGGCACTGGTTCAAGAGGCTCAGGCTGCGGCGGTTAGTGACGTGCCGAACGCCGCGTATATCGATATCCGAGATCAGCCCGACGACGGACTGCACCCGAAAAACAAGAAACCTGTCGGCGAACGACTAGCGAAGTTGGCGTATTCCTTGAAGTCGAATTAGGGCAGTGCGGTTGTATCGGGAGAAATGGTTGCAACCTTTCTTTGCCCTATTCGTAAATTAGATACGGTTTTCGGCGCTTGATAAATCTGTGTTTCTCACTTGCCCAGGAAGAAGTGATAGCTTGCCAGGAATAGCCATTTTGTAGTTCTTCGATTACTTTAGGGTGCATGAGCAGTCGATTGAACTTTTCGATATCGAATTCGGGAGAATAGAGTCGATTCAGTGTATGCGCGATTCCAATACCTAGATCTACTGTAGGGCAATTTTCTCGATCGGTCAGGATGATGTTGACGCCGCGGCAAACTTGTCCCTCGAATTTGCTGGATGAAGGTATGAACTGTATTGGAACGAAACGGATACCTGGAATGCCTAGTCGGTTCAGCTCTTCGGCTAATTCAAGATGGTTGATGTAGGGAGCTCCAATGATTTCAAAAGGCGCGTCTGTTCCTCGCCCGACAGACAATTCAGTAGTCTCCAGTAAGCCAATTCCTGGATATAGAATAGCTTGAGTGAGGTTTCGCATGTTGGGAGAAGGGTTTATCCATGGAAGACCTGTCTCATCAAAGAGCATCTCGCGTCTCCATCCTTTGACTGGTAGAATTGTCAGATCGAGCTCTAGGTTATTTTCCGTTTTTATCATTCGGGCTAATTCTCCGACGGTCATTCCGTGACGAATCGGAATTTCGTGATATCCAGTGAAATTGGATACACCCCGTCTGAGAGGTCCATCTACGTTTAATCCGTTTATCGGGTTTACTCGATCGAGAACGAAGAAACGTTTACCTGATTCCGCTGCTGCTTCCATTGCCAGCCCCATCGTGGAGATGTAAGTGTAGAAGCGACAGCCGATGTCTTGAATGTCGAAGACTAGGGCATCTATTTCGACTAACGATTCTTTAGCTGGTTTTCGTGTGCTCCCGTACAGACTGTGAATTGTCAAACCCGTGTGGGAATCAATTTCGTCTTCGACCGACTCGTCAAATTCTCCACGGATGCCATGCTCGGGACTAAATAGAGCGCCCAAAGCGACCTTGTTGCTTTTGAATAAAAGGTCGATCGTTGAAACGCCATTCCGATTTCGGCCTGTATGATTGGTTATTAGTCCAACCTTCAATCCTTCGAGGACTGAGAAATTTTCGTCCTCCAGGACATCGATACCATTTTTCACTTTAGTGAGGGCGTCCTTGGCTTTTGTAAAATCGAAGTCTCGAATAGCTTCCGCTGCGAGAGTCCCAATATCGTTCCTTAACTGTAGTACGTTGCCACTGCCATCCGGATGAATGCGATTGCACATGAAGATGACAAACGACTGAGAGTAAGGGTCGATCCATATGCTCGGTCCTGCAAAACCAGTATGGCCGTATCCGCCAATTGGAAAGAGCGTTCCTCTTTGTTTGGTGTAGCCCGTTTCGATGTCCCAGCCAAGCCCTCGCCACGAACTAATTCCGGCGGGCGATTGAATGGATGTCATGAGTTTGACTGTTTCGGGTTTTAGAAGCTTGACGTCATGAAGTTGTCCCTGGTTGAGCATCATGCGTGAAAATTTGGCCAAGTCAGCTGCCGTGGTGAACATCCCCGCATGACCATGGCCTCTTCCTGTCATTCGACATATGGGATTGTTCGGGATTCCTTTCAGCATTTTGCCATCAACCCATTTTGTTGGGGCAGTCCGAGCTCTCTGTTCAGTGGAGGGTACGTAGACGGTGTCAATCATCCCCAATGGTTCGAAAACTTCTTCGCGAACAAAATCCTCTAGGCGATGTCCGGTTAGTTGCTGAATGATCTCTCCGAGGAGAATATAGTTGATGTCGCTATAGATGAATTTCGCCCCTGGCTTGGATTGGGTTTTCTCGGATTTCGCGAGAGCGATGGCGGTCTCGTATCCCGTCCATTCTTTGGATACGCCGTTTTCTTCTACTGTGTGGCTGATCCCTGGACGAAGACCAGAGGTGTGAGTCATTAGATGTCGAATCGTTATTGATTCCTTTCCACCTTCCTTGAAGTCGTCGAGGTATGTATGAACGGGAGCGTCGAGAAGAATCTTCCCGCGCTCGATCAGAAGCATGATTGCAGGTGTTGTCGCGATTACCTTAGTCAATGAAGCTGAGTCGTAGATCGTATCAATGTCACTCGACACGACTTCAGGCTCGATCGCCATATTGCCGAATGCCTTGGAGTAGACGGTTCCCTGGGACTCTAGCCAGAAAACCCCACCTGGAGTTTTGTCTTGCTCAATAGCTGTCTCGATTGCGGCATCGATTTCCTTGAGTTTACTGGTTCGAAAGATTTCGTCTCCGACTGTCGGTAGACAGACGGATGACAGAAGGAAGCTTATGACAATTGATTGCTTTGCATTCCATCTCGAACGAAAAGTGGTATTAGATATTCGCTGTACCCACTGGAAGAGATTCACCATGTAGAGGTGTTATTGGCAAAATACGAAGAGGTAAACTTATTATGCATCCAAGTTCGATTGGCCACGTTTTTATCGCTCGATACGGGTTTCTGCATTGCTGAATTGACCGAAGGGATTTGAGCGGCATGATTCAATCGAACTTAGTTACTGCCCTATGATGAATCGAAGATCCTTTGTCGCGAAAACCACTTTAACGGGACTTGCTGCCACGGTTGCATCCGGTCCATTGGCGATGGCCCAATCGCGTTCTGTAAAACGCAAAATGACGATTAACCTCGTTTGTGGAGCGATTGGAGTTAAGGCGAGCCAGGAACGGGCGATCGAGTTGGCGCACGAGTATGGTTTCGAATCGGTCGAAGCGCACGGACCTTATCTCAGTTCCTTAGGGACAAAGGAAATGCAGTCCCTGAAAAAGGACGTACGTTCGAAGAATCTCGTTTGGGGCACGTCTGGTCTAACGGTGGATTTTCGGAAAGATAGGGAGACTTTCGAAAATGGGTTGAAGGAATTGCCTCAAATTGCCTCTGGGTTAAGACGAGCAGGGGTCAAGCGAGTCAGTACATGGCTCCGCCCTTGCCATAATGACCTGACCTACAACCAGAACTTTAAGCAGCATACAGAGCGTTTGAGAGCCGTTGCTTCCATATTGGGAGACCAGGGACTGAGATTCGGAATGGAGTATGTTGGGACGACAACTTTGCTGGTTTCGATGAAGTATCCATTCGTTCATACGATGGCGGAAGCCTTGGAACTAGCGAATGCTATCGGAACAGGTAACGTGGGAATCGTCCTGGATAGTTGGCACTGGTGGCAAGCGGGCGATTCAGTCGCGGACATCGAAAAATTGAAGAATAGCGATATCGTACTGGTCGATCTCAATGATGCTCCAACGGGTGTCGAAAAACAGCAGCAAATGGATAATCGAAGAGAGTTACCTGTTGCGACTGGAGTGATCGAAGTGAAAGGGTTTTTGGATGCGTTGGTGAAGATTGGTTACGACGGACCCGTGCGTGCGGAGCCGTTCAATCAACCGCTCCGTAACCTTGACGACGCTCCTGCGTGTAAAGCGACGGTCGATTCAATAAAAAAGGCCTTCGCAATGATTGGGTAGTTGAACCTGAAGCCAGGGCTCGAATGCCGAGTGATCCGTAGGACAGTCCAGATCCTTTTGGTCCAACAGTTTTTCCAAAGCCTAAAACCGAAAGGTGTATTGGAATTTCGTGGATACTTTGGTGTCTTGGGCATTGAAGCGGAATCCGCCCATTGGGTCTTGTATCCAGCCCTGATTGAATACAAAGAAGAGGTCGCGACCAGGCTGCAGCGTCCATCGAACGCGGCTTTGCCACCCGAGGTTGTCGGACCGGTTGTCGTATTGGAGTAGATTCGTGAACGACAGGAAGGGCGATACCGCGAAATCGATATTCGATGTAATGATACGAGCGATGAAGTCGCCTTCGGGCAAGTGAGCGAAGGTTTGGTTGGCCGCTATCGAGAAATTGAATTTGGGCGGAAGCTTGTAGGTGATTGTCGTCGAGATTTGTTCGGCGCTACCAGACCAAAAGTCGCCGTAGGAAGCGTTAACGAAAGCGGTCATACGTCGCTTGCGCGCTGTGGCAATCGTGGTTTTGAAACGATTGTTGTGGTATTCGCCCGGCATAAGAATAACGCCTGGCGAAATTTGAAATGGCTCGAATAAACGTTCGTAGGTGCGGTCGTAATCGATTAGCGCATGAATGGCATCACCTGATTGAAAGTGATAGTCCAGGGGAGTGATATGAAGTTCGGTGCTTTCGATGTGTCCGTTATCTAAGCGTTCAAACTGGGTATAGAAAATGTCGTGAAACATTTGTTGAATTCCCCAGAGATTTTTCGGTCTTGGATTGTAGCTGGCTCCTGCGCGGTACATGCGAACGTTTTTGCGTTGGACGAATCCGAGAGCCGGGTTAAAGTCTTTTTCGATGACACGGTAGACGAGTTCGCCAACGTAGCTATCATTCGGGTAGTGAGCGGAAATTCCGTAAGATTGGTCATTGTCGGAGAAGCCTCCGTTGTCGCTCTTCGTTCCATACGCGTTGACCACGAAATTTTTGTCAGTGCCAAGGAAGTCCGAAGTGGCGAGTCGCGCGTCTACTCCGTAGGTTTCTCCTTCCATTCCGAGCGCTGGATTACCGTCCGTGAATATGCCACCGACGTATGACTGCTCGAATAAATTCTGTTTAACGCGAGCTACTATGAATTCCTTACTGTCAACGAATGAAGTGTTATCGGTTCCCGCATACAGGAGGCCAAAATCGGTGTTACCCGCTTTGCCAGTACCTTTGAGGCCTACGTTGATGGGTACCTCTTGTCCGTTGACCAGACCGATTCGACGGCTAAAAAAAGGATAGACGTCGGCCCGTGCGGAGGGGACTCCACCTGGTGAGTTCGGACCTGTACTGGCAAATGCGAATACACCGGCGTCTTCGAGGAAGAACGATCGTTTTTCTGGGAAGAAGAGCGAAAACCGAGAGAGGTTGATCTGACGCGCGTCAACTTCGGTTTCTCCGAAATCCGTATTGATCGTTCCGGTGAGCTTAATGCTCGAAGTGACGTTGTACGAAAAGTCCAAACCGGGTTCTGCGTCGAATCCGTCGTCGTTAGACGTTTTCGAGTTCAACCAACTCGCTGCTATGAATGGACGGATATCCAAACCAATGCCCTGGTTCAGTCCATTGAGATTTGTGATTTTACCAGCTTCGGCAATTTGGAGAAAATCTGTTTCGAGGCGAGCTCCGGACCAGCGGCTCTCTTCGAGTTTCCGGTAGACGTTGCGCGAAATATTGAAACCCCATTCGGATTCGTTGGCTGGGAAGTTTAAACTTTTGAAGGGAATCGCTATTTCGGCAACCCATCCGAAATCGGTGCGTTTAGTGCGAACGTCCCAAATGGCATTCCAGTCGGTATTGAGTTCTTCGTTACCGAATGCTAATCCGTCGACGAATGCTCCCGAAGGGTTTGTCGCAAAATAAAATGCATTTCTCTGATCACGGAAAGTATCGAGGACGATCTCAAGATGATCGTCAGAACTGAGGCTGGCATCGCGCTCCATTTGGGTCCCAATCACCTTGTCCGGTTCCGAGTCGTAGGCTTTAACGCCGATGTACAAATTGTTCGAATCGTAGAGCAAGGTCACTTCGGTTCGCTCAGTAGGAGCGGTGCCGGGGTTGGGTTGCTGCTGGACGAGATTGCCGATTGTGGGTGCTTCGCTCCAGATGGTTTCGTCGAGTTCGCCATCGACGTTAATCTTTACAGTCGTCTGGGAAACAGTGAATGAGCGTGTTTCGGAGTTTTCGCTGCTGGCGCTGTTCTGAGCAATGCAAAGAACAGGAGCGATAGCCGTGATCAATAATCCAGTTCGGAGTGAATTCGAGCGTTTGAAGAAAGTAAAAGTCATCTTTGGTAAGCTTGTTCGATGGGAGATTACTCTCCATCGATTAGAATTGGACTATGACGAGAGTGTTTTGAGAGGCGCGAAATTCGGATTTTTCGAGCTTTCATTTAGTGACAGCCCTTGATGTCGTCGATAGCGTGAAACTCTTCGCGCCATTCGGTGACGGTTTCGAGGGATATCTCGTATGCTATGCATGATTCTGTATTATCGGCTAAGGCAATTTCATTTCCATGGGGATCTATGATCGCTGAATACCCTGGGTAGTTGAAGGTCGGGTCGCTACCGGTTCTATTGACGCCTATTACGTAGGCTTGGTTTTCAATTGCTCGGGCTTTGAGCAAAGTCGACCAATGATGGAGCCGAGTGTCCGGCCAATTGGCGATCACTGGAAATAGATTGGCTCCGGCTTTGACTCCGCGTCGGAAGAGCTCCGGGAATCGCAAATCGTAACAAATAGTTGGGCACACGGTGAATCCGTGCCAATCGAAGAGCAGGATATCTTCGCCCGCTTCATAATGATCTGATTCGCCGGTATAGCTGAAGCAGTGATTCTTTTGGTAGTGTCCTATGCGTTGTCCTTTAGGACCGAATACGGAAAGCTCGTTGCTGCCGTTGCCGTCGTTAAGGCGATAGACGAGTCCGCCAAGAACCCAGCTCTCATGTTGCTGGGCGATTTCCGAAAGAAAGGATTCGGTTTGAGACGGATTGTCTTCGGCAATGCGGTCAACGTTCATGCTGAAGCCGCTGGAGAACATTTCGGGAAGAACGATGAGCGCTCCAGACTGGATGTTCGCATCGGCTAGGAGACGACGAATTGTGTCGAAATTCGCTTCGCGGTTTTCCCACTGTATATCAAATTGGCAGGCGATTAGTTGCATTCTTTGGAAGTATGAAGGATGAAATATGAGGGATGAATTACTGGGATTTTGCCTTCTTGGAAATGGTGGTAAATATTGAAAGGAGTTGATTGGTTTCATCAAGAAGGCTGACAAGCTTTGTGCTTGGTGCGATCTCGGCATCTATGAGGAGTTCCAGCCAGTATGATGTTTCATCTAATTCTTGGAGTGATATGCCGCATTTAGCGATGAATTCAGCTGTCGACCGAGCCCGATAAGCTTCTCGGTAATTCGCCCCAACTGAAGTTCCAGATCTCAGTAATTGTTTTCCGATCACTTGCGCCTCAGTGGTCTTTGGGAGAGATGTGTATAGGCGAATGATGCGGAGAGCATATGTTTTTGTACGTACCTTAAGGTCGGGTCCACATTCTTCAACTACCCAAGTTCTCTCTTCTACAGTTTCATACTTCATAGTTCATAACTCATACTTTCTCCAAACCTCGCGGAATGATTCCAATGAAGAAGGTTGAGGTGACCCCGGCTAGCATAGGCCATTGCCAGGCTAGGTTGATGAAGTCGTTTTCGGAAAGAAGGAGGAGTGTAGCAGTTATGGCGCTACCACTGATCATGGCGATTAGGTTGAAGCGATCGTGTCCACGTTTTGTAAGGAGTCCGATTAGGAAAACGCCCAGTAGTCCGCTGTAGGTGACGCCCGCGATTTTAAATGCGAGCCAGATGAATTGACCTCCATTTTGAAGGCTCCAGGCGATTGAGACGAGTGCGATCGCTACGATGCCCATGAAGATTCGAGCTGCCCAAACTTGTTGGTCGGTGGTGACGTTTTTCGGCAATAGCGGCTGATAGAGATCGACGACAATCGATGAGCTCAATGCTGCCATGGCACTATCGAGACTCGACATCGCTGCGGCGAGGACACCGCAAAGCAGAAGTCCTCTGAGGCCATTTGGCAAAGTGGTTGCGATGAAGTGGGGAAACACTTTGTCCGAATCGATATTAGCAATGCCTTCCACTAGTTTAGTCGGAAGTGCCGTATCCGGAAATTGTTGATAGTATGCGAATAGACCGACTCCGATTAGAAGGAACAGAGCGGCGACTGGAAGCGCAACAAATCCGCTTATGATAATCCCTCGGCGGGCCTCGCCTAAGTGTTTGCAGGTTAGCATGCGCTGTGTGAAGTCGTGATCGGTGCCCTGCATGGCTAAGGTGTTGATGAAGCCAAACACGGCGGCGAGGAAGAACCAATTACTGTCGGCGAAGAAGCCTTCCTTGGCGGTCCATTGAAAAATTTCCAGTCTTCCAGTTTCGGAACCGGTCTGAAGAATGCTGCTCCAGCCAATTTTATCCTGTAGGACCCATACCATGACAAGTCCCGCGGTGAGGAAGACAATCGCTTGTATGCAGTCGGTCCAGATGACGGCCTTGATTCCGCCGATTCCCGCATAGATCAGACAAAGCGATGCAAACCCGATCATGGTCCAACCAAATGGAAGACCGAGGATGACATGCAATCCGGTCGATGCGATCATTAGGCGAACTGACGAAGCCATGATGCGCGACGTCAGAAAGAAGCTAGCTGCCGTGTAGTGACTCGTTCCCCCAAAGCGATGGGCGAGGTATTGGTAGATCGAGAGGCATCGCAGTTTGTAGAAGGCTCCTAGAAAAAGAAATGCGATTGCAAAGCGAGCGAGCAGGGAGCCGATGCCCATTTGCAAGTAGCCGAGATTCGATGCGTAACCTACGCCAGGCGTCCCGAGGAAAGTGGCGGCGCTGATTTCGGTTGCAATAAGGGAACCTAGGACAGCTAGCCATGGTACTTGTCGGCCACCAACGACGTAGCCTTCCATGGTTTCCGACTGTTTGCCAAAGCGAATGCCGATGAAAAGTACGCTTCCGAAGTAAGCGAGAACGATGAGCGAATCGAATAGGGACATTTTTTAAGGATGAAGATGGAAGGCTGAAGGGTGAAAATGAGATGGGCGAATCAAAACTGTGCTTGGCGAATTATATCTAGCTGGGCTTGACGCTCATTGTGGAAAGCGAGCATGCTGTCTTCTGTTCTCATTGTTTTCTTTTCCTCATGTCGCCGCAATTTTTCGAGAGTTTCGTTGCTTTTCGAGTCATCGTTTTGATGGCCGTTTTGTTCGTTTTAGGCCAAGTTGACGAATTGGCTTTCGCTCAGAGCTTGGATGTCGATTTCGGTCGTGATATCCAGCCGATATTGGAAGGGCTTTCCGATGAAGAGCGAGCGACGCTTTTGAGATGGGCCCAGCAAGGAGCTGATTTGCCTGAAGACTTGCTGTTGGGTGAATCCGAAAACGAAGCCTTGCATGGCGCAGCGCTATTCGAGTTTGAAATTGCCCCGATTTTGGCGACGCACTGTTTGGAATGCCATGATACGAGTCGTAAAGAAGGCGCTCTGGATTTATCGCGTAAACGACCGGCATTCAAAGGAGGAGATAGCGGAGTGGCCATTCATCCGGGCGATGGCGAGAATAGCGAACTTTGGAAATTGGTTGAGTCGGGCGATATGCCGGAGGATCGTCCGGCATTGTCGGTTCGTGAAAAAGGATTGTTGAAACGTTGGATGGATGAAGGAGCGGATTGGTCTGTCGATTGGATTGATCCGGCGATTTACGAAAACGAAGGAGGTGGAGGACACTGGGTTCGTCGTCTGACTGTTCGTGAGTACATTGATACGGTAAAGGCGTCTGTTGGTGTGGATATCGAAGGGGAGGCACTGGATGTGTTGCCCGAGGATTTACGTGCGGATGGTTTCAATAACACGGCTTACAATCTCAATGTCGATATGGGGCATGTTAGCGCTTATGCCGAACTTGCAGCATCGATTGTCGAGAAAATGGATACGCTGAGTTTTGCGAAACGCTTTCACAAAAAGTTGCTGTTTACGGATAAGGAAATGGGCAATTTGATCGAGAAAATGGGAACCTGGCTTTTACGGGGTCCTCTCGAATTGGAGGAGGTGATCGCATTTCGCGGTATCTCAACCACGGTGGCGAGCTCGGGTGGGTCATTGTCCGAAGCGGTGGGTTATATTTTAGAAGCGATGCTTCAGTCGCCTCGATTTATCTATAGAATAGAAAAGCAGCAAAGCCCCGGTTCGAACCCTCGCGTATCTGACTACGAGTTAGCGTCTCGATTGAGTTATGGCATTTGGGGTTCGTCGCCAGACGAGAAGCTGATGAATGCGGCAAGTGAGGACGAGCTGTCTGATAAGGCGGTTTTAGCTCAGCATATAGATCGTATGTTGATAGATTCACGCGCTGTGGATCGTTCTTTGCAGTTCGCATATGAATGGTTGGATTTAGGTCGAATGGAGAGTTTAAGTCCGGATTCCGAAAAATTCCCCGAATGGAATTCTAAGTTGGCGAGTGATATGTGTGACGAGACACTAGCGGTTTTTCGAGACGTTGTTTGGGATGAGTCGAAACCTTTGTCGCATTTATTGAATACGCAAAAAACGTTTCTGACTCCTGAGCTTGCCGAACACTACGGCCTGAAGCGCAATCGTAATAGTGAATCCGAAGGTGAAATGGCGCCCTACGATCTTTCACCGGATCCTTCGAGAGGTGGATTGCTTACTCAAGGCAGCATACTGTCGATCGGCGGTGATGATGCATCGATGGTGACACGCGGGCTATTCGTGTTGCATGATTTATTGAGGGGCACCGTTAAGGATCCTCCTCCTGGGCTCGACACGACTCCAGTGCCTTCCAGCCCGGGGCAGTCGCAGCGCGTAATCGCAGAACAACGAATTGCCGATAATTCCTGTGGAGGCTGTCACTCGAAATTCGAACCACTCGCGTTTGGCTTGGAGCGTTTCGATGGACTCGGGGGATATGCTAAACGCGATGTATTTAAGAATCGGCTACGACAAGACGGAGAGATTCTGTTTCCTGGGGATGTTGAGGCGAAGAAATACAAGACTTCTAAAGAATTGATGGACCTGCTTGCGGGAAGCGATCGAGTAAGCGAAACGATTACCTGGAAACTCGTTCAATTCGTAATGGGACGACCATTGGGGGCTCGAGACGCGATTGCGGTAAAGGCCATTCATGAATCAGCTCAGACCAATGGCGGGACTTATCAGAGTTTGATGCGTGCCATTGGAGAGAGTGATTTGGTTAGGAAAGTCAGCAGCTAGTTGAAAATGCCCTTGGTTGCAAAACGTCCAAAATTAGTTGAATATCGGAAATATTGAGTAATGTATTCTAATATCACCTCTCTATGAATAATAAGCCACTAAATCGACGCGCTATGCTGAAAGGACTGGGAACCGTTGCGATTGGGTTGCCCTTTCTGGAGGAGATGATTTTGACATCAGCTTCAGCAGCTACTCCTAAGGCGGCTTTGAATGCGATACCGACGCGAGCTTTCAATGTTTTTTTTGGTTTAGGGATTCCCTCTCCGCTGCAGGCCGAAGGATTTGATGGGGTATTGGAACCATTGAAATCGCTTGGCGACAAATTGCTGATCATGCGCAATGTGGATCACGTTCGATGCGATGAATCGGGTATCAATGCTCATTTCGATGGAGCATCCGCAGCGTTCACGGCGGAGCCACCTCAGGGTGAAGCTAAATCGGGTGGACCTTCGATCGATCAAGTCATCCGGCGATCACATTATCCAGAAGGTCTGCCTTCTGGAATGGTATCTACTTTGGTCGGCGGTACTTTCTTTCGGCGTAGTCGGGTAAGCCGTTATGTTCATAGCTATAATTTAGACGGAACTGTGGCGGCGACCATGCAGGAAAAACCGCGCGATCTTTTCGAGAGAGTGTTTGGCTCGGTGTCGCTGCTCGATGATTCTAGTGCGAGAGAACGCCATTTGAAAAAGAGCGTATTGGATTCAGTCGTTGGGCAATATAAATATTTCACGGGAGACCGATCCCCACTGGGTGCGTCATCTAAAAGTAGGGTAGCGGATCATTTGGATCGGATTCGAGAATTCGAACAACGCGCGTTTCAATTGCCTGATTTGTCGGGCAATGGCCCAGGGCGTCCTCCGTCTTCGGGAGTAGCGCATGGTGGACAAGCGGATCCAGGAGGAGAAGGAATAGATATGGCGTTGGAGGACCTCACGCGCGAGTGGCGTTTGATGGCTGATCTCTACGCTCTTTCGATTCAAATGGATAAAGCGCGTTTCGGATCGCTGACCTTTTTGGCGGCGGGAGAGCGACTACGCGTTAAAGGAGCCTATGAATTCGAGGGACGCAACGTATTCGATTTCGATGACGCGGCCCAGCATGATGCTTCCGGGTCCAAGGGATGTAGTCACGAATGGTGGCATAAGTTTGGCGAGCAAAAGAGCAACGAAGCTCTGAGGGCGCATACGCACTATAAAATGCGTGAAGTGGCGTATTTTCTGGGCCGCCTCGATTCTGAAGATGCGATGGAGTCGAATGGAAAATCGATTCTCGAAAATTCTCTATTTACGATTTCTACGGAGTCGGGCGATGGGCGCCACTCGGATGTTAAGCGAGAGCTTTCAGGCGTTTTTCACGCGATCAGCGGAGCCAATGGTCGGTTTAAAACCGGAAAAATCATGGACGTCGGCGCGGAAGGTATTGATGTTTACAATACGATTTTGAATGGGATGGACGTTGAGGGTCGACTCGGCCCCGCGGATCGCGAGGCTCGATCGATTGACGGCATTCGATTGTAGGAACGGGGTTGTCCTAACGAAAGCAATTCAATTAGTTGACACACATGGGTAGGAGAATCATCTCCGCGAAGCGGATCTAGCGAACGATGTCCTTTTGAAAATGAAAACGCCCAGACTAGAGCTCTGAGCTGGGTTTTCTATATCAGCTTGGTCTTTCCGGGGACGGCGACTGGGGCGAGTGGGTAGTCGTGCCAGCTCCAGTCCTTTGGAGTGAGGTCGAGCTTGGATGCGTTCATTGCCCAGTCCCAGCTAATATTGCGACCAGTGTAGGCGGCCATGCGACCGAGAATCGCGGTCATCGTGCTTTGGGCGATGCGCTTACCCTCGTTGATCGTATTGCCGGATCGGATCGCATCGAGGGTGTCCTTGTATTCCTGAACAGCTGGATTGACATGGGGGCCATCGTATTTGAATGGGTTCTTTCCTTCGATGCTAACTTTTGCGAAGCTAAGGAACAGACGTCCTTCGGTTCCGTCGACGCGTAGATCATTGCGACTGCTGACGCCGTCGATTTGCGAGCCGATGTGCGTTACGCGAGCGCCGTTCGCGTATTCATACTCTACTGATATATGATCCCAAACATTGGGATAAATCGAGTCGGTACGATTTTGGCGACCGCCGGATCCGATGGCTTTGATTGGATGTCCGCCCATGAGCCAATCGACCAGGTCGAGATTGTGTACGTGCTGTTCGGTTATGAAATCGCCTGATGCCCAGGTCGTGAAGAGCCAGCGGCGTAGTTGCCATTCCATGTCAGACCAACTATTAGAACGGATCGCTTCCGATTGACGCCAATTTGAGAGGGCTCCGCCAATCCGTGTGGATTGACCCGATAGGAGGTCGCCGATGGCACCGTCGTGCAGGCGTTCCATTCCGGCCATGATATGGCGCGCGCGTCGCATTTGCGTTCCGGCTACGACCGTGAGGCCTTTCTTTTCCGCGAGTTCGGAGGTTTTTATGACGTCTTTGACGCCGGTAGGATCGACGGCTATGGGTTTTTCGATGAAAACGTGTTTACCTGCCTCGACTGCGGCCTTGAAGTGGATTGGGCGGAAGACGGGTGGAGTGGTCAGGATGATGAGATCTACATCGCAAGCGATGACGTGCTTGTAGGCATCAAAGCCAGAGAACATCGTCTCGGGGGTGACCTTGTAGATGACACTGAAAGGGAGGTTGTGCTTCGCCATGTTTTTGCGAATCGTCTCGGGAGCCTGCTCAAGGTGATCCGGGAAGAGGTCGCCCATGGCGACGAGCTCGATGTTGGAGTCGGCTTGGGCGCAGTCGATGATGCCGGCTCCGCAACCGCGGCCGCCGAGTCCGATAAGGCCAATACGAATTTTGTCGTCCGTTCCTCGAGCGTGGAGATTCTGGGCTCCGATTAGGAGGGAGGCTATACTGGCACCGCCAGTGGTTTTAATGAAGTTACGGCGTGTGATGGGGTCGATGCTCATGGTTATAGTAATCTAAAAAAATCTTGATTAGGGGTCAATTGGCGGGGGAAGATAAGAGTATACTATAATCGGATCAACGAAAACTTGCCCATTGTTGCCACAGATTTAGCGATTGCGATTGAATGGTTGGAGCGGCGTGCGTCCGATGTGAGGAAGGTTGAGGGTGAGCCTATACGCTGGATGTCGACTATACGATAATCTTGATGATTTTTAACCACTGATTACACTGATGATTTGGTAGATGGGCGATTTGGGTACAGGGAGGGCTGTCGCTAGCGGCATGCCGCGATAGAAGATTGATTCGAAGATCGAGGCACGGTGCGAGCACCGGCCTTATGGAAGTAACGATTTCTCGATTTGCCCGAAGTATTATATCAGTGCCCATCAGTGGTTAAAATAGTTTCACCAATATTGCGGAACCCTTTTGTCAATTTCGTTCGTCTCGGGTGGCGTTGCGGAGGTAGCCCGCGAGGAAGTCGATGCGTTTCGCTACTTCCAGTTCTTCGAGGAGCTGGCGGCGCATTGATGGTTTTTGAATAAATTGCTGGGCGACCGCGTCGGCGAGAATAATGGGATCGCCTTGAGCTCGATCGAGCGTTTCGTTGACTCGGGTTTGCGTTTCTTCGGGGAAGCTCCGCAGGGCCTGGTTAACCGCATCTCTTAGATTTGCAATGGCGGCTTTGAATTCGGAGTCGGGCAGTCCTTTGCTGATGGCGGGTTCGATGTGAGCGAAGGGGTAGGACTTGTCGTCTAGCCAGTCGGTAAACTTAACTCTAAGAATACCGTGCAGAAGCAGGTTAGAACGGCCGTCTTCTTGTTCTCTCGACGCCCGAATGAGACCGATCGTTCCGATTTGAGCGGCGCAGTGGGCTGGATTAGATGATTCGGAATCGATTAGGGTTCCGACGCAGATCATGCAATTCGACTCTAGGGCATCGGCTAGCATCTCTTGGTAGCGGGGTTCGAAGATGTGGAGGGGCATGGCTCCGTGCGGAAACAACGTTGTATCCGGAAGCAGAATCGCGCCGCAGTATTCAGGAATTTCGAGACCGGACATTGTGGAAAGGTTGAAGGTTGAAACTTTGTAGGCTCGGTAGCTCAGCGCTATAGCTTGATCGATTTACTAGATGTTCAGACTCAGGCTAAAACTTTAAGTTACGGATTGGGCTTAAATATCGCAAAGCTTCGCGGCGTGGCGAAGGGCAGCGATGGGATCGTCCCAAGTTGGGATGAATTCTTGCGCGACGTATCCCGTGTAACCCGTTTTCAGGATTTCTTCCAGTATGGGTGGATAATTGATTTCCTGCGTATCGTCGAGTTCGCCCCGTCCTGGATTGCCAGCTGTGTGGTAGTGACCGATGTATTGATTGTACTGGCGAATGCGACGGATGACGTCGCCGTTCATTACGGATACGTGATAGATGTCGAAGAGTAGTTTGAAGTGCTCGGAGCCGACTTGCTTGATGAGGTCGATACAGAAGTCCACGTCATCCCCAAAGTAGCCAGGGTGGCCTTTCATCGGATGGGACGAGTCGCGGGAATTGAGGTGTTCCAGCACGAGAGTGATGCCTTGCTTCTCGGCGTGCGGCAGAACTTCCTTCCAGGTATCGATGCAATGCTGAGCGGATTTCTCGTCATCCATGCCATCGTAGCGCATGCCGGTAAAGGTTATGACATTTTGACAGCCGACTTCTTTGGCGAGGTCTATACCTTTGATTAGACCATCGATGACCACTTGACGATACTTAGGATTGCAAGGACCTTTGTTGAAGCCGTGGTTTCCCGAGACCAAGGAGATCTCCAATCCGAGACCTTGGACCATGGGGTAATGTTCAGCGCCGATCCCCTCCATCGCAACCAGACCGATATCCTTGCAATGCTTAGCAAGCGTCGGGACGTCCATGTGATCCTTGAAGCACCAACCCATAATCGATTGGCGAATACGGCCATTGGTGATTTTCGGTTCGCCATAGGCAGCCTGAGTCGATTGGGAAAGCAGCGTTCCGCCGGCAGCTCCTGCGAGCAATCCGTTGGCTCCGCGTTTCAAGAGATCACGTCGGTTGAATAGGTTTTTAGGGTCCATGGGTTAGCTAGTTGATCGGTTATAGGACAGTTTAGCAGAAGACTTTTGGAAGTAAATCTTAGATCCTTGTTAAGTTCGCTTCCGTCTTAGCAGAGGGATTCCAAGCACAGCGAATGCGATGACGAGTCCGATGAGAATGTATCCAATGTTTACGTCCTTCGGTTGATCGGTCTCTGCGAGTCCTAGGGGCGATAGCAGGACGTAGGTCGCGATCATCAAGAGCGTCGCGATAATACTGACTGTCTTGAAGTGTTTCCAAGGGGTGAGGTCTACGCCTTCCGGGCCTGAGGACCTGAAATTAGGTTTAGAGTGGTCGGGTTTGAATCTTCCGATTAGCAAAGCGAGCGAGATGAAGATCACAAAGAGAATCGCCATGTAGTGGAGGTAGTGCATCTCCGGTTGGATGACGAACATGAAGATCGCGTAGACGATCAGGAAGAGGCCTAGGCAAATATTGACCGCGATAGGAGGCGTTTTTTTCGAGAAATAACCGAGCAGGAGAACCATCAATATGGGTGCTCCAAAGAGGCTGTCGACCTTGACCATGAAGGTGAAAATGCCGTCGGGGAAATATATGATGAACGGAGCGATGGTCATCGTTATCGCGGCCATTACGACTCCGACCTTCTTGCTGCGTTGAATGATCGTGTTGTCGTCGAGTCCTTTGCCCCAAAGCGGCTTGTAGATATCGAGGGCGAAAATGGTGACGGTACTGTTGAGGACGGAATTGAACGTACTGAGGACGGCTCCGAATATGACGGCGGCGAAGAAGCCGACGAAAACCCCCGGCATGATATCGCGGATGAGCGTCGGGTAGACAAAATCCGCGTTTTCAAAATGACCGGGTCCATAGAGGTGCAGGGCAATAACCCCGGGCATGGCGATGTAGAAAATATTGAGCACCTTGAAGAAGGACGCGATCATGACGCCTTTCTGGCCTTCTTTGAGGCTGCGTGCCCCGAGTGTTCGCTGAACGATGAATTGATTGGTGCTCCAAAAATAAAGGTTGTGCAGGAGCATTCCAGTAAAGAGGACGGAGAACGGAATCCCGTCCGCCTCGCCGCCAATAGCGTCCAGGACCTCAGTGTTCTTGGTCAGGAGTATTTTGGCACCGGCGATAAAGTTCTGATCGCCTACCATGTAAACGCCGAGGAAGAAGACCATGGCACCGCCAATGAACAACCCGACGCCGTTGAGCGTATCCGAAACCGCAACACCCTTGAGGCCTCCAAAAAGCGCATACACGGCACCGATAGACCCAAGGAGCCAAACGACGATCCAAATAGCCGCTTGTTCGCTAAGCCCGAACGTTTGAGGGACGTCGAAGAGATGATTGATCGCGATGGATCCGCCGTACAGCGCAACGGGCATGGCACTGACGATGTAGGAAAAGAGGAACATGATCGCTATTAAGCGACGCGTGGTTTTGTCGAATCGGTTCTCTAGGAATTCGGGAATCGTAGTGAAGCCGCCTTTGAGGAAGGTGGGTAGTAGGATTGCACAAAAGTAAATTAGAACGGGGATAACCGTGACGGTCCAGGCGATGGGTGAGAGGTTGCCTTTGTAGACATTGGCGGTCATTCCGGTGAAATTGGCCGCGCTGAGGTTGGTCAGCATCAACGATCCGGCGATGACCCAGCCGTTGAGGCTATTTCCGCCTAGGAAATAACCTTTGGATGAATGCAGGTTGTCCTTGCGGGTTCGAAGGTAGGTGATGAATCCGACAAGACCGGTAAAGAAGAGAAAGGATAGGAAAGTGCCCATGGGGTGTTAGAGAGGAATAGGGAGATAAGGAGACAGAAGGAGGTTTGGAGATTATTGAGTGAGGGACAATGCTTTTGTGGGAGAAGGGCTGACTGTGTTATCGCGGGGTAAACCCGCTCCTACATTTTCGCTACTTTTCGGGGAAAAGCTGGCGGATGGCGATCTCGTTGGCGGCGCAGGTGCCGCGTTCGGTTATGAGACCCGTGACGAGGCGGGCTGGGGTGACGTCGAAAGCGAAATTGGAGGCTGGCGACTCCGGAGGAGTTAGGAGGACGCGCGTGAGTTTGTTGTCGCAGAGCCCTTGGGCGTATTTGACTTCTTCGTCACCGCGTTGCTCGATGGGAATCTCGGCGACGCCGTCGCGAATCTCCCAGTCGAAGGTCGATGAGGGAAGGGCTACGTAAAACGGGACGTCGTTGTCTTGGGCGGCGAGCGCTTTTAGATAGGTTCCGATCTTATTGGCGACGTCGCCGGAAACGGCGGTGCGATCAGTACCGGTTATGACCAGGTCGACCATGGCATGCTGCATCAAGTGACCTCCCACATTGTCGGCAATGATTGTATGGGGAACGCCATGTTGAGCTAATTCCCAAGCGGTTAGGCGGGCTCCTTGATTTCGGGGACGTGTTTCGTCGACGTAGACGTGGACGGGAATTCCGGAATCGTGGGCAGCGTAAATGGGAGCGGTGGCGGATCCGTGGTCGACGAAAGCGAGCCAGCCAGCATTGCAGTGAGTGAGGATGTTTATCGGTTGGCCTGGTTTCGCTTTGCTTATTTCGCGAATGATCTCGAGACCGTGCAGGCCTATTCGCTGACAGAAGGCCACGTCTTCGTCTGCGATCGCTTTTGCTGTTTCCAAAGAGATTCGTATTTTCGCTTCGATTGATTCGGCCTGTTCGATGGCATTCATTTGCCGATCGAGGGCCCAGACGAGGTTCACTGCGGTTGGACGGGTGGATTTGAGCTGTTCGTATGAGCTTTTCAAGGACTTCTGGAAATCGATCGTTTGCGAGGCCTCTAGGCAGGCGAGGTACATTCCGAATCCAGCGGCAGCTCCGATGAGGCCCGCTCCGCGTACATGCATGTCTTCGATGGCGATGCTCATCGTCGCGGCATCTGCGACATCTTCGATATTGAACTCGTGAGGCAGGTTTCGCTGGTCGATGATTTGGACGATCGCGTCATCGTTTTCCTTGAGCCAAATCGTGCGGTAGGGCATGCTGTTTACGTTCATGGCACGAGAAAGTATCAAGGCTGAGAAGTTGGCAAGCGGCAGATTCGCATAGTGCGCGTTGGAGGGTTTCTAATCCTTTTCGATTGATTGTCTAATAATACCAAATTTCGAGTAAAATCTACTAGCCGCCTCCTCCTGAGTGGGGTGCGCTTGATTAGGTGCTTGGGAAGGTTTAACATCGGTTTAAGCTCGCCTAGGTTCTCAGCCGCAACAGACTTTCCAGGTTTTTTCGAAAACAGCCCTAAAATGAAACCTAAAAACAAGCAGAATACCGTGGATCTCTATTACATGGAAGCCCGGTCAAAGCTGATCGATATCGCAGCATTCATGGATCGCGTCGAGCGCGATGGATTCACTGACGATTTCAGGTACTTGGCGTTTAAGGATGCTCTAAAGGAGCTCGATTCGGATAACAGGACTCGGAAGGTTTTGCTGAGCTTGAGCGATCCAACAAAAGAATTGATCCCAGTCGCCACCACTAAGGCAGCTTGCGGAGCTTGGCCCGATAAACCGCAATGAGATACATCGAACCACACGCTCATATGGTCAGTCGGACGACTGACGACTACATGGCAATGGTTGTCGCCGGTTGCAAAGCGGTCTGCGAACCGGCTTTTTGGGCCGGATTCGACCGGAGCTCGGCCCACGGATTTTACGACTATTTTTGTCAGCTTACGGATTATGAACCGAAGCGAGCTGCCAAATTCGGTCTGCCTCATTTTTCCTGGCTTTGCATCAATCCCAAGGAGTCGGAGGATATCAAGTTGGCTGAAGACGTGATCGCTTTGATACCGGAGTTTCTGAAGCGGGACAATGTCCTGGGAATTGGCGAAATCGGTTTAAACAAAAACAGCCGGAACGAGATGACCATTCTCGAAAAGCACGTGAACTTGGCTGCCGAATACGATCAATTGATCCTCGTGCACACGCCTCACCTTGAGGACAAATTGAAAGGGACTCAGCTGATCGTCGACATGATCAAGAGCGATTCGCGTATCGATCCCGGCAAAGTCCTGATCGATCACTTGGAAGAGCATACGGCAAAAATCGTGATGGATGCTGGCTTCTGGGGTGGATTAACCTTGTATCCGGAATCCAAGTGCACATCGCCTCGCGCAGTTGACATTATAGAAACCTATGGAGGTGATCGCCTGTGGATGAATTCTGCCTGCGATTGGGGCGTGAGCGTTCCTTTGGCGGTGCCATACGCTGCGCAAGAAATGCGTCGCCGTGGTTACGATGACGAGACGCTCGATCAAGTATTCTATCAGAACCCGGTTAGATTTCTGAGTCAGAGTCCTAACTTCAATATTGGGAAATAGAGGAATTGTTTTCGCATTAACTGCCCGGCTTGGCGCGATTGACGGCCCTACTATTTAATGAAACTAGCGAACAATAGTCATTTAGCATATTGCACGAATATTCACCGAGGCAGCTCTTGGGCGGAGACGCTTGATTCGCTCGATCGGTATACGATGAAGGTACGCGATCGCGTGTGTCCTGACGATGAATACGCTATTGGCTTAAGGTTGAGCGCATCGGCAGCCAAGCAGCTTTCGGACAGCGCGACTTTATTGGAGTTTCAGCGTTGGTTGGAGAAGCGGAAGTGCTACGTGTTTACAATCAATGGATTTCCTTACGGTGATTTTCACGGCACGCGCGTGAAAGAAGCGGTCTATCGTCCGGACTGGACCTCGCCTGATCGCGTTGAATACACTAAGTCGCTCTTCGACCTGCTCTGTCAGATTGCGCCTCCGGGGAGGGAAGCGAGTGTCAGTACGGTCCCAGGGTCGTTTAAGCGATTCATTACGAGCGAAGACCAATTAGTGGCGATGCGAAAGAACTTGGCAGAGTGTGCCTGGCACATCGATGCCTTGAGCTCGAAAACCGGGCGGGATCTTCACATGGGATTAGAGCCGGAGCCTTTGTGCTTATTCGAAACGAGCGCTGAAACGGTTTCTTTCTTCGATGCATTGCTTTCGGCAGAGGTCGGAGAGAAGGACGTTTTACTCAAGCGCCTCGGGGTGAATTACGATGCTTGTCACTTGGCTGTCGAATACGAAACGGCTGAGGAGTCTTTGGGTCGTTTGGTCGACAACGGGATTCGGATCAGCAAGATTCACTTAAGTTCGGCCCTGAAGGTTTCCGATTTTTCCGATGCTACATTGAAAACCTTGGAAGGCTTTTGCGAGGAAGTGTACTTGCATCAAGTGGTTGCCCGAACGGGTACGGATCCATTGGTTCGATACGAAGATCTCGATGTGGCGTTGGCTGCGAGAAAAAGCGGCGAGGATCAGGCGGAGGAGTGGCGTATCCATTTCCACATTCCTTTGCATAGTTCGCCGGGAGCTCCTCTGGAGTCGACTAGCGATCAAATTTCCAGCATTCTCGATTTAGTGAAAGGGAGTCCTGACATGTGCCGTCATTTCGAGATGGAGACCTACACTTGGGAAGTATTGCCGGGGGGATTGGGCGCTGTGGACGTGGTAGACCAGCTCGTTCGCGAGTATGATTGGACCTTGGGCGAATTCGATATCCGCGGACTGCGGGGATAGGGATGCATGGTTTTTCGTCCGTAGGGTCGGCTCATGCTCTGTTCCGCGTTGGATGTTCCGTCTTAACTGTGCGGCGCAAGCACCGGCCTTGGATCGGGGTGAATGGACGGGGTTAGAAAAAAGTGCTCGCCCGGCGGCGAATAGCGCTTTGGCTAGACCTCATGGTTAAGGGTCGAGCATTGTTGGTCTTAGGACGCGTATCGAACTTGAGTACGGTTTGGTCGAATTGCTTGTGCGCCTGGATTTTGTCGGGCGGTGGTTCAAATTCAGTTTTCGCGAGTTTGTTGATTGGCTTGAGTTTTCTGTACGTTGGCGGGATGTACTTAAATGACTACTGCGATGCGGGCTTCGATCGGGAGTACCGTCCGGAACGTCCGATTCCGTCGGGACAGATTCAGCAAAAAACAGTGCTGACCCTGACATTGTTATTTTTCGTCCTTGGACTAGCAGCGATCTCTTGGACCGGGATTGAATCAGCGATATATGCGGTCATTTTGATCGGATTGATCGTCGCGTACAACCTTGTCCATAAGAAGACGACTTTGGGGATACCTTTGATGGGAGCTTGCCGGACGGGAGTTTATCTCGTTGTGGGAGCCGCTGGCGTTGGGGGACTTGTTGCTCCGATATACTGGGCCGGCGGTTTGATGTTTTCGTATGTTATCGGGATTACGAGCCTGGCGCGAACGGAATCGAATCTGGAAGCGAATTCGTGTGCGGGCTTAGCGATGATCGCCGCCCCGCTGGTCGGAGCGGTTTGCCTCGCTAATCCGGAGTTCGACACTGCGTTTACAGGCGGGATTCTAATGGCGGTTGGGTGGATGCTTTGGGCCCTTTTCAGAGCTCGCGTTGGAGGAAAGCTGATCGTCGGCAAGATGATTGGGCCCCTTTTGGCAGGGATTTGCCTGATCGATTTAGCGATTATCGCTGCTGAGGATAAATTTTCTTTAACCGTAGGAGGAATTCTGCTGGCGTTTTTCGTGATCGCATTGATCGCCCAACGTCGTATCCCTGCGACCTGATTTTCGTTTCCATGTCTGATTTTTCCCACATCGAGTATCCGATTTCCATTCCGTATCAACTCCGGGTCTATTTTACAAAACACGCTTTCGACGTGAGCAATCCCTTGTTTCGCGACTTGGCGTGTTCGAGGGAAAGCGGCAATCGCCGCAAAGTACTGTTTTATGTGGATGAAGCGGTTAGTCAGGCGACTCCGGGTCTGGTAGATCAAATCGCTGCGTATTTCGATAATTATAGCGAAGAATTGCGGTTGATGGGCGTGGAGACGCTGCATGGAGGCGAGTCGCTTAAGAACGACGAAACGTGTTTGGATCGCATTTATGGCGATATTGAAAATCGAAAGATTTGCCGTCACAGCTACATCGTTGCGATCGGTGGCGGCGCTTTGTTGGATACGGTAGGTTTTGCTGCTGCCACAGCTCATAGGGGTATTCGTCATTTCAGATTTCCGACCACGACTTTGGGGCAGGCGGATGCAGGAGTGGGAGTCAAAAATGGAGTGAACTTCAATCGGAAGAAGAACTTCGTAGGAGCGTTTGCACCCCCATTCGCGGTGATCAATGATTTCAGCTTTCTTGAGACCTTGCCTGAAGTGCATTTGCGCAATGGTTACATCGAAGCGATTAAAGTGGCTCTGATTCGCGATGCGAAATTCTTCGATTGGATCGAAGCCAATGCGGAAGGGCTCAATCGTTTTGAGCCGGCCGCAATGCAAGAGATCATCCATCGTTGCGCGGAGCACCACGTTGCCCATATCGCAACCTCTGGAGACCCATTCGAAATGGGATCGGTTCGTCCATTGGATTTTGGGCATTGGGCGGCCCACAAACTCGAGCAGCTTTCGGAATTCGTGCTTTCCCATGGCGAGGCCGTGGCTATTGGTATCGCGATCGACACTTTGTACTCGGAGAAAATGGGTTACTTGGATGAGGGCTGCTCAAACCGTATCCTCTCGTTGCTCAAGCAATTGAATTTCGAGACCTACTCGGATCAACTGGAGCGTCGCAATGGAAGCGGTTACCCGTACGTATTGGAAGGGTTGGAGGAGTTTCGCGAACATTTGGGCGGCCTACTCACCATAACGTTGCTAAAGAAAATCGGAGCGCGGTTCGAGGTTCACGAAATGGATACGAATGTTGTCCTCAAGTCGATAAATCGACTCAAAGAGTTTGCCTAATCTTCGGATGCAACGGACAGCCGTCATCAATGTCGTAGGACTGACCTCTTCGCTAATTGGAGAATCTACGCCTAAAATTCAGGCATTCGCGTCCCGCAATCGCCAGAAGAGCGTCAAGCCGGCTTTCCCTGCGGTAACGTGTACTGCCCAGTCGAATATCGTTACCGGGTGTCCGGCTTCCGAGCACGGAGCGGTTGGCAATGGTTGGTACAATCGAGATTACAGCGAAGTCCATTTTTGGAAGCAGTCGAACCCGATCGTTAAAGGGCTAAAGATTTGGGATGAGCTGAAGGGGCTGAATCCGTCCTTTACCTGCGCGAAGATGTTCTGGTGGTACAATATGTATTCGTCGGTCGATTATTCGATAACTCCGCGCCCGATGTATCCAGCGGATGGACGCAAATTTTTCGATGTTTACACCCATCCTATGGAAATGGGAGCTAAGATCAAAAAGGACATTGGCGACTTTCCGTTTCAAACATTCTGGGGACCGCGAGCGGGCATCGGTTCCTCGCAGTGGATTGCCGAGTCGACGAAATGGGTTGAGGAGAAGCATGAGCCTACCTTGAACCTTATCTATTTGCCGCATCTCGATTATAATTTGCAACGTTTGGGACCGTCGCACCCCGATATCAAGACGGATCTCGAAGAGATCGATCAGGTTGTCGGCGATCTGATTTCCTTCTTCGAAGCGCGAGCTGTTAAGGTTGTCTTGCTTTCGGAATACGGAATTAGCGATGTAGATCGGCCGATACATATCAATCGTGTTTTGCGAGAGAAGGGGTGGATCACGACCAAAGACGAATTGGGCTTGGAGCAATTGGATTGCGGCGCGAGTCAGGCTTTCGCGGTCGCTGATCACCAAGTAGCCCATGTTTACGTGAATGATGAGAGCATTCGCGGCGAGGTTCACGCGGCTCTAGAAGCGATCCCGGGCATTGAGTCTGTTCTCGACGAAGTGGGTAAACGAGAGATGGGAATCAACCATGAGCGATCCGGCGATTTCGTTGTCATTTCCGATCAGCGGAGCTGGTTTACCTACTACTACTGGCTTGATGATGGGGTCGCGCCCGATTTCGCCCGTTGCGTGGATATTCACCGGAAGGTCGGATATGATCCGGTCGAGTTGTTTATCAATCCGAAGCTAAAGCTCCCGGTTTTGAAAATCGTAAAATTTCTTTTGAAAAAGAAGCTTGGTTTTCGAGGGTTGCTGGACGTGATTCCGTTGGATGCTTCCCTCGTGAAAGGTTCCCATGGACGAATACCTGAAAGCCAAGACGAATGGCCGGTTGTTATTTCACCTGATTCGCTGAACGGGATTTCCAAATCTACTGATCTTTATGGTGTGATTCGAAAAATGGTGGTTGAAGGGTGAGCGTCTAATTATTGGTAGTGCCAATTGCAGAATCCACGCGAGTTCCTCGCGTAGCTACGATGCTGAGTGCTGTTTTGGTTCGCGATGCTCGCTATACGATAGAGCGAGAGTTTGGGTTGCTTTCGTCGCACTGGGATTCCTGTATAGAACAAGTGAAAGCTATTCAAATTACTGGACCCCGCAGAGCTGAAATTATTGAGGTGGAAATGCCGAAACTGGGCGTTGGCGATGTGCGCGTCAAGTTACAGAAGACTTGTTTATGCGGGTCGGATATTCCGTTTTTCGCTTATGATCAACAGGCTCTGGCGGATGAGGGTAAACGGAATTTTTCGGGACATATCGATTATGCGCATGAGTCGGTGTACCCATTGGCGCCTGGACTATCGCTACATGAATGCGTTGGCGTTGTGGCTGAGTCGAGGTCGGAGCGATTCAAGGAGGGTGATTTCGTGCTCGCATTACCCTTTGATCAGTATGGTTTTTTCGAATACTTGACGCTGCCTGAGTCGCGAATCTTTAAATTGCCGCAAGGCTCCGTGAGTAAGGAAGAAATTCTATTGTCTCAGCCTCTCGGCACGCTTCTCTATGGGTTTCGAATGATGCCCAAGTTGGAAGGCCAAACGGTGGCGGTTGTCGGGCAAGGTCCAATCGGACTTCTGTTTAACGCGTTGTTGAAGCGAGGAGGAGCATCGACGGTGATTGGTATCGATCGTTTTCGCAATCGACTTGAAGTAGGGGCAACGCTTGGCTCCGACAAATCGATATGTTTAGAAGAAGGATCATCGGTGGATGCAATGTCGAACCTGACGAATGGAGCGATGGCGGATATTGTAATCGAAGCGGTTGGTCACGGAGAGTTGGCTCTTGAGAGTTCCGTTGATCTGGTGCGTCAAGAAGGAACCGTGTTGGCATTTGGAGTAGTGGATACTGAATACGTAGATCGGTTTCCGCTCGGAAAAGCATTCTACAAAAACCTAACCATCAAGCATACTGTGGGAGCCAAGGACGAAGGCGATTTTCTCGCTGCCGCTGATATGATCGCCAATCGCGAGGTCGATTTAAAACCGCTCATTACCCATACACTACCGTTCGAAGAGGCTCAACGTGCCTATGAGCTATTTGTCGACCGAGAAGATAACGCTATCAAAGTGATTATCGATTTCGAGTAGCTCGTAAGATTTGAGATCAAACGTTCAGGAGGTAGGGAGGTTCTTGGACGATTCAAATGGATGGACAATTCTGAGGGGCAAGCTCGAAGGTATTAGGAGGTCCTGAACCAATCGGCAAACTTTCGAGGACCTACTTCAAGGGATTGCCAAATTTGAAAGGCGAGACGTTTGCTTTCGTCGTCATGAATTGCGAGATCGGGAACGAGGACAACCTTTGCTCTGGCAGCGGCAGCACCAATGACTCCTAACCGGGAATCTTCGAATACTAGGCAACGCTCGGGTGGGGTTTGCATTTGCTTAGCTGCTTTTTGGAAAATTTCCGGGTGCGGTTTGCCATGAGTCACTTGATCGCCGCTAATAATGGAATGGAAATGAGGCAATAGGTCATGATGACTCAGTTTGCGTTGGGCCAAGCTCTGAGCGGACGAAGTGGCCACCGACTGGGGAATGCCGCGTTGGCGCAGCCATTCGATGCAGTCCGTGGCTCCTGCTTTCAAGGGCGGGCCTTGGGCTATTTTGACCTGATAGATGTCGTTGGCGTGTTGAACAAGGGCGGAGACGTCGGTTTGATGGCCGAGATTTTCTTCAAGCCAGCGATGAAAGCTATCAACGTTCATACCGATGATCTCAAGGAAGATCCGATCGTCAATTCCAGTATCGAGTTCCTTTGAGGCCTGTCGCCACGATTCGTGAGCGAGCCTTTCCGTGTCGAGGAGCAAACCGTCCATATCCCAAATAACCGCATCGAAATTCACGTACTCTTGCTCAAAAAAAACGTGCTCAATAGCAATTGATTACGTGACTTCAGGAGGTTTTTTATGTTTTCTGGATATTCGGATTCGTCTTCTATGGGCTTACTTGAAAAACTTAGAATCTCCGAGGTGATTCGTTTTTCGAAGATTGCGGGAGTTCTTTAGTTTTGTACGTTGAATTTGGTTTTTTCGGAGTTCCACAAATCCTTAAGAGCGTTCTCCAGGAGAGCGTGGCGGAAACTCTGAGCGGTTTAACGCGTTGACTATGCTGCAGAATTTCGACTAGCCTAAATATGTGTATGTAGCCAAAGGCTCTTACCGCGAGATTATCGCTTTGATTGGAGGTCTCACCGAGGGTGAGTCAGAAGGAGGTAGGAAATCTGGATTGGGTAGTCTGCTCGGAGGTGTATCCAACGCGACCAAAACCGTCGCCGGACCGGACCTTGACACCGATCTGCCTCCGTTCGACGGGGTCGAATCGGAGCTATTTTCCAAGTGGGATTTACCGGTCGACTTGTTTTCGTTTAATCAGTTGGCGGATGAGCGTTAAAAGAATGTGAAAGACTGCCTGGTTCAGGAGAAGGGATTGACCTGAGCCGGGTCTTTATCCCGGGAAAGAACCAATTAGATGATAGCGCAGTCGAAACCAGTACGGTTCATTTTGAGCTGACGGATTAGGAGGGACAGGACATTGGAGCCGGTTAAGGTTTCCGTTTTTGAAGACCAGACAAAGTGCTTGAAATAGGGTGGCTCCTCACCATTGTGCGACCGTAGAACGTGGAACGGAGTTCATGAGGTGTAAATTCGATTATGCTGGTCATCAGTCACCCCATCCTGCGTTTGCTGCCGAAGCATTTCGGAATAACGAGCTCGTCAAGGTGAGTCTTTCCGGTTCTACAGATGCATGGGTTGCGCTCGTTTCTATCTGGACGACTTCGCTTTGATGGTTTCAATAGAGCTTGGAGCTCTTGCTCATAGGCAGGAATGAATTCGATTAGAAAAATTTAGACTATGAAATTAAGCTATTCTATTTTATTTATTTTGGTAGGGCTTCTCTTTTCGGGTTGCGGCGGTTCGTCGAATGTCGAATCGCTTTTCGATGGGGAAAGCCTTGACGGCTGGGAGATTCAAAACGGAGGTTTGTTCTCCGTTGCGAATGGGGTGCTGACGATCGATCGAGGAACCGGGTGGCTTCGATCTGCGGATACCTACGGCGATTACACCTTAACGATGGAATTTAGATTCCTCGAAGCAAACGCGAACAGCGGGATTTTCGTCCGCACAGGGCCGACGAGCAATGATGATGAAAACGGCTGGCCGGATAACGGCTACCAGATTCAGTGTCTGGATACGATCGAAGGAGGAAATCCGCTTGCGACAATGATTCCTTACGGCGCACCCCCATTCGAGCATGAATCTAATTTGGAAGCCTTGAAGCGGGCGTATCAGCCAACTGGCGAATGGCAGCGGTACGATATTACCTGCCTCGGCGAGACGATGGAGATTCGGCTCAACGGGATCCTCGTAACGACCTGTACGAGCATCGAGAACCTCTCGGGCCACGTGGGGATTCAGGCGGAAATGGGTTTACTCGAATTTCGTAAGATAGAGATCGCTAGCCTTTAGGGTGAGTGGTCGTGTTCCACGTGCAGTCTCCAGCTAGCGTTGCGTGGGATTGATTTGTTTCAGGTGCTCCCTCCCTTAACTTATATGCGAGTTAAGTCTCCTGCATTGACCTTGGAAGAGCTGTCGCGGAGTGTTTCGACGTGTTGCTCTCCAAGCTGTTCAAGCCTGATTTTCCTTTCCGTCCGAAGTCGCTCCCGTTTCATTACGGCTGGGTGGTTGCGGTCGCAGGGGCAACGGGGATTGTGGCGAGTATACCGGGGCAGACGATTGGTGTTAATGTTTTTAATGATGAGCTGATAAGCGCCTTAAGCATAAGTCGCTCTCAGGTGGCCTTGGCGTATTTTTTCGGTACGGCAACGAGCGGAATTATGCTTTTCTGGGCCGGAAAGGTTTGCGATCGGATAGGTTCTCGCCGCTTGGTCGTAGCAGCCAATGTGGCTTTGGGGCTATCGATGCTCTACATGAGTTGCGTGGATTGGCTTCCGCGTTTTGCCGCTAAGGTTTTAGGACTGGACAGTCCGACGAGCCCAATGCTGGTTGCGAGCTTAAGTGTGGGATTTTGGATGCTTCGTTTCTCCGGACAGGGATTCGTAACCATGGCGGGCCGCAATATGGTCGCTAAATGGTGGAGGTATCACCGAGGTAAGGTGCTACCTATAAGTGGAATTGGCGTAAGCGTCTGTTTTTCGCTTTCGCCTTTGGTATTTTACGAGTTGATACAGGCTACTGATTGGCGAGTCGCTTGGAGGATCTTGGGTTTGTGCTCGGGAATTGGCGTAGCGTTATATGCGTGGTTCGTCTATCGAGATAATCCTGAGGAGTGCGATTTGTCGATCGATGCGGGTATTGCACCTAGGCAGAAGCAGCGGGACGATCCGGAATTTACGGTAGTGAAAGAATTCACGCGCGATGAAGCTATTCAGAATTTTTCGTTTTGGGTCTTTTGCGGGATCTTCGCGGTTCAGTCGATATTCGTGACGGCTTATGTTTTCCATGTTTTGGATTTGGCGAAGGAGCTTGGTATGACGCCTCAAGGGATCTTGAGACTCTTTTTGCCAGGAGCATTGATTGGCGGGGTTTTGAGCGTAGCAATAGGCTGGTTGAGCGATCATTTCCGCTTGAAATTTTTCGCGGCTTTAATGGCAACGGGTACGGGTTTGACATCATTCGCTCTGATGACGCGTATCGACGGTTGGATGATTCCGATGATGATCGCTGGGATGAGCATCAATAGCGGTTCGTTTGGTCCGATGACTGGGGCCTTCGTGCCGCGCTATTTCGGGATTAAGCATATCGGAGCGATTAGCGGGGTTATGATGTCGACTATGGTCATCGCGAGCGCAACGGGACCCTTGCTCTTCAGTGTCGTTAGAGATTTCACTGGGAGCTATCGAAATGCTTTTGGCAGTACATTCGCTGTTGCTGTCATACTGGTAATGGCTTCGTTTTGGGCGAACAATCCTCAGAGAAAGATCAAAATGCAGCTGGATGAGGAGAAAACAGGATCACTAAGATAGGTCGCTGATTCGTGCTTTTCCAGCGTAGGACTTGGGCTTGAGGCACGCCGCGAAAGCAGAGAGATCTTTTCGCTGGAAGCGGCACAAGGGCCGTCCCTACAGTTCGATTAGTTAGACTTGTAACCAAGATTTCGCTACGTAATTGCCGTTGCTTGTTTCTAGGCTTGAGTTAGGGCGGGTTTCTAGCACCCTTGTCGTGATATGAAACTGACTCGAATATCGATATCCCTAGTGAGCGTTTGGCTCTTTTCGTGGGGAGGCTTTGCGGCCGACAATCAAAAGCCAAATGTTTTATTCATCCTCGTCGATGATCTCGGTTATGGAGATTTGTCCTCCTATGGAGCTACGGAACTAAAATCTCCTCGCATCGACGAACTCATGGGCGAGGGCGTACGTTTTAATCAGTTTTACGCCAATTGCACCGTTTGTTCGCCGACAAGGGCGTCGCTGATGACTGGACGGTATCCGGATCTAGTCGGCGTGCCGGGCGTTATTCGCCAAAAAGCTCCCAACAGTTGGGGCTACTTGGATCCGGATGCGATAACGTTGCCTCAGATGTTGAAGAAGGGTGGATACCACACGGCGATGATCGGCAAATGGCATTTGGGTTACGACTCGCCGAATATTCCCAATGATCGCGGATTCGATTTTTTTCACGGCTACTTAGGCGACATGATGGACGACTATTATACGCATCGTCGCGGTGGTATCAATTGGATGCGAAAGAATCGCCGTGAAGTTGATCCAGAGGGTCATGCGACCGAGCTGTTTTCCGCTTGGGCAGTTGATTACATCAAGGAGCGAAAAGACAAAAAGAACCCATTCTTTCTCTATCTCCCTTACAATGCTCCTCATTTCCCGATTCAGCCGCCGACGGATTGGTTGGAGCTTACAAAAAAACGAAGCCCCGAGTTATCGGAGGGAAGGGCTAAGAATGTGGCCTTTATCGAACACATGGATTTTTACATTGGAACGGTTTTAGATGCTTTGGATGAAACGGGCCAACGCGACAATACGCTGGTCGTATTCAGTTCGGACAACGGTGGATCGCTTCCGCATTTTCAAAGCAATGGAAATTTACGTGGTGGAAAACAGAATCACTGGGAAGGCGGTATACGGGTCCCTACCTGCGTCCGATGGCCTGGAAAGGTTCGTCAGGAACAAGTGGATACTGTTGGCATTACGATGGATTTCTACGCTACGCTATGCGAAGTTGCAGGGGTAGAGGTTAAGCATGAAATTGAAGGGCGTTCGTTATTGCCGTATTTATTGACTGGCGATACGGCGAACACCGAAGGACGTGATTTGTATTGGGTTCGTCGCGAGGGCGGAGCCACGGGGTATCAAGGCAGGGCTTACTACGCAGTTAGGCGGGGTCCTTGGAAATTACAGCAAAATTCGCCTTTCGAACCTATGCAGCTTTTCAACCTGGATGAGGACCCGCTTGAAACCACCCCAGTGAAGAATCGGAAATTGATTTCGGAACTGAGTAGCAGTTTAATGCTCCACTTGCAGAAGGCTGGACAAGTGCCTTGGCAAAAATTCAAGTAGTACATGGAATCTTTCTGGGAAAGCCTCCGATCGATGACGATTAAGCGCTTTGCGTAGCGGTATTTGGTGAAGATACCAAAACGTTGTTTGGGCAATAACCCTTTATCGTTAGCAATAAATACCTTAAGATGTTGAAACCTTGAGAATTGGGTTTGTTCTGATTCTGGGAATCCAACAGCTTGCGAAACCCCACAACGACTTATGCAAACTATGCTAAAAACCTTTTCCTGCTTGAAGCGGTGCATGGCTCTCGGATGCCTGCTTTTCTCGAGTCAGCTACCGCTTTGGTCTCAATCGTTGCTCTCGGATTCGGGAGTAGCGGATGACGCTGACTTCTTCGTTCGTTTAGATGCCTATGTGAAGTATGGCGGCGATATCGATGTGATCGATGGCCTTACGGGGAGGAGCTATCACAGCGACAATAAGGTCGTGAAAGCGATTCATTCGAATTTTCCCAAGATTATGGGCGGGCTGCATCAGCGCTTGCTGAACCTCGAATCGCTTCATATGAATTTCCATTTGGAGCAAGGAGCTTTGCACGAACAAGAACTATCAGCCCTGGCGACGTCGTTCGGAATTACGAATTTCAAATTAGATAGAACGAAATGGCTTGCCCGTGAGAGAGCGATTCTCGCACGTTTACGCTCGAAACCATTTTTTCAAATCAAGGAACTTGTGGTTTGGGAATTGGAAGAGATGGATCCTATATTGCCGGGGAATAAATACGCCAAAAACCTGCGATACGATCGGGAGACTCAAACCTGGGAGCGCCGCGTTTTGACTGAGTGGAAAGTGAAGGTTCCCACTCGCAAGGGCCTAACGGTGGTTACGAAAAATCAAGGGCTCAATCTCGAGACCAATGAAGGTTTCCATATTATCAAAGATCGCGGCCTTCCGGGTAACGTGCATCCAAGCTTTTTCAAGGAAGTTACGGTTTCCTATCCGATCATTGTTTCTAGGAAGCAAAATACGGACGAGCAAATTGCGCATTTACAGAGATTGATCGTGAAGAATATGAGTCATTTGTATGATCCATTTACTTGGATTAGCCGGCGCAATACGCGATTTCGCAAAGTGTTTTCATCAACTTTGCTGGGACACTTTAGAAATCGGACCTACCGGATCAAGGATCGCGACTGGTTCGATCCAGTCATCTGCAATTTTCTGAACGATGTTGTGACGGTAAATCGTTATGGTTTAAAGGAGGTTTACGATCTCTATGTGGCCGGAATCGAAAATCCGCGAAACACCCTAGGAGAAGAATTCGATTCCTTGAATTGGAATACCGGAGAAAAACGAAAAGGGTCGGGGATGAGTTCGGGGAAACGTATTCGATTGAACTTCGAGAATTCGACTGGAGGTCGATTTGTTCTGTTCGATCTGTATCTGCGTTATGGTGACGAATTTATAGATAACCTACGCCTGAAACTTACCGGTTTGAAGAAAAAGGGAGACAGTCGGGAGTTGATCAGAGCTTCGATTGCTGAAGTGACCGGCCGCTCAGCTGATGAATATATAAAGGCTGCGCTTAAAGCTCAGGAAGTCGGGATCGCGTCCTATAGGGAAAAACGATAAGTCGGATCGATCGCTCCACTATGGCTTTCGCCGGTTCTATTGCCCTACGGATTCGCGAAGAACTTTTTGATGTGCTCGAGAACAATCGGATGCGCTTCCTGTACGGCTTGAAATGTGCGGGAGTGGGCAAGGCCATCATTCCAGGTCTGCACCCCGCATTACGGGAACGTTTAACAGAGTCTCAGGGGAGGAAGGATTCCATGTCGAATTGGAAGCGTATGATGTCGGGCGAATTTCCAATTATGGCTTTATAGTCGAAGACGTTGAGGACCTTCCGCTTGGCAGTATTGACGATGATTGGTGATGGATAATAACCATCGGTGACATCGCCTCGCTCGATATTGTCGAGAACGTATTGCTCTTCGATTTCAAGGTTCGTGGGATCGAAGCGAATCAAGTCAAGTTCCATGGGAAACTTGTAATTAGGAGCACGGTGGTTGCGGCCGATTAGAAAATAACTACCCGAGTGTTCGAAGAGGCGAGGTCTGCCTATATGCGAACTAATCGTCGGCGTTTTCTCCGTGATGTTAACCTCTTGGATAAGTTTGAAATTCGAATCCACGTGATGGAGTCGCTGCATTGAGTCATACCCACGAGTCGCAATGATGAAGCCACCCAGATAAGGGATGAGGCTGCTTTCGTTGATTCTAATATCCCCAAATTCGTGATTCAGGTTTCGTTGGAAATGCCAAGTCTCTCCATTGTCGTCGGAGTAGAGAACATCTACGGAGCGCCTTCCACCTGCAAGGTATTCGAAGGTCATGATCAAGGCGTATAGCCGTTGGCCAATCGTCGCGCTATCGAATAGATATCCGTATTCGACTCCGTCGATCAGACCTACGCTTTCTAGGGTCTCGAAACTTCTGCCGTTGTCTCGACTGATGGCTCGCATCAATCCAGTTCGATAATGTTGGCCCTGGTCGTCGACCTTTTGGACATCGATATAGGTGGCCAGGTTTCCGTTTGGAAAACGAATCCATTCGCCCATTTGCATGATCCCTTCAGGTACTCCGATTTGGATTGGCTCTTGGAGCTGGCGACCGCTCTCAAGATCGATTCGAATGACTTCCAGTACGGCTCCAGGATCTCTGGCGTGTTGTCTACCGCGCTTGTACGAAAGCAGGATCTCGTTGCCGGCCAAGGGAGCGATGGCAGGAAATGCCAGATAGTCATTGGATCCGGTGCCACGATAGGATACGAGCGTTTCTTCGATACGGTATTGTGGCCCAGGAGGAATAGACTCTTTCGCCGTTGCCAGTAGGGGACTGGTGGAGATGATCGCGGCGAGGATCCAAGCGCGTTTCCAATACTTCATAATAGTTGATTTACCGGGGGTGTCGTGAGGTTTACGATAAAGCTGAACAATTTGTAATCCGTTTTAAAATACAAAGTTGACTATGTACAACTCAAATTAGTTGGGTATGTTTTTGAAGTGTTTCCGCGATAGGAGAGAGTTGAGTTTTCGAAAAGAATGCGGGGCGAAGACGTTAATGGAAATTGATGCATTAGCGTGGCAGGATTGGGCGGTGGTGATCGCTTACGCCCTCGTCGTGCTGTGCGTGGGTTGGCGATTTTCAAGACGCTCGGAATCGGAAGAAGAATACTTCTTGGGCGGAAGAAGCATGTCACCGTTTTTGATAGGGATTTCGCTTTTCGCTTCGCTACTGAGCACAGTCTCCTACTTGGCTTATCCTGGCGAGATCATCCAAATGGCCCCGTCTATCTTACTGGTATCCTTTCGGTTCCAATAGCCTATTTCATCTCGGTAACGACGGGCGTCATCGCAGTGGCTTACACTTCGATGGGTGGATTGAGGGCGGATCTGCTTCAATTTTCTTTGCTCTTTATCGGAGCTGTGGTGTCGGTTGCCGTAGTGAGCGTTTCTCTGGGGGGCTTTTCATGGATTCTTACGCAATGGAGCGACAATTGGGATGTGCAACCTGTGTTGAGTTTGGACCCGCAAGTCAGAGCCACGGTGGTTGGAGCGATCGTTATGCAATTGGTGTTTCGCGTTTGTACGGCTGGAGCTGATCAGACGATGGTGCAGCGATTTATGGCCACCTCGAGCGCGTCCTCCGCTCGGCGAGCATTTTTAATTCAAAGCATTGCGGCAGTCATTGTGACTTTATTCCTCGGTCTTTTGGTTTCGCATTGTTGGGGTACTTTCGCGACTCGGCTTTGTTGGCGAAACCGGGACTTGATCTTGGTGAGAATGCAGATAATTTATTCCCGTTTTTCATCGCTCATTCGTTGCCTACGGGACTGTCGAGTGTAGATTCGGGGGTTAATTCAATTACCGCTGTACTTAACCAAAACTTACTCCCACGTATTTGTTCTTTGCCGTCAAGCGATCAGGCACGACGCCGACGAAATCATGGAATCGCTTGGTGTTCCGGATTGCTGGTCGTAGCGCTTTCGATAGGCGTGCGGTAAGTTCCGGGGAACTACCTAGAAGTGACACAGAAAACATCGAGTTTGTTTTTTCCACCGCTGTTCTCGTTGTTCTTTTTAGCGTTGTTCGTATCCCGATCCAATGGTCCTGGCGCTTTGATAGGCGTCGCTTACGGCATGACCGTAGCAGTGTTCTTCGCTTTTTGGGACGTTCTCACGGGACAGGATACCTTGACCTGCCAGTGGATTGGGTTCGTGTCTTTGTTAACGAGTATTTGAGTGGACTGGGGCGCGTGTTTATTTTTCCATGGGCGGTTAGAGTCGAAGCGATTGATTCCGTTTTTAACTGGGGCTTTGGTTCTGCTCTGCGGGGGATCAGCCTTGGTCTTGCTATGGGGACGTTCTTTGGGGGTAGGATGAACAATATAGGTTACGTTGAAATCAATTGTACGAGAGGAATTGTCAGTCGGGGGAACTGTAGTTTACGTCAATGCGGGTTACTCCGATCCTGAAGTCGCTGAAATGATGGGATAAGCCGATTTCGATTGCGTATGGATTTGCCTAGAGTATCGGCATCTCGTTCCGAATGTAATTAAATAGTTGATACTGGTAGGCCGTACTTCTAGCAATGCGATTGCATGTTGAGGCTCAAGCCGCGGGACCATACAGATTCCGCCTTTTTGCTAGAAACGGGAGCGGGGGCATAATGGTTCCTCATGTTTATGATCAGGAAGAAGCCAGCGCGTAGTGAATGTGATGAAGTTCCCATCTCACGGTCGTCGAGGGCTAGATCCGATACATTCGGACGCCGATATGGGAAAAAGACTCCGTTGCGTCCCCGAGGACAGGGAGTGCCTCTGGAAACAAGGGTATCGCTTTTTCAACGTGGCGAGCGACTTCCGTCTTATTGGACAAGGACCCGGTGCCGCGATTGAAGACGCTCGCCGTTCCTTGGAACCGGCTAAATAGGTCCGCGATCCCTCCGACTGCGCTTTTCTTCAGGCGCGGTTTAATTCGGGAAGATCGAGTGATCTAGGCCGGGGATGATGCTCAAGGCGTTTTTGTAGTAGAGCTTTTTGAGAATTTCGTCAGGAAGGTTTAGGCCGTACATCCGCCAGAACGCATGGTAGCGTTTGTAGTAGGGGAAGTATTCGTCGTCGGATTCCAGGACTCGGAAGTAGGTGGGGAATTCCGCTGGTTTGTAGGAGTCTTTACCGAAGAGGACTCGGTCTTGGTGTTTTTCGAAGAAGCGATTGGCCATGCGAGGCTGGCGTCCGAGCTCGGCAATTATCGCAGCGATACCAACGTACATATTCGGTATCTCGTCCAAGATTTCGCCGAGCTTGCCGAGGTCGTTGGCGAGCCAACTCATATGGGCGGCGATGAAGTTCGTGTTAGGGTGTTTCTGGAATACATTGTGCTGCTCAGCGATGATCTGTTCCCAAGGGGCCGGATTGTTGGCTTCGCGCTTTCTCCGGGGGTGGGTCTTTAATTCCAACCAACGTTCGTTTTGATTGTCGAAAGGAGACCAAAAGGGTTTTGGGTCGCCAGAGTGGATGATCACTGGAATTCCGAGTTCGCCGCATTTTGCCCATACGGGATCGAGTCTCGGGTCATCGACTGCAATTCGGTTTCCTTGCGTATCCTTATTTGAAAGGCCGAGGCTTTTGTAGGCTTTGAGCCCTTTGGCACCGTTTTGAACGTCTTCTTCAAGTCGGCTTATCGTTCGCGTGGCCCAGTTCGTTTCGTCGACGTTGTTGAAATCAATATTGGTGAAAAGGGCGAAGCGACTTGGGTGATGCTTTTGCACATTGCTTGCCATTGCTTTCAGCTGGGACCCGCCGCGTCCGCTGAGGTTGACCATGATACCCATGTTCATCGCGTCCATCTCGACGATTCGATCGTCTAGATCCGAAGGTCCCATTCGGTACTGATGGCTATGAACGTCGATGAATGGAAATTTCGCTTTCGTAATTGGGCTTTCCGGGACGACAAGCGTCGAAGGAGGATCGTAGGATTCCCAATCCATTTGCTGTCCGAAACAAGAAGCGGACATAAGCCCCGCGAGAGTGAGTGAATATAGTTTGGTTTTCATGGGTGTCTATTTGTATTGGAAATGACTTCTCAGCCGTCGAAGTCCGGATTGATTTGAGTTGGAATGATTGCGTTGGATTTCTTCTGCCAACGTTCGAGTTCGGAAAGAAGAGCGCTGGCCTTTTCTGGATACGTTTTGGAAAGTTCATTCGATTCGCCGATGTCCTTTCGTAGGTTGTAGAGTTCGACTGTGTTGCTCTCGAAATACTGAATGAGCTTCCAGTCGCCTTTTCGGATGACGCTACTGGGCGTCGCTCGCCAATACATCGTATCGGTTCCATGGATCGGTACTACGAGATTGTAGGCATTGCCGGCAAGGTAGAGCGGGTAGTGCCAGAAAATAGATCGTTTCTGGAGGGCGTTCTTCCCCTTGAGGAGGGGAACAATTGAACGTCCATCGATTGGTTGATTCTTGGGCAAGGCAGCGCCGGCTAGGGCCGCGAATGTTGGCAGGTAGTCCACGCCAGTTATGGGAGTTTCGCAGATCGTTCCTGCTTTGACGGTGTTTGGCCAGACTGCGAACATGGGGACTCGAATGCCTCCTTCGTAGAAAGCGCCTTTAGCTCCGTGTAGAGGCTTGTTGGGAGTTGCACCTGCGTGGCCGCCGTTGTCGGAGGTGAAGATGAAGAGCGTGTTGTCGGCGACTCCCTGGATCCTGAGGGCCTCGTACACGCGGCCTACGCTGGTGTCGACTGCTTCGATCATGGCTGCGTAGGTGGTGTTCCAATCGTAATCCCATTGTCGGCTTTTGAATTTCTTGTCGTATTTGGCGACCACCTCCGGCCGGGCTTTGATGGGCGTATGTACATCCCAATGACAGAGATAGATGAAAAAAGGATTTTCGGATTCATCTGCGATGAACTGAACTGCGCGGTTGGTTAGGGTCTCGGCGACATCGATGTCATTGTAGTATTTCGCTAAAACTCCGCCGCCTAAGCCGTTCGTATCATTGAGGTCGAATCCATGCGTCTCTGGGCCGAGGTGCCATTTGCCGAGGTGGGCAGTGGTGTAGTTGGATGTGTTTAGAACTTTGGCAATCGTTGTGAACGAAGGGTCGAGCGTCTCTTGAGTGGGTAGAGTGCCGTCGCCCTTTTGGTCGCCATTCCGAGGAACGAGAAACTTCATGTTTTCCTTTTTTCCCTTAGCCTTAGATCCTGGAGTCCACATTTGCGTGCGCGTTATGTAGGTGCCCGTCATGATACAGGCTCGAGAGGGCATGCAGTTCGACGCTCCCGGGTACGCGTCGCTGAACCGCATACCTTGGGCGGCAAGAGCGTCGATGTTAGGCGTCTCGTAAAACGAGGCTCCATTGAAGCCTACATCGGCCCAACCAAGATCGTCGGCCATGATGTAAACGATGTTGGGTTTTGGGGCCGATTGGCCTTGTAGAAACTGCGTTGCCAGTAGGAGCGAAAGAGCGAAAGCGATGTGGAGCGAGCGAGGTCGGGGTGAATGGTTCATGCTTAATGGGGAATTACGGAACGGGGGTTTATTTGGACGGGGTCTTTTAAGTTGGAGGAAGAGAGGTTTGGTTGAAAACGAGTCCGGAGGCCTCTACCCACTTGATAGGGTTTTGGAAGGGTGGCGCTAATCAGCTCTGGAGCTCGTACGCGGCCGTCATCGTCGGCATCGATGAGATCCATCGTTTTTTCGTCGAAGTCGAGGCCTCGAGTTGGGCAGGAAAGGGCTGCCCAGAGCTTGAGGTCGAGCGTGTCGAATTCCTTTCGAGTTAGTATCTCGAAGCTTGCTTCGCTGCCAATTTGGGTCGCGGCCGATCTCCGAGCGGCCACCACCTTTTGAATACCTCGGGACTTGTGCGAGGATGCATTATTGATGCTGTGGATTGCGCCTAGGGCAAGCGTGGAGTCTTTTGAATGGGAAGAAGGCGAGATTGAGGATGATGGTTTTGCCTTTCCGCGTTAGCGGTTTTGATCGAAAAGCTTGGATTTAAGGTTTGCCTGAGGTCTGGTTCTAAGACTGTCTGATTCTGTCGCAAGCTACCCCTGGACTAATTTTGCCGCGGGTTCTCGAAATCTTACTACTTCATGAATATTCAAGGAAAAGGAACGCAACAGAACACTTACGATGCGATCGTGATAGGATCTGGAATTAGCGGCGGTTGGGCTGCCAAGGAATTAAGTGAAAAAGGGTTGAAGACGCTCGTGTTGGAACGTGGAAGAGACGTAAAGCATGGCGAATACCCGACGGCGCACACGGAACCTTGGGAATTTGCGGGGCGATCGAAAAGCAAGCAGCAGGATCTAACCCGTCAGCAAAAGCAAAACCGCACTGGATACACCACTCACCCGGCATCGGCCCATTGGTTTGTAGACGATGTGGATAACCCCTATTCGGAAGATCAGCCCTTTGACTGGATGCGCGGCTATCACGTGGGGGGGCGTTCGTTGTTATGGGGACGTCAGTCCTATCGTTTAGGCGACCTCGACTTTACAGCGAATGCGAAGGACGGCATGTCCATCGATTGGCCGATTCGCTACAAGGATCTGTCTCCTTGGTACGACTATGTGGAGCAGTACGCGGGAATTAGCGGATCGAGAGATGGCTTATCTCAATTGCCCGACGGAAAATTTCTCCCGCCAATGGATATGACTTGTGTCGAGGAGCAGGTGCGAGATCGAATTAAGTCCTCCTTCAATAATCGCTCGATGATCATCGGACGTGTTGCTAATCTAACCGTGCCGCACAAGGGGAGAGGTAACTGCCAGTACAGAAATCGCTGTATCCGCGGATGTCCGTACGGTGGTTATTTTAGCAGTAACGCTTCGACTTTGCCAGCCGCCTACGCCTCGGGTAATTTGACGCTGCGGCCATTTTCGATCGTCAATCATTTGATATACGACAACCAAAAGGGCAAGGCGATCGGAGTTCGCATAATCGATGCGGAAACGAATGAAGTCATAGAATATTACGCGAAAGTGATTTTCTGCTGCGCTTCGGCCATTGCATCGACCTCCATTTTGCTCAATTCGAAATCCGATCGATTCCCGAATGGTTTCGGAAACGAAAGCGGCGAACTCGGACACAATTTAATGGACCACCACTTCAAGGTGGGAGCGTCTGCCCGTTTCGACGATTTCGACGATCAGTATTACAAAGGGCGTCGACCGAACGGAATCTACATCCCTCGCTTCCGGAACCTCGATAAGGCATCCACCCAAAAGGATTACGTGCGGGGCTTTGGCTATCAAGGTCGAGCGAGTCGCGATAATTGGTCGCGCGGTATCGCCGAGTTGGCTCGTTTCGGACCTTCGCTCAAAGCCGATCTCATCGAGCCCGGTCCATGGCGCTTCGGAATTGGTTCTTGGGGCGAGTGTTTGCCTTACCATGAAAATCGTATGTACTTGAATGAAGACGTGCGCGACAAGTGGGGGCAGCCGACTGTGACCTTCGATGCTGGTTGGAAGGAAAACGAGTACGCGATGCGGAAGGACATGAAGCAATCAGCCGTCGATATGATCGAAGCTGCTGGCGGAAAAGATGTTACGCCTTTCGATACACCGGAAAAGAGCAACCCAGGGAATTGCATTCACGAAATGGGTACAGCTCGGATGGGACGCGATCCTAAGACTTCGATCTTGAATAAATGGAATCAAGTTCACGCTGCGCCGAATGTATTCGTTACGGATGGAGCCTGCATGACCTCGGCGGCCTGTCAGAACCCATCACTCACCTATATGGCTCTAACGGCTCGAGCAGCCGATCACGCTGTGAGCGAACTTAAGAAAGGAAATCTCTCCTAGAAAGAAACCGAAATCATGGATATGAAACCTAATATTGGAGGTTCTTTAGTTATGAACCGTCGCGAAGCGCTCAAGCGAGCCAGTCTCTTTCTCGGGGTTGCTGTTTCCGCTTCGACTATGTCTGGCGTGTTGCACGCCCAATCGAGGGGAGGACGCTCGAAAAGGAAATTCAACAATTTGAGCCGCGGTCAATATGGAGTCGTCGAAGCAATTTCCGACCGTATATTGCCGAAGACGGATACGCCGGGCGCCTTGGATGTAGGTGTGCCGGAGTGGATCGACTTGATGTACGGCGAA
>JABITN010000004.1 GCA_018700525.1 Opitutales bacterium
AGAAACCCAAAACCCGTTGTTTCGCCGAATGAGGTTTCCGTTCCCTCCATCTACCCTGACCATCCAATAATCCGCAAAACCATAGCCAGCCACTACAATACGATTCTAGAGCTCGATCGTGAACTTAGCGAGATCATCGATGGACTCAAACGTGACGGCATCTACGAAAATACCGTAATATTCTTCTTTTCCGATCACGGAAGCCTCCTTCCTCGCAGCAAACAGTTCATCTACGAATCCGGGATCCGAGTGCCCTTCATTCTCTCAGGACCAAATATTCCGGCCGGAGAAGCTCGCAAGGATCTGGTCAGCGGTATCAACATCAGCGCGACGACGCTTGCATTCGCGAATATTGGCATTCCCGACAATATGCATGGAATGAATATGATGGCTGATGATTTTCATCGCGACTACGTTATCGCCGCAAGAGATCGATGCGACTTCACGATAGATCGTATTCGCGCAGTAACGACGAATCGCTACAAATACATTCGTAACTTCATGACCGACAAACCGTACATGCAACCCAACTATCGTAGCAAATCAGAATTGATGAAGTTCATGCACGACCAATACGAAGCGGGTAAACTGAACGAACTCGAAGGTCAATTCTTCGGGAACGAACGACCCGCAGAGGAATTCTACGATCTTCAAAACGATCCAGAAGAAACCAACAACCTCATCCACTCAATCGACCGCGAACAAACCATCGCCTTAGCCAACCATCGTGACATCCTTTCTCGCTGGATTCTCGATACAGACGACAAAGGCCGCTATCCCGAATCCGACAATGCACTCCGTGCCGTCATCGACCGCTGGGGGGAAAAAGCAGTCAATAGAGAATACGATCGCGTGCGAAACTAGACGAGTGTGTTTCCGAATATCAAATACAGTGAAACCATTGAATCTTATATGACAAAAAGGCTGATCACGAACGCCTTGAATTACGTAGCGAATCCAAGCAAGTAACCGAAACCAACTCTAAACAATGAAATCCAAACGCTTATTCCTTTCACTCCTGGCTATAGGCCTTTTTCAGGCTACCCTCCACGGCAGTCCCAACATCGTATTTATTCTTGCAGACGATCTGGGCTATGGCGACGTAAACGCCAACAATCCAGACTCGAAGATCCCCACACCTGCGATGGATCGAATTGCTACTGAAGGAATGCGATTCACGGATGCGCACTCCCCTTCCGCTGTCTGCACGCCTACGCGTTATGGCATAATGACAGGAAGGTACTGCTGGCGTACGCGCTTGCAACGTGGCGTTCTTTGGGGAATCGATGGTTCCCTCATCGATCCAAATCGCAACACCATGGCCAGAGTCCTGCAAAGCAAAGGCTACTCGACGGCATGTGTCGGTAAATGGCATCTGGGCATGGATTTCTACGATGCTAATGGCGAGATCGTACCAAACGATCGTGAATACGAACGCACCGAAGAAATCGACCAGGTAGACTATAGCCGAAAGATAGGAAACAGTCCCTTGTCCTATGGTTTCGACTACAGCTATGTAATAACCGGATCGCTTAACATGTTTCCCTACGCCTATATAGAAGGTGATCGCTTCACTGAAGCGGCGACCGACTTTTTTCCGAGATCCAAACATCAGATATCAATCATAAGTGGAGGACCCAAGGCACCCGGATTCAATTTCGAAAAAGTAGTCGATGTCTTTACCGAGAAAGCCGTTTCATTCATTGACGAATCCGCGAAAAGCGAAAAACCGTTCTTTCTCTATCTCCCGCTTACAGCGCCGCACAAACCCGTTCTGCCAACAAGTACCTTCCAAGGGAAATCGAAACATGGAATCTATGGCGACTTTTTGATGCAGGTCGACGAAGTCGTAAAAAACATAGATGCAGCACTCGAAAGAAACGACCTAAAGCAAAACACGCTCATCGTTCTAACCAGCGACAATGGCTCATTCATGTTTCGGCTTTCAGATGACGTGGCAGATCATATTCAAGATTTCAAGGAATTGGGATACCATACCGAGAACCATCAATCCAACGGCATCTGGCGCGGCACGAAAGCAGATATATACGAAGGGGGACACCGCGTGCCTATGCTAGTCCGCTGGCCCGGAAAAGTCCAAGCCGGCGCAACCTGTGACACCACCACGACCTTAACCGACTGGTATGCTACGTTTTCTGAAATCGTATCGCACAATTTGTCCGAAGGGGAAGCGGAGGACAGCTTCTCGATTCTCCCACTCCTTCAGGGCAAAACTGCCTGGGATCGTGCCCCGGTCGTCCATCACTCGATAGCCGGAATGTTCGCCATACGCGATGGCAAGTGGAAATTGATCGCTGGAAACGGATCCGGTGGACGCCAAAAGCCAAAGGGCGAAAACTTCAAAGGACCTTATCAACTGTACAACATCGAAGAAGATCCATCCGAAACCAAGAACCTGGCCTCGTCTCAACCGGAAACTGTAGCCAAACTAGAAGCCGCTCTCAAAACGATTCAAGATCGAGGCCGAAGCCGATAGTTTTCCTACACTGCGACTCCGAAAGCCTACGAAATAGGTCTCGAATCAACTAACCGCAGGCAAGCAACCAAACCTATTGGCCCAAAGGGACACCTATTTGTTTCGAAGAAACAACAAGCACAGCGTTGTCAAAAACCCAATTCAGTTAATTTTAAACAACGGCCCTCGGCCTTGTGCTCCCTCAATACGAGTTACCGAGCACATCTCCACTCGAATAGCGAAGCGATGTGACAATAGGTTTCGAATGCGAACTTCTCGCGTTAGATATCGCAAACCCAGCTAAGCCCGCTGAGTTCATGCACTTCGGACTTATTTAACAGTCCGAAGCCTCGAATCCTGCCAAAACCGTTTTCCCGATTGCAGTACCTGACTCTTGAAGCTCGTGTGCTTTGATTAGATTCGCCGCGTTAATACTCCCCAAGTTCCGCTGCTTCGTTGATTCAACCAGACCTTGGTCCACCAAATCTGCAACCTTAGCCAAGATACGATGCTGTTCGATCATATCAGGCGTTTGAACTAGATGCCTCGTAAACATGAGCTCCCTCTGATCGTCAGTCTCTCTATTTTCGCATCGCTCCGTCGTAAACAGGCACCTCCGTTTTTCGAACTTCTCCGAGCCAAGGTATTCAAAAGGTAGCGGCCGATTCCCAAAACTAGCCACGAAGCAACTGTGTCATGATGCAAGGGCTAAGTTGTGTTTTTTCAGTAGGCTTTGAAGGTGAAGAAGTAGCTTTCTCATGCCTGCGACGATAGCGCATTTGTATGGCTTTCCTCG
>JABITN010000007.1 GCA_018700525.1 Opitutales bacterium
CCCTCCTCCGGCATTTCAGGGGCTTCCCCATCATCCAGCGGCAAGGTAATCCAATAGAGCATACTTTCCTCCGCGTTTCCCGGAATCACATACTCCTCGTCGGCCGTCTGAATGGCTTCCAAGGTGGCCATGGAAAAATCGCCCTCTTGTTGGTTCGGATTATGGCACCCCAAACACTTCGCTTCAAGAATCGGAGCAATGTCTCGTTCGAAGCTCAACCCGACAGTTTGATCGAGATCGTTGGCCCCCTTCATCGCGAGCAAACTTCGAGCCAGTAGAAAGGCCGTAAAAATTAATCGGCGCGTTTTGCCAGGGGTGGACATAGGGGAATACTCGAATACGAATAGAAGAACTTCAAGGCACAAGAAACACGTGAAGACGTTGTTAAACCGCGAAGGACGCAAAGAGCGCTAAGATATTTCAGGTCCGCGAAATACGCTAAATAACGCGAAACAGGGACCTTGAGCTCTTGAATACAAGGTCCACGCGAGTCCCTCGCATAGCTACTTCGCGGCAGTGACTTGGTTATTTCATTTTTTCCTTCAATAAAAATAATCATCGTATTTTTCGCGTTATTTAGCATATTTCGCGGACTAAATTTATTCTTCGTCGACTACCTTTCCGTCAAAGCAACTGATCACACGATCGCCATCCGTGTGCAATCGCGGAACTCTGAATCACAGCTCATCCAGCATTTCCTGAAATCGCGCGAATGAGGTGTGATGATGATCCGCAGCCGATTTCTGGAGTCCCCAGGTGTGCAAAACAACAGGACCTTCATAGTCTACCGACTTCAAGGCTTCCAGCAACTTAGATGAATCATAGTCGCCCATAGTCAAAGGTTGGATACCGCGTTTCCATCCTTCTGCCTCATTCACCGCATCTACATCGACACCGTTGATCGAAGGCAGTCGAAGCCAAGGCTTCACCTTTGCCGCCACTTCATTGAGTCGATGCCCGTTGCCCGCCTTGATTTCATGACAGAGATGGAGCGATACGAAAAGGTTATCACTTCCGACCTCCTGAAGATAGGGTATCGCATCCTCCACTGATTCGATGAGGCATATATTGAGAGGATCGCCGCCGGACCAGTGCGGATAGATAACCAGCTCGACCCCTCCCGCCTTGGTACGTTTTGCCGCTGATCGCAAGAAATCGACGATCTGCTCGCGTTTAACTTTTTGCTCGCCCCGTACGCGCAGGATAACCCACAGCTTTGCGTCCGATTTTTTAAGGGCTTTAGTTACCTTATCAAGGTACGCATTTTGCGCAGCGAGATTTTTTTCGAAAGAAATAACGACATAGCCTGCGTATACCTCAAACGGATCATCACCGACTACCGATTGATACCGTTCCAGCGTTTTAAGCTCTTTCGGATTCGTCAAATTCAGAACCAATCCACCATACCCAATCGATTTCAATTCGCTAATCTGACTGGCTTCGTCAGCGCCGAGCCGGGCGAAATCGAAATTGAAAACTCCTAGAGGATAGTCAGCCTGACTCGACTCTTCGGTCGATGAACAGGAAGCCGTTAAAGCGACCAGCAAAAGTGTGACTATGGGTATGATTTTCATGATGAATGAGGTAGTCCTCGTTTGAGATTATCTAAGAGACTGTTAAATGAAGCGTAGCACAGGCATTTTGCCTGTGAAAAAACAGGCTGGAAGCCTGTACTACTTTCTACGAATCCTTCTCATTTATCTAAGTAGAGGCTAAACTTACTCGCCCCCCAGGACTCGGTTGATTCCATCGTAGCAACCTTGATAGATAACGAGCGCAAGTTCTTCCGCTTCTTCTTTGGTTGCGCCTTCTACATTGAACGAACTGTTCCAGTGAAGCCTGCAGGAGTTCTTACCCGTAGGCACGAGCTTCACCCAGGCCTGGTAATTTCGGAAAGACATCGGGCTGCCGATGAGCTCGATAATTGCGTAACTGAAGGTCATGGCGTCGTCATCGAATTGCTTCAATCGCTCGACAACGATGCCCCCGCCTGCGTCTTCGGAAATTGTAAGATGCCGAACAGTCCCGCCCTGGCTCAAGCGACTCTTCGGTACCGCAGCGTGATAGTCGGGCAGCGTATTGAAACCGCCGATCAGATCCCAAACGTCAGCTGCGGGAAAATCTAATTCTTGCGAGGTTTTGACGTTTACATCTTTAGCCATGTTTTTTGGTAAATCCGCATTCGCGAGTTGGAAGCCGATGCCTGAAATCGTCAGAGCAAACAGGAGGGCCCGGCAAAGCATTTTAGTGGTCGGAATAACTTGGTGATTATTTGAAGTCATGAAAAAGAGACTGCCTGTGATTGGTGGAGACTGCTACGAAAAAGCTCATGCCTCAACGTTCAAAAAGTGCGCAAATCGTGCCAACGCGAATACCTCTCAGGAATTCCGATCCGCGGCGGGCGTCGTTCCGAATCGCGTACGATACGATCTGATAAAACTAGATGGGTTGTTGAACCCGCTTTCGGCTCCAATTTCGCCGATGGTTTTTCCGGTTGCTTGCACAAGCATCCGGGCATGCTTCAAGCGGTTTTCCAGAATCCAATTACCGGGAGTTTGACCGGTCTTGCTTTGGAAAGCCCGTTTGAACGAAGAGAGGCTTCGATTGGAAAGCCTGGCGTAGTCCTGAAGACTGAGAGGGGTCAGCATGTTCTCGGAAACAACATACTCGGGATCGGTGCGGGTTTCATCGAATATTTCACCGAAAAACGCCTTTAACTCAGGAGCAATTGGTGTATCCAGTAAAAGGAGAAGCAATTCTTGCAGCTTCATAGTGAGGAGCTGTTCCAGAAAGTTTCCCTCGTAGCCGAAACAGCTCAGGATTGTATCTCGAAAACCTTCGAGAGCGGGCGACATTTCGAGGATAAGCATTTCGCTATTCTCAGAAGAAGGCGCTCCGGAATCCGTATCCGGAATATTGAGGCCGAGCCAGAAATTCTGCAAGGTCGACTCGTTGAAGAAAATCGAGATACTCTCGTAGTGGGAATGATCGGCGATACTTTCGCAAAGCAGGTAGCACCCTCGTTTGAGGAATATCGCTTTGCCCGCTTCCACCACGATCTCCTTATGGGGAAACCGAAACACTTTCGCTCCTTTGGATACGAAAATGAGGGTGTGTTCCGTCACGAATATATTGCGCGGCTTTTGTTCGACGCGTTGATGGTATTCGCCGAAGCAGAGTTCGCCGGCTTGAAGGAAGCGGCTGTTAGGCGCTTCGGTAAGATCTCCTGGAATACGGAGCAGGTTAGATGTAGATGAATTTTTCAATACACGTTATTTTGAAAGCAATCTTGGGGAGTTATCTTCAGGGAATTCCGCTTCAGAAGTATGTATTCGTGTTCTATTCACCTGGGCCAGCTTGTTAATCTTCCATCCTTCCGACGTTCGTTCGAGCCAAATTTCATATTGACCGAATAGAAGCGTGTTGTCCAACGGATCGCCGCTCTCGTCGTAATGCCGGGCGCTTAGAGAAGCGACAGCGTAGGCAGTGTCTTTCTCTATCTGAATCATAAGCGGGAACCCCAAATGCTGCGTACTGGTGAAGCGTTGGAAGAACTTGTCCAAGCCCTTCAAGCGCTGCTGATTGTCAGTATCACGGTATTCCTCGCCTCGACGCTGCTGGAACGACTCCTTGAAGATCTCCCCATGCAAGGGCCAGTTACGCGTATCGACGCTATAAGCGTAGGTTGTGATAATGTCCTCGATCTCCGCCCGATCGAGCAGGTAGTCGATTTTTACCTCCAAACTAGCGTTTCTAATTTCCTGGCGAGCCGATCGCCACGCTTCGGCGGTGATTCGCGAGGGCTGAGGATGCTTAGGCGCAGGCGGGAGTTCCCCATTAAGAGAAGTAGATAAAAACAGCCCTGCGAATAGGCATTTCAAAAATGGGGAAAGACGTAAGTTAGAATGAATTTTCATGAAAGAATTTTTTACCGCAGAGGACGCAGAGATCGCTGAGGATTTTTTAGTATCGTCTCAGCGATCTCTGCGTCCTCTGCAGTTTATAAAAATCTTGGTCATACTTAAAAGAGAATCGCATCCAGCTCAATTAGTAATGATGTGCGCAAAAGGTCAAATAGTGCCCATTAACACTAGATTGCGCGCAATCGAGTTTATGATGAGCTCATTGAGGAATGACTAAACCCGTATTCCAACATCGCTATTCGGCAACCGATCTCCCCCTATCCACATCAAAATCAAATCCTGCCCTCGTCGAAGACCCCGATATGTCGGTGGCAGGTTTTATGTAACGAGTTTAACAAACGAAACTTAGAATTGCTCGATTGGAGACATCATCCAGTTCACCTATCTTCGGTCCAATGCCGCTTCGAACCGCTCACACAGGTCCTCAGCTTGCTCATCGAGAACCAAGCCTCCCTTTTCACCCCCCCACAGTTCCAAAAAATTGACGTGCGATTCCGGTATCACGCGATCTTCGACTCCGCAGTGATCATAAAATCGGTTCACCGCCGCCACACCCTCCTCAATGGCAGCATCAACAAGAACGATTGCATGAGCCAATACTGCCCAGTCTCCGTCGCGAGAAGAACACGCCCTCCAGCGTTGGGCCGTCCCTGCCAACTTGCGCCCATCGACCGCCACATTGAAACGTCCATCGCAAAACGACTGGTTGATCGATCCATAGCTCGCCTGTTTCCCCAAGCTTTCCACCCAGGAAATCAACGGGTTGCAAAGCCAACGATAAACCGCCTCCAAATTTCGACCTTCTTCCTTCCCTACTCGAAAAACAGTCGAAACGTTTAGCGTTCCCTCTCCCTGCGGAGTCACATCTCCACCAGTGGGGCGTAAACACACCGGCCACCCGAGCTCCTTCATTTTGCCACGCGCATCCCCAAAAGACTCTTTTCTCAAGTAGGAACGTGGAGCAACCAAACACGGTTTGGTCGACCACACCATACAACCTTTTTCCCTACGTCCCTCCACGACTTCTTCAAGCAGAGCCTCCTCGATCGCCATCGCGTAGTCAGGATCTAGATACGTCATAAAGTCTGGTGCATTGTTCTAGTAATAAGGTGAACAACAACGAATAAAATTTAAACCATAGATTTCCTGGCGCATCGAAACCGCAACCAAAGTTGATTTACCATCCGCATCCTTTCGAACCTATTGTCCGCTCCGCGGACACCTATTTTCTGACGCAGGAAGGAACTAGTGAACGCAGAGTACCGAGCAATAGCGACACTTGAGGAACGAAACACGATGTTAAAAAACATTTTCGAACAACGCTCATTCCTCGCTTGTTGCTGCTACGCAGCAAATAGGTGCCTCTACGAGCCAACAGGTCCGAGTCAGAAGAAAGCCCTACTCGATCGAGCCGATCATATCGCCTTTCGATACGACATCGTCGATATCAGCCTCGATGGAAAGCGTTCCGCTCGACGGAGCTGCAATCTCGAACTGCGCTTTCTCCACCATAATCTCAACGAGGGGCGCTCCCTGCTGCACCAGCCCTTCATCCGGGGCGAGCCAGTTCGTGATCACGCACTGGTCATCCCCTTCCCATAGATTCTCAGGAATCAAAATTTCTGCACTCATACTTTTAGCCAAAATATTTTATGAAAAAACCATAACCGCTAAATACGCTAAAGAAAGGATCGATCCAACTGTAGCTTTTTTAGCGAGTTTTAGCGTATCTAGCGGACAAAATTTCTTCCCTCAAACCGAGACCGCGGCGCCTTTCACCATGGATTGATAAGCATCTACGATCTTGTCCGCATTCGGCATGCAAAACTGTTCGAAATGCCGCGAGAATGGTATCGGAATATCTGGATACGTCACGCGGCGAGGCGAGGCTTTTAGCTTCGAAATATCATGCTCCGTTACCGTTGCGATGATTTCGCCCGAAACCCCGTAGCTATTGTAATCTTCATCGACCACGATCAAACGCCCCGTCTTCGCCACCGATTCGATAACCGTCTCACGGTCTAGAGGCACTAAGGAACGCAGGTCCACCACTTCGGCGCTCACGCCTGTTGTAGCGAGCTTATCGGCAGCTTTCAACGCGTCATGAACGCCCATCGCCAAGCCTACGATCGTAACATCCGTTCCTTCTCGAACAACCTTCGCCTTCCCGATTTCGATCGTGTAGCTATCTTCCGGTGTCGCAACCGTAGCCCCAGGTTCGGTGCCCAACCAGCCCATTCCCTGTAGCCCTTTGTGAAACATGTAAATCACCGGATTGTCGTCGCGAATAGCCGCATTCATAAGTCCCTTCGCATCGTAGGCGTTCGATGGTGACACAACCTTCATTCCTGGCATGTGGGCGAAGGTCGAATACAAACACTGCGAATGCTGACCGGCATCGGAGTAACCGCCCCCAACGGCAGTCATCAAAACCATAGGCACATTGATTTGACCACCTGAGAAGTAATTGTTTTTCGCTCCGTTATTATAGATCGCGTCGAAACAGACTCCAATGAAGTCGACGAACATCAACTCTACGATCGGCCGCATTCCATCTTGAGCCGCTCCCACAGTCGCCCCAATAAAAGCCGTCTCGGAGATCGGTGTATTGCGAATCCGTTCGGGTCCGAATTTCTCGAGAAGTCCTCTCGTATTTCCGTATACGCCGCCTAGCGCAGCAATATCCTCTCCCATCACGAAAACATTCGGATCACTCTCCATTTGTTGCTCGATGGCTTCCGCCATGGAGCGGGCGATTGTGAGGTGTCGGTCGGTATTTAAATCTTCACTCATTGTCGTACTCAATTCCTATAGCTAAGGGTTAACAGTATTACTCAGGCAAATACAGAGGTTAAGGCCTCTTCTTCAGGAGCGTATTCGCTCTCTCGAGCAAAGGCAATCGCCTCGTCCACTCGCCGTTGAGCAGTCGCTTGCAATTCAGCAATCGCCGCCTCGTCCGCATGCCCTTCATCCAATAAAAGCTTACTCATTTGGGGAATCGGATCTTTCGCGAAAAGCGCGTCCTTCTCCCCCTCCGGCCGGTAGCCTTCAGCATCGCCCATAAAATGTCCTGCCAATCGGTACGTTTCAATTTCGATCAAGCTGGGGCCTTTGCCCTCTCGAGCTCTGGCGATCGTTTCACCGGCAGCTTCATAGATTGCGATTGGATCGTTGTCTTCGACAAAGTGACCTGGCATGCCATATCCTGCGGCTCTTACGGAATTACGCTCCACTGACGTTGATGATTCTTTGGATACAGATACGCCCCATCCATTATCCTCGATCACGAATACGACCGGCAACTTCCACAAAGCCGCCAAATTCAAGGACTCGTGAAACGCACCCTGATTCGCCGCGCCCTCTCCTATGAACGAAACCGCAACACCCGCTTGATTTCGCAGTTTACGCGACAAGGCCGCCCCGCAAGCAGGCCCCATTCCTTGGGCGATAATTCCTGAACAGCCAAAGTTCACGTTCGCATCGAACAAATGCATATGTCCCCCGCGACCGCCACTCAGCCCCGTTTCCTTGCCGAAGATCTCCGCCGCCATTCGATTCAAGTCGACGCCTTTGGCGATCGCTTGATGATGCGAACGGTGCGTCGCAGTGACGACATCACCCTTTGCTAAATGAGCGCACACGCCCACCGCAACAGGTTCCTGCCCATTAGACAAATGCATCTCTCCAGGGATGGGACCATTCGTCATATTAAAAGCGGGAGTCTTTCCCTCGAAATATATCTTAGCGATTATTTCCTCGAAACGACGGCTGGTTTCCATCGTTTCGTACATCCATAACAAAGTACTTTTGGAAGGTTTCATAATGGCACAATGCGGCAAGCAATAAAAACGTTTAGGGTTACATACGAATGGATTGAGGTCATCCAATTAACTGAAACGATCAAATCCTCTCTAACGAACTACCTCTACCCGAAAGTGCATACAGATAAGTCCAAATGATACACATAGCAGCCTTCATCGGCAATCAACGATCTACTCGCTAGACGCCTACGTAGAAACCACGCCTACCTCTAAACTTCGTCGTAGTGAATATCAGCACGTTTTGGGGCTTGATTCCTCGAACCTTTTATCCGCGCAGCGGATACCTATTGGCATTGCAAAGCGATGACTCAAGTGACGAGGGTACTGAGAAACGTTGTCAAAATATTTTCTAACAACGCTTCGCTTGTTGTCTTCGACAAATAGGTGTCTCTGCGAGACAATAGGTTCGAGCTTTTACAGGTGAGAGTCTCACTGTCCACGGTAGTTTATGAAACGTTTGGGTAAAGTTCGCCGCAAACGGAGGGGAATGAATCCAGTTGTGATTCAATGGTTCCGATTCAATTCGCGGAGAGTGTAATTGTAGATAGATTAACCCTTTGAGCACACCTTTGCCTATTGGTTTTCGAAGCGAATCACGCGAACATCTCGCAAGTGCCTCCACTCACCTCCACGCGTCACTTCGATCGATTCCTAAATCTACCCCTGCTCCCCCTCCTTCTCCTTATCAGCGCCATGTGCATGGGGGCCGACCGAAATTGGCCGACTTATCTGGGAGACAACGCCTCGAGCCAGTATTCGTCGCTTACCCAGATCACGCCCAGTAATGTGGCTCAACTGGAAGTGGCCTGGACCTTCGACGCCTCCCAGTTTCCGACAAAGAATCGCTTTCACCTCGAATGCAATCCGCTCATCATCGACGGCACGCTTTATGGCACGGGCGGCAACAAAATGCTCTTCGCCCTCGATGCGGCGACGGGAGAACTCATCTGGCGCTTCGATCCCTACGAAATCGAGCACGGCGATAACGCGCCCAATGTAAATCGCACTTGGGCCAATCGCGGCGTTCACTACTGGAGCGATGGCAAGCGTGGGAGGATTATTTACTCTTCGCAGCATTTGCTCTGCGCGGTAGATGCCGATACGGGCCAATTGATTCCTTCCTTCGGCAATGAAGGCTTCATTGATCTGCGGAAGGGACTTGGCCGAGATGTAGACGATCTTGCCTATGCTCCGACTACTCCCGGAGTCGTATTCGAAAACCTGCTAATCCTCGGCAGCCGGGTAACCGAAGCCCTGCCGGCCTCTCCTGGTCATATCCGAGCATTCGATATCCGAACCGGCGAACAGGTGTGGCGATTCAACACCATCCCGCATCCAGGGGAATTTGGATATGATACTTGGCCCGAAGACGCTTACCTCAGAGCGGGCGGGGCCAATACCTGGACCGGCATGGCCCTCGATGAAGAGCGCGGTCTCGTCTACTGCCCGACCGGGTCCCCATCTTTCGACTACTACGGAGGCGACCGCATCGGGCAAAACCTCTTCGGCAACAGCCTGATCTGCCTGGATGTTAAGACGGGGAAGCGCAAGTGGCATTTTCAAGCGATCCATCATGACATCTTCGATATGGATCTGCCGTCTCCCCCCAATCTCTTCACCATGCGTCGAGACGGAAAGGAGATCCCTGCAATCTCTCTGTTGACCAAGCATGGTTACGTCTTCGTATTCAATCGGGTAACCGGGGATCCCCTTTTTCCGATAGAGGAGGTGCCAGTTCCTGCTTCCAAGGTTCCCGGCGAAAACGCTTGGCCGACCCAGCCGCACCCTGTGAAACCCGTTCCCTATTCGCGGGTCGAGTTTCCGATTTCGGAAGTCAATAACACGCTCCCCGAATCCAAGAAGGAGATCCACGCCAAATACCAAACTCTCGAGCCGCACGTCCCCTTTCTCCCCTTGAGCCTTGAGCGCGAATCCATCATTTTTCCCGGCGTGTGGGGTGGCGTCGAATGGGGCGGAGCGGCCATGGATCCTGACGGTATCCTCTATTTCAATGCGCACGATATGCCGGCCCTCAATACGCTGATGGATACCAGCGCTCATTCTCTCGGCGAAGCGATCTACAATCGAAATTGCGTCCTCTGCCATGGAGCCGATCGACACGGAGGCGAAGCGTTTGGACAAATCGTCCCCAGTTTAGTGGGCGTTACGTATCGAATGAAACCACAAGAAATCGCCCAACTCATCAAGCAGGGAAAAGGATCCATGCCCCCGTTCGCCCACTTGGCGGGGAACGAAATCAATCACTTGAACAAATTCCTCAGGGAGTCAGAGGATTTCGACCCGTTTCCAGCATCAAGCGACAAAGAAACCGAATCCCTCATGCCCTATACGCACGGGGGTCACAAGATGTGGAAAGATTCCAACGGCTACCCGGCGATTAAGCCGCCCTGGGGCACCTTGAACGCGATCGACCTGAGTACGGGCGAATACCTGTGGCGAACGGTGTTTGGCGAATTCCCCGAATTGATTGAGAAAGGCATCGAGCCAACCGGACGGACGGATGAGTTTCGGCGGTCCGGTCGTCACCGCCAGCGGCCTTCTCATTATCGGAGCCAACCTCGATGGCTATATTCGAGCTTACGATGCGAAGACCGGCGAAGAATTGTGGAGAGATAAACTGCCATTCGGAGGCCAGGCCACCCCATCCATCTACGAAGTCGATGGGAAGCAATACATCGTGATCGGCTGCGGCGGCGGACGGACCGTGCCCAGCGGCGACCTCTACGTCGCCTACGCAATTCCGTGATTCGCAATAGGGTGCTGCCTGAAGGGGCAGGCTAATACAAAGCGTGATGAGGCGTAATATTGAGATTGTGTTAGGACCGAACGGAGCCGGTCCCTCCAATCTCAATTCCCTCCCTGGAAGGACCGGTTCCATCCGGTCCTCTTAGCAAGCAAACGCATTCTCGAGAATCGCCATAATTATCGCCGTTTCTACTATCGATTATTTAGTTTTTATATATTTTAATATTTGTAGATTAATAACTTGTAAATTTTTATAATCGCCATAATTATCGCCGATAATAACTTAAATAGTGAAGTCCATCTACACAAAACCTTCCTCTATGCGGCCCCTCATGCCCGAGCAGCGAAAGGCCATTTTAGCGGATATCAGCTCGAAGATTCTCCGCAAATCGGGAGAACTCAAACGTGCTTTGTCCAACACACTGGTTCGCAATGAGTTAGCAGGCCTTGTGCGAACGATGAACAGTTACTACTCAAACCTCATCGAAGGGCATAAAACACTGCCAAAAGACATCGACAAAGCGCTCCGGCAAGACTTCTCCGAATCAAGATCCGAGCAGCGTAATCAGATGCTGAGCGTAGCTCACATCGAAACCGAAACCGCCATGCGCGAGCGATTGTTCAGGGAAGCAGACCTAGATCCATTCAGCGAGAGCTTCCTCTGCTGGATCCACAGAGAATTTTACTCCCGCCTTCCCGAAAGCGAATGGACAACCACAAGTTTGACAGGAAAAACATTCCCCCTAAAGCCAGGAGAATTGCGTGGATACAACGTCGATGTAGGACAGCATACACCGCCAGACCATTC
>JABITN010000045.1 GCA_018700525.1 Opitutales bacterium
CACCAACGCATTAATAAAAATCATCGCCACCACGATAGCCGCCCCTATGTAAAACCCGCCCGACATCGTTTCACTCTCCGGCCAAACTAAAACCGCTAGAATCATCGCGTAAATCGGCTCCAAGTTTATCTTCATAACGAAGGTATACGGCGTCTGACGCTTCACTAATTGAACGCTGAGACAAAAGGAAAATGCCGTACCTACTGTACCCAAAATAAGCAACCAACCGAAATCGTTTCCCGAAAGAGTCATCTGTTCGACATTGAATCCGCCTGTCACCAACAGAAGAAGCGTTAACGACCCCAATGCCCCTAGCAGCTCGTAAAGCGTAATCGTCTTGGCATGGGTCTCGCCTGCCAACAACGCGTTTAGAACAGTAAACCAAGCGGCAAACAAAGCTGAGACAATACCCAGAATCATGCGTCCGAGATACTCGAATTCAAAGCTGAAAACGAAATAGAGCCCGACAATGATACAGAGCCCAAAGAATGGCTCAGGCCAAGCCATCTTCCGCCTGTAATACAAAGGCTCCAAAATCGAAGTAAAAAAAGCGGTGCTCGAAAGGCAAACCAAGGCCACAGAAACGTTCGACCACTTAATCGCTTCGAAAAACGTAATCTAATGGATGACTAAAACAACCTCGGTCCCCAAAACCTTAATCAACGGTCGACGACCTATTCGCATATCGCTTTTGCCAACATACAAGATCGCAAAAAAGGCGACAACAGCGGTTGCATAATCCCGAGGGTCGATCTCCAACAAAAATTCCCCTTTTCGAAAAATCCGCTCGCCCGAAACGACGGCGAAACCGAGATTACTTTGCCACGGGCCTCAGAAATCAAAGCTCTCTCGGTCCTCGCTTGGACCGTTCCATGAGAATCCAGTAGCAAATCCCTGCAGATACCGCTAGGACGAACAACGGTGGTATGACTCTCAGAAAACTCATAAATTTGGAGACTTATTCGATAATACACTCTAATTTCAGTTTTGAGCAATCAATTGGACCTTACCAATCCTTCATTCAATCAAAATTATAGATAAACCAAACCCAGGACCGAGAGCTTCAACCACCCTTGATCGCAGAACACAGCAGCCGACCCGCACCCTCATGAGTAATTCCAAGCTAACGCCCACAGACTATTCCAACAATTATAGCGAAACAGGTTTCTGGGACAAACTCACCCAATTCGCCAAATCGGCTGGTCGAGAAGTCGTGGGGAAAGCCCTCATTCTGTTCTACGTGGCCTCCGATCCCGATACCCCAAAAAGAGCCAAGACCATCATCTTCTCAGCCCTAGGCTACTTCATTCTTCCTCTTGATGCCATACCCGACTTCACACCAATCCTCGGTTTCTCGGACGACCTCGGAGCCATGGCCCTGGCCCTAGCCACAGTAGCGGCCCATATAAAGCCCGAACACCGCCAAGCCGCTAAACGCAAAACCACCGAGTGGTTCGGCGAAGCCTAAGCAACGTCTCGATCCTATTTCCACTCCATCGTGACGGGGCAATGATCTGAACCGAGCACGTCTGGCAGGATCTCCGCCCCGATCAAGCGTTCGCGCAATGCTTCGGAAATCATGAAGTAATCAATACGCCACCCTACGTTGCGAGCCCGGGCTCCCGCACGGTAGCTCCACCAGGAATAGTGACCCTTGCCTTGCTTGAACTCGCGAAACGTATCGACGAAACCCGCTCCGATGATCGTATCGAAATCAGCCCGTTCCTCGTCCGAAAAACCGGCGTTCTTTCGATTAGTCTTCGGGTTCGCCAAATCCTCTTCCGTGTGCGCCACGTTCAAATCGCCACAAAACACTACCGGCTTTTGCGACTCCAACTCCTTCATTCGCTCCAAAAACGCTGTATTCCATTCCTGCCGATATGGCAATCGCTTCAACTCGTTTTGAGAATTAGGAGTGTACACGGTCGTCAAAAAGAAGTCGGCGTACTCGAGCGTCACAGCCCGGCCTTCCGCGTCGTGCTTCGCGATGCCCAAACCGTAGCTCACCGATAGTGGCTCGTGCGGTGTGATGATCGCTGTACCTGAATAGCCCTTCTTGTCTGCCTCGCTCGCGAACACATGCAATCCCTCAGTCCAGCCGATTTGCTCAACGATTTCGCACGTAGCCTTCGTTTCCTGCAAACAGATAAAATCCGCTCCGCTGTTTTCGAAAAAAGACATCGCGTCCTTTTTAACTGCCGCCCGAATACCATTCACATTCCACGAAACGAATTTCATGGGCTCGTTGATAGATCGAATCATCCGGCAAGCAATCGTTTTCGCGGCCAATCACTCTCCCGAACTTATGACGAACTGAGCGCTCGACATGTAAGAAGGTCGTCCTAATGTCGCGACTCATTCCATGAGTCTAAGCGAACAGATTCCAATCGGAAAACGCATTCCAAACATCCCGCACGCCGTTTCGGTCAGCCTACCGACCATGGCCGACGTTATCGGCTATGAAAAACGCGATCCAAGAATCCTCGCGAAGATGAATTCCGGCTATCCGCGTTTCGTGAAACACGAATGGCTGCGCGAAATTGAGATCTACTGGGAGTCCTTGTTCGACAAGCCAGGCAATACCGTCTGGCTCACCTCCTCCGAGAAGATTGCCCACCAACTAGAGACGCACCTAGACACGCCCGGAACAAAATTCCAAAAACATCTCGGAGTATCCGGCCTGAGGATACCAGACGATGAACAGCTCAATCGAAAAGCCAAACTATTTCTCCAGCACGTCGGAGGCTATCTCTGTTCGAGGCAAGCCGAAGACTATCTCGTCGCCAATGGACTTAAAAAACAAATTGAGTCAGAAGCGCTATACTCCGGCGACGCCGAAGCGAAAATTCTGGAGAGCATTCGTCCGCTCCTCAACGCGGAGAAATGCGACGACATAATTCTTTCCAACTGCGGGATGAACGCGATCTACGCGGCATTCCAAGCGGTCAACGAAATACAAGCTCCCAAAGGCCGCAAATCCTGGATCAAGCTCGGCTGGCTCTACACCGATACGATGTCCATCCTAGACAAGCTCTCCCACCGAGAAAGCAATAACCAAAAACTATACAACGTCTTCGACACCGACAAGCTCCAAGAACTACTCGCCAGCCGTCCAAACCAATTCGCCGGAATCGTAACGGAAACGCCGACTAACCCGCTAATTCAATCGATGGATCTAGAGCGTATCCGCGAATTAGCGACAAAACATGGCGTCTGCCTCATTCTCGATCCGACAATCAATTCTCCGGCAAACGTCGATATCTCTCCCTACGCCGACATCATAGTTAACAGCCTGACCAAATACGCGTCCAGCGAAGGCGATGTCATAATGGGAGCCGTTTGCACAACGCAGCAGTGTCCTGAACGAGATGCCATCACTCAAAGAATTCGCGCTATCGTCGAACCGCCCTACGCACGCAATTTGCAGCGACTCGCAGAGCAAATCGATAGATACTTGCCGCTTATAGAATCCATCAACACGTCCACGATCCAGGTTGTAGAATACCTAAAATCTCACCCGAAAGTAACTAAAGTTTACTGGTCGAAAGAAGCGCGATCGAAAGCCAACTACGAACGCATCGCCCGAACGCCCGAATCGATCGGGGGGATGATCTCGTTTGTTCTGAATACCGATCTTGCGACATTTTACGATCGCCTCCTCCTCGCGAAAGGACCGAGCTTCGGCATGACCCAGACTCTCGCCTGTCCGTTTATGTATCTCGCTCATTACGACCTGATCTCAGCGGAAGCCGGGCGTGCCTACCTCCAGCAAGCAGGTATCGATAGCGAGCTCATTCGATTCAGCATAGGCGGCGAGCCGGTAGCGGAAATCATCGAAGCGCTTGACTACGCCTTAGCGTAGATCGCAGCTAAGCAATTAGCCAGTCCAGCTCAACGTATATACAAATCATTAATACCTATAGAGCCGCGACCCTTGCCTTTATCCTAAACGCCTCAATGGTTTTCACTCACGACGACCATTAACACGATGGACCTAGCTGGGAAGATCCTCCCCCTCCCCTTAAAGCCCTTGGATATTCGCCTAGCAAGCGCATTTGACGCACAAGAACGGAGTCACTCCCAGAAACGTGAATGTAGCGAAACTGCAAGAACTCGAAAGAATCGCAGGAGCCATTCTAAAGAAGCGTGCAGATCGCTGATTCCCCTTAGAACTTCACCAACCGCTAATCAGCGTGTTGCTGTATCGCGTTTGGTCGATGAATTCAACCGAGTGATAACTAGAGCTATAAAAGTAGAAGAGATGAGATAAAATGGAACCGGTGATCTCGACAACGACATTCGTCGACTCGCATTCCCAAGCGATCCACTTATCGATAACACCGTCTACGCAGCCCCCAATCCCTCAAGTCGTTTCCTCGCTATCCCAAAATAAAAGCATCGACGCGCTCTCCTTAGAACTTACCACAATCACTACCATATTACCCCTAAAACGAAGCGTTTTCAACCCTTTTCAAGCACTCAAGGACAAGTAGTTCCAACAGCCAAAACATTAAGGGTTGAAAATCGACGCTGCCCAACTAGACCCTGCTTCATGACTCGATCAGGCAGACCAGACACTGGAGAAATCCACTACGACTTGCCCTCGCCTTACATTCCTCATTCCTGTGGATTGCTTCACTTGCCACGCTTCATTGCAAAAGCAAAGCGTGCCGTAAAAGGGGAACTCGGAAAATCCTACCAACGCAATTACAAGAGAGGGTTCGACCGTTTTCTCTCGCTACACCTGGGAATCGAACCCGATGCAGTTGAAGAGATCGTGCGCGTCAGCGTTGACGATGCTGAAATCGATCGCCGCCTCATGGAAATCTTGCCCGCCGATCTTCGAATTGCCAAATGGAATCGCGAAATCGTCCAAAAAGGCATGAGTAAAATGGGACGCGAAGCGCTTGAAAACGCTAAGGGCAAAATGGACATCGCAGAGCGCAAGGACCTTGTTTCATTTGCCGACATGATCGAATTTGACGAAGAACGTATTCTGTGACCTCGATTGATCACCCCTCTCTTTTTTCCCCGCCCTTATGGATGAACCATCAAGGCGAGAATCGATAATCAGCTCGAATAAAACCGCTTTCGTCAGAGGCTGCCACGAGATCTCGTTCGCCCAAAACGACAAACAGGTCAACGAGCTACCGCTTATCGTAGCTTACTCTTTGCCGAGCGGAGCGATAAAGACTTCACGCGGTTTCGCGACGGGCGACGGGCAAATGAAAGCTCGTTGCGATGTCTGCGCAGAAGGACAGTGGAAATGGGAAGCGAAGAACTTAGCTGGACGCTGCATCGATACCGGCGGATTCCACGCAATCGGGTCGCCGTTTCCCGCGCTACTACTTTCGCCGCTTGTTTTGGGGAGCTCTCCTTTCCGGAGGGATGCCCTCCTATCGCGGATTGAATACCGACGCCGAATCCGACCGCAACTACAACGGAATCGAAGGTTACTATGGTTCGTGTAACGGTGGTCATCTAAGCTACGGAACCCACAATTTGCTCAAGATAAAGCAATTCTTCGCGGATGCCGAAATCAGTTTGGAAAACTGGAAGCCCAACGATTCTCTTTCCGGATCGAACCCCCTTTTGGTCAAATCAATGATTTTCAATGACGCGAGCCAATGCATCGCCTATATCGCCAACCCGGAATCCTACGCCGGCCACAGCCCCAATGGCTACGAAGGCATGCAGTCCGATCAGATTTCCGATACGAGCCAAACCTATACCATCTTCACGCTAGAACTCCCGTTTTCGAGCGGAAAGATCAGCTGGTTCAACCCAAGCACGGGTGAGTGGAACGGCAGTGCGGAAATCACAAAAAACTCTACAACTCTACTCACTCCAACGACTGGCGACTGGCGACTGGCGACTGGCGACTGGCGACTGGGTGGTTCTGGCAAAACGCGGATAGTCAATTCGGCTCCACTCATTCGAATCGCCAAAGACGCCAGGCATGCTTTTCTCAAGCCATGGAAAAAACGACGCTCATCTGCGCCATCATCGCTCAACTCGAATCCGACCTCGACCAAGCAAGCGGCGCAGCCCTCGAATCCGCCGAGTCCGCCACCCACGAAGAAGCGCGAGCAGAAAGCAAATACGACACCCGAGGATTGGAAACCTCTTACCTCGCCAGCGGCCAGGCCCGCCACGCTCTCGAACTAAAAGAGAGTCTCGACGCCATTCGCAACTTCACACTTCCAACATTCGACAGCTCCAATCCCATCGCTCTCGGGGCCATCGTCACCACACTCTCCTCCAACGGTCGGGAAACTTTTTTTCTCGTTCCTGGAATTGGTGGAATTAAACTTGAAACCGAACAAGGTCTCCTTACCGTAATCACTTCGAAATCCCCTATCGGCAGCGAACTGATCGGCAAACGAACCGGCGATCGCATTCAAGCCGGCGGCGGCAAATCGATCATCCGCATAAGCTAACAATCCACTAGGGGATGATTAGCGACATCCCAGGCTGCAATTGATTCGCGCTCGGCAAAGTCGCCTGATTCGCCTTAAGGATCTCCTTGTAACGACCGCCGTCTCCGTAAACTTCTCGGCTGATGTTGTAGAGGCTATCGCCTGGTTTAACCACGTAAAGCCGCCGTTCGCGCGGAGTCGACATCGACCCGCCTGGACGCCTCGGCTCTGCGCGATTTCCCAAGGCGGAACCGTCCACACGCTGCGCAACTTCCGACGGTGCCTCCTCCAAAATGCGTTTTCGGCTTTTCACCAAATCATCTCTCAAAGACTCGTTTTCCGCACGCAATTGCTCAATTGTGCTTAACAACTTCGACCGGTAAACCTGAGCCTCCAAAGTCGACAGCAATTCCTTCATCGCCGTCTTCTCGAGATCGTCAACCCGCTCCAAAGACGCATCTAGCTGTGGAGATTTCGATTCCCGCCCCCTCAACGCTTGGTAGCGCTTGAAATGGTAGATCGCCGAAACCGGGTCTTTCATATGATCGAGAAAGATCAATCCCACTTCCAAATGCGATTCCGGAGCATTGCCGTCACGCATCATAATGAGCTTTTCGAAGTTCGAAAGCGCCTCGCTGTGCAAATTTCGGGCCAAGAGATCCTTAGCCCGGCGATAGACCGGATCTTCGGTCTCGCTCTGAATATTAATCGATACACGCTCCGAGCAACCCACCCAGGCGATCGCGCAGAGTAGAGCGAAAATAAGTTTTGATGCGGAGAGCGGTCTCGTCATGATCATTAATGCACGATCACTATGAGACCATCTCCGCGTGACTTTCCAAGTCTGAAATCCGCCAAACGGCTCCTCACTACCAAAAAAATGGATACCGACGAAATAATTGCCAAAGGGCGGCGTTGCATCGAAATCGAAGCCGATGCCCTCAAGAAAACCAGCGAACAGCTCGATTCCGGTTTCGCCGCGGTCGCTTCCGCCTTGATCGAAACAGTCAATCAGGGAAACAAGCTCATCCTCTCCGGCATCGGAAAGAGTGCCCACATCGCCCAAAAACTCGTCGGCACCCTTAACAGCATCGGTGCGCCGGCAAGTTTCCTCGACCCCGTCAATGCCTTGCACGGAGATATGGGCCTCTGCCGCGAAGGCGACGCGCTCCTCGCATTCAGCAACAGCGGCGAAACCGAAGAACTTCTCCGTCTGGTACCGCTGATCTCTCGCTTCAACGTACTCTGTATCGCCGTCACATCCAAAAAAGACTCATCGCTCGCTCAGCTCTGTCAGAACAGCCTTGTCTATTCCGCCGACAAGGAAGCCTGCCCCCTCGATCTCGCGCCAACGGCTAGTTCGACTGCATGCATGGCAATCGGCGACGCCGTGGCGATGGTCATCCTCGAAGGTCGAGCATTCAGCAAAGAAGATTTCGCCCGATTCCACCCGGGCGGCAGTCTCGGCAAATCTCTCGCAGTTAGCGTCAACGGAATCATGCGCACCCCGGGAGAATTCGCCCAATTATCCGATACAGCCTCCTGCAAAGACTGCTTGAAGCAAATGACCAACCCGAACAGCGGTTGCATCGCCCTCACCGATCACGATGGGAAACTCAGCGGAGTTTTCACTGATGGCGACATAAGACGTCTCGTACTAACTGATGCCGATTTCCTCTCGAAACCTGTATCCACCTTCATGACACGAAATCCGATCGTTATCCGATCCGGGTCGCTCGCCGTAGAAGCGCTGCGCGTATTCGAGTCTTTGAAAATAGACGATCTCATCGTGGTCGACGAGCACGGAGCTCCCATCGGAGTCATAGATGGTCAAGACCTTACCAAAGTCAGAATGGTGTAGGTAACCGATTCTAAATGCTTCTATGTGCTTTTTGATTGGGAAATTCAAAAAAACCGTCAAGTTACCTTTCGAGTCGCCCCAAGACCGGACCGCTTGCGGCACCCATTGCCAAGACTAATACCATGAGCCAAGCTTCTCAGACGCCAACGCCAATCGAAATCAAGCTCCTTCCCGAGCTTTTTCAATTGCTACAGCCGCATCTGAAAGCCCTTGACACTTTTCTCGTAGCCCAAATCGACAGTTTTGAAGCCGAAATCCGCGGCTACGTCGAATATTGCATGGACACCAGCGGAAAACGGATCCGCCCGGCGCTTATTTTCTTTTCCGGATGGCAAGGCGATACCGCCGTCGACGAAAAGCTCGTAAAGCTCGCCGCCGTCATCGAGACGATCCATCTAGCGACACTCGTTCACGACGACATCATGGACGAAGCGGACATACGCCGCAACCGCCCAACCGTCGCCAAGGCCTACGGAAGCACCACTGCAGTTCTACTAGGCGACGCCCTCTTCTCTCACGCTGTCTACCTCGCAACGCAATTCCCAACCTCGGAGGTCAGCGAAAAAGTCGCCATCGCTATGCGAAATGTCTGCACTGGAGAAATCCTCCAAACCATGCAGCGCGGCGACCCAAACATTGACCTGCCGACCTATTATCGTGTCATCGATCTGAAAACTGCGGAATTATTCCGTATAGCCTGCTTTCTCGGAGCCCGCCTAGCCAATCGAAGCGACGCTTACGTCGAAGCCGCTGGGTCCTTTGGGCGTCACCTCGGCATCGCCTATCAAATTTACGACGACCTCACTGACCTCATCGGGACCGAAGACAAGATCGGCAAAACCCTCGGCACCGATATCGCAACTGGGAAAGCCACCCTCCCTCTCATTCTCATGCGAGATCGTCTTTCGGAAAATGATGCCAATCGACTAAGAGACGCACTAGCTGGCAAAGAAAACGCCAATATTTCTTACTGGCTCGAACAGCTCGATCAACTCGGAATCTTCGAAGAAGTCCGCCAAGCCGTATTCAACGAAATCCGGTGTGCACGCGAACAAATCGAGGCCTTCCTGCCCAGAGAGGACGCCAAGCTCCTACATACGATCAGTGAACTCCTCTGGAACCAGGTGGAAACCCTTGGGTCTGTTCAGTCTACACGCTAGTTTCGCGTTGAAAAATCAGCCTTTCCCAGCTATTTTATAACGATGCAATCTAGACATTTCCACAGCGCTGCTTTAGGTTCCTCAAATTACTCCTCATGAGCTTCACTAAAACCATCACCAAATCGCTTGTTTCCTCGCCCGAAAGGCGCATGGAAGCGGACGAGGATCTTCTCATCGTACGCAAGATTCAAGCTGGCGATGTCGATGCATTTGATGCCCTTATCCTTAAATACCGTGAACGCGTCTACTCGGTCATCTACAATCTTACCTCCAATCGAGAAGACGCCTCGGATTTGACCCAAGATGCCTTCATCAAGGCTTTCCAGTCCATCAATCGCTTCAAAGGGAAATCCAGCTTCTTCACTTGGCTATATCGGATCGCGCTCAACACTACGTTGACACACCTGCGCAAGAACAAGCTACGCCGCTTTCTCAGTTTCGAGAAAATGGCAGACGAAGACCATACCGCAGGTTTCATCGAAAACATGACCTCGGAGTCAGACTCCGACAAGGCTGCTCTGATGAACGAGCTGCAAGAGAAGCTTAACGACGCTTTCCAAAAACTTTCCGTTAAACACAGAACCGTCATCACTCTTTTCGAAATCGACGGACTCAGCCACAAGGAAATCGCCGACATTACAGGTACTTCTATTGGAACCGTTCGCTCGCGGCTCCACTACGCCAAGCAATTTCTACAAGGCGAACTCAAGGACTACCTTCGCTAACCGCCAACCAATTCCCCCAACTATGCCATCCCAAAAGCCAACGCCCGAAGCCGAAGAACGCTTAAGCCAGCTTTTACGCATTAAACGTCAGGAACGTCCCGACGCTGCATTTTGGAATAAATTCGACGAAGAACTACGTAGCAAACAGCTCTCAGCGCTCGTCCGCACACAATCTTGGTACGAACGACTTGGGAAAATGTCTCTGGTCGTTGCTCGAAGATCAGCTACTGCAACTGCGGTCATCAGCGTATTCGCTCTGGGAATTTTCAGCGTGTCGCAAAGCGAGTTTTTCGCCAACAACAACACAGATAAAACCCAACCCGTGCTGGCGGGCGAATCGATCGCTCAAGATGCGACCAACCAATCGCCGCTGTTTATAGTCGAAGATAGCTTCATAGCCACTTTGGAGCCAACAGAACCCGTATTCATCCAAACGATCGACGCTCAACCGCTCTACGAGATACACACGCTAACTCAAAGAGCGTCTTCTTCGAGCTATTCGATCAACGCGGCGACAAAACAATTTACGGTTGGTGGACTAACAAACAATACAAGCCTCGGAGCCAAAGTAATTCGCACCGGAAGCCAGTTCTAGCAAATGCTCATTCCGTTGCTTAACCGTGCCCCAAAGGCTGGGCACTCGCTCGTTGCTATAGGATCAATTTTCGCATTATTACAATTCGCTCGTGCGGTCGATCCCGCCTTAAGCGGTCTTCAAACCACGATCCAAAAAGTCTACCAAGAACATTCGAACGCTGTCGTCAGGGTAAAAGTCGCCACTGAAAAGCAAACCGGTAGTGGAGAGCCTAAAGTTGTATTACGCGTTTTCTCCGGCTTCTTCATTAGCGATAAAGGTCAGGTATTGACCAGCTATATGCCTCCAAGCGAAACGACCCGCGTCTGGATCGAGCAAAACGGCATTTCATACCTCGCCGATATATTAGGAGCGGACGCTCGAACGAACATCGCCTTGCTGCAAATCATCAATCTACCAAAATCCTTCGATTTCATAGAACTCGTAGAGAACAAAACTCCTCAATCAGTCGGATCATTCGCTTTTGCGATCACAAGTCCGCTCGACTTCGACCCAACGCCCAAATTCGGCCTAGTCACCGGATTCGAAAGCCATTTCGCCGAAGTCGAATTTCCCTTCACCTACACCCGGCTCAGTATTCCGATCGGACCCGCCGAAGGAGGATCTCCCGCCTTCGATGCAGACAACGAGTTGATTGGTATCGTCATGGCAACATTACCCGAAGTGAACTCCTCGTACATCATTCCAACCAAAGCACTTTCTCGGATAACCAACCAACTCAAAGAATATCAGAAAGTAAGATACGGAGTCATACCAATCGCTTTCGAAGAAAAAGCCGATAGCTACAATCAAAGTAAACGCGTCCTAATAAAAAGCATCGTCCCTGGCAGTCCCGCAGACCGTAGTGGGCTTCGTCCCAAAGATATCCTCCTCAGTCTAGATGACACCCCTGCCGACAGTCTCAACGAGGTACGGAATCAAATTTTCATCAAGAACCCTGGAGACTTCATATTATTCAAGGTGAAACGCGACGACAAAGAACTCGAATTTGCGATTCTCCTGGAGCCTCAAGAAGACCATATCCAATCAACGGATACTCAAGGTGTTTCGAAGTAGCGATAGTCAGCCTTATGGCAATCTTTCAAACCGAAATCAAAGTCCACACAAGCGGACAAGGCACCTACGAAGTTTCGGACAAAGCGCATAACGCGCTCAGCGTTTCAGGACTGCAAAACGGAACGCTGTCCATCTTCTGCCGCCACACAAGCTGCAGCCTCGTTCTGATGGAAAACGCTGACGCTTCCGCTCGAAGCGACTTGGAGGCCTACATGGGACGCCTAGTCCCTGAAAACGATCCACTTTTCACTCACACTTACGAAGGCCCCGATGACATGCCAAGTCACATAAAAATGGCTTTGACGCGCAGTTCTGAAACGATTCCTTTCTCCGACTCCCAATTACTTCTCGGAACCTGGCAAGGTCTATTCCTATGGGAGCATCGCTATCAACCGCACACGCGTTCGCTTATAATCACTCTAACAGGAGAATAAGCTTCCGAGCCCCGAAGGCCGGTTTCAGCTCCCAAATAAAAACAGGCCTCTCCCTTTCGGGAGTGGCCTGTTAAAATTCAATTTAAGCGATAACGCTGTCTATTGATTACGGAAAGCATCCATATCGATTCCGACTTCCGTCATACGCTCTTGGGAGAAGACATCTTCGAAATCCGCATCTTCGCTAGGCAAGATTTTAGCCGTGATGAAGATCAGCAAATTCATCTTACTACCTTCCTTATCCTTATGTCGGAATGCAGCACCGATTCCTGGAATCTTGGAAAGAAAAGGCACCTTGCTTAGCTCTTCTACCCCGCTAGCTTGCATCAACCCGCCAATCCCCATAGTGTACCCATCTTGCAATGCGATCTGAGTCTCTGTACGCCGCGTCGAAATGATCGGGATACTTGCTCCACTAGCTCCACCGAATTCACGTTCGCCCGTACGACTACTAACTTCAGGAATAACGCGCAAAGTGATAAGGCCCTGATTGTTGACCGAAGGTTTAACTTTAAGGTTTACACCAATGTCCTTATATTCAAACCCGCTAATCTCAAACGTTCCTCGCTCGTCGTTATACTGGTAATTCGGAATCGGGAACTGCTCCCCGATCGAAATTGTAGCTTCCTGGTTGTTCAAAGTCACAACCGTTGGGTGAGATACCAAACGACTGTTACCCTGTTGCTTCAACGCTCTGAAGATGAATCCAATTTGGCTCGAATTGAAAACAGCATTGGTCATCTTGGTCAAATCTCCATTGCGAACCAACGAACTCAAATCTCTGACCGCACTCTGCTGAAGCAAGAGATCTTTTTCGGTTGTAGTCATTCCTTGGCGACCCTCAATATCCGTAAACTGATGGCTTAGTTGATCAGTGCTAATTTCCAAATTATCCAAACTATTCCAGCGAACACCAATCTTGGATACATCCTGGTTCGTAACTTCGACGAACCGCGTTTCAATCATAACCTGCAAGGTAGGTTTATCCAGACGTTCCACCACCTCGCGAATTGCGCCCATCCGAGACTGGCGTTCCGTTACGATCAATCCATTCGTCCGAGCATCGATCTGTACGCGGCCACCTTTTTCAGCGTCAACCATACTTGTGACCGTACCCGCAATCTGACCAGCCTCCGCATAGTTCAGCATAAAGATATCCGTAACCGGAGGTTCGAAATTAAGAGTATCATTTGAAATGACATTTATGATATTTCCTTCTTCTACGTAAGTAAATCCGATTGGATCCAACACTACATTAAAAATCTGCCTCCAGGAAACCTCACGTAATTTAATCGAAATCGTTCCTTGCAAACTTTCAGGTATTACGATGTTCAACATATATAAATCAGCGACATTTCGCAGAACCGTTCGAATTTCTTCGTTCGGAAAGTCCACGGAAATCATATCCGATTCTCCCAAAGAGAGCTCATTGCCCAACGGAGAACTGCCAGACGGATCGCTTCTAGATTCGTCGCTTCCGTTCGACGACTCGCTAATCAAAACGGAATCATCGAACTGCTTGCCAACATTGCCCCGGCTCGAAGGGTCAAAGCTTACGTTATTCTGGCCGAATGCCGCAAGACTCAAGCATCCAATCAAGACAGTAGTTATCTTTATTCTTATTGTTCTGCTCATATGTCTACTTTAGTTTGATTGCCACTTCAGCATCCCCGAGCCGTAGGCTATACCCGTTACGCAGGACGTTCACTATTTCCAAATTGTATTCTATATTCTGATACCTTACGGGAACAGATTCACCCGACTTCACCCTAATTTCCTTAAATATCAGGTAATACGCTCCTCCTACAGCAAAAATCCCAGTCGGTTTAATATTCTTGGCGAGAATCGGCATCAACTCCTGAGCGGAAAGGCTTTCGTCAACTTCAACAATCGCTTCCTCCACAACCTTCCGAGTTACCGAGAACGGATCTCCCACCAAAACAATCGCCTCTTCCGTCAACGGAATAATAATCCGATCCAAAAGCTTTTTCGACAATTCGATTTTCTCTTTACGTTCATCCGGAGACTTAACCGCCGAATAGCCAATCGATGCCGGCATCAAGATAATCGCGAAAGCAAGGAAGCCTTTAAAGTTTTTCGAAAACCTCATGATGATGCATTCCTTCCCAAAATCAGTAGAGACATGTCCATCGAGAGTTTAGAGGAATCAGTGCCCGTACCTTTAGATACACGAAACTTCTCTAACCGATAGAACGAGGGCCCACCTTCAAGCTTCCGCATCAGATCTACCAATTGCATATACTCGCCGATCGCCGTCATATGATATCGTATTTTCTGATACGCATCTTTTGTTGGCTTAGGCATTCGCTTCTTTTTGTTTGACCGAACTTCGTCTTCGCTCACATCAAATTGCTTCAAACCGCTAATTCTCACTCCCGTATCCGCTTCGATATTGAAGAAGTAATTATAATTTTTGGCCAACTCTTGGGAATCGAAAAGCCGGGCATCGAGTTGCTCTATGCTATCCTCGACAACTGCTAGATCTTCCTCCAACCTCCAGCTATTCTTCATATTCTTCAAGATCGTCGACATTCGAATATCAAGCTGCTCGATCTCGGAATCCAAATTCGCTTTTTTGTCTAAATGAAACAAGAAGACCAAGGTGCACACCAAGAATACAACGCTCGAAATCGAGAGTATCACCTTCTTCCTTACAAAATCTAAAATCGCTTCAATTTTCATCGCTAGGACCTCTTTTTGGTTTTGTCCGTTTCATCCGATCGGGTTGCCTCTAAGTGGAATTTTATCTGATCGGTTCCTGGCTGACGCTCAACCGAAACCTGGGTAAACTCATCGTACCACTCGCTCAGTAATTCGATACCTTTAAGTCTCTCCATATATTCCTTAAGCAACGAATCCGTCTCTTCGTTCGCCACAACAAAACCATGCAATACGGTTTTCCCTTCGGTATACTCCACACTCGAAAGCGACATATCCGGCATTAAGCTTTTACCGACATAAATCAGCATATCACTTGCGATCATTTGATCGCTTTCGAACGTATTGAGTTCATCAATTCGACGAACTTTTTCGGTGAAATTGTTATTCATCCCGATCGCCTTCGCATGCACACCTTGCCTCGCGGCAATCTCCACATTCACCGCCTCGATCTTCTGCTCAACCGATACGATACTGTATTCATGAAAGCCTAATCGCATTAGGCTCATAACCGCTAGGCTCAAAGCAAGTGACGAAACGAAAAAACTTGTCCTAACCGTCTTGACGTCAGGCAAAGCATTCGTATCCCTAAAATCAGGACGCCAGCTATACTCCCTGACCTCTACTCTTTCCCCAAAAAATTTCATTAAGCGGCAACTTCCTCTTTTTTGAAGTTGCACAAGGAAGCCAATTGCCCTAGCCAAGAAATATCTAAACGCTCGATCAACGAATCGTCAGCACCTTTAATATCGTTGGCTTTCAACCATTCGCTTAGATCCAAGCTAAATGGATTCAGGTTCAACAAACTTCCTACGCTACCCTCGAGCCAATCCATAGAGGTCACCCGATTCGAACAATGTATCCAGCTAACCGACTGCCCTGTTTGAACTTCGTAAAACCCAATCGACGATTGGAGTTCGCGCATCAGTCTTCGCAGTATCTTACGCGATATTGAGCTAAAATCGAAATCTCGGGAAGAAAGCAATTTGTAAGCTGCGTTTTCATCTTTCAAATTCAGCTCTCCCTTGAGGGCGAACGCGATATCCTCCGAACCGGTTTCGATTCGACGAGACATCTCAATGCCTTTCGGTCCTACGATTACTGTATTTGAAAACGTTTTTTCGATTTCTAAAAAAAGGGAGGGAGCCTCAGAACCCTCCTGAATCAAAGCATCCTGCAATGAACCAATCGTACCGATCGTTCCCAATTCGATCCTATTAGGATAGATTCCGTGCTCGAGCATTTGATTTTGCAAATTCACAATATCAACGTTCGGAACGCCACAGACAATGACCTCCTTATTATTATAATTGGAGGGATCGATTTCCTCGCCAGTCGCCGGCGATAGGCAATGAACCGAGAGCTCAACTGGAACGTCGCTAAAGCTCTCGCCGAGAGTCTTAAAAACGAAATCCGCTTCAGTTCCTTTCGGAGCATCGATCGTAATCTGCCGAATGACTCGACGTTCCGGATAAACGACGCAGGCTCCACTAAGATAGCCATTTACTTTTACGCCAGCGAGTTTTCGAACTGCCGCCGCGATTACCCTGACATCGTTTCCGAGAGGAATTTCCTCGATGGATTCAATGGCGATGGGAGACGTGTAAGAACTTACACGAACGACTCTAATGCAGGTCGGTCGATACTCTATGATATAATCTTTCTTGCTTGAGGAAATCATGACTGGATTCCCTAGGCGAATAGGCGCCCCAATGGGATGCTAATCGTATCGACTGACTTAGGCCTTAACTGAGCTCTTTAGAGGGAACTTATTTGAAAACCGAATCAATAGCCATAGTGGCATGGGCGTTATCCTCCCTAAGAAAACCGCTCGTACCGATAGCCCTACCTAATCCGCCTGGAGCCTTGAGCTCATGACTCAAAGAAGTTTCCAACCCTAAGCCCCAAAGCTTGTAGCGATTGAGACCTCTAGTCAACTTATCGGCTTTTATTTTAAGGGAGACTCAAACTGATCAACAATGCCGCTAACCCCACGAAGTTGAATACTAGCCAATAAAAAAGCTCGGACTGAAATAGTCCGAGCTTTCGCAAAATTACTTTCGCATCTTATGGCGATAGTTGACGATGCGGCAATTACCGCAATCGCCACGCGTCTATGAGTCGCAGCTGCTCTACCAAGCCTTCTTCTTGTGACGATTCGATTTCAAACGCTTGCGGCGCTTGTGTTTCGACATCTTAAGACGGCGTTTTTTCTTTAGATTACCCATAGGTTGGTGTCTTCAAATTTTTAGAAAAGCACGGAAACGTGATGAGTCCATGCTCCTCTGTAAAGAAGATTCTACCGAATATTTTCACAAGCTTAAAAAATAGCCCTAACCACGCGGGCCACGGTGTCGCTCCAAAAATTTCAATAGCACTTCGAAACCTCTTGGCAACGGAGCGAATACGCCCGGAAGCTCTTGATCGGGGACCTTGAATTCCACTGAAACCAAGTGGGCAGCCAATTGATCGTAGATCGGCTCCTCAGTCCCCTTGTTTTGACGATAGCCTCTCTTGATCATCGAGAGGAAAATTCGCTCCCCTTTCGAATAGAGATCCTCACCAACGATCTGCAGGTCTCTTTCGGAAGCGTGAAGCCGCAGCTGATGCATACGGAAATCGCTCGTATCCGCTTCCCACAACTGATACCGCTTAAAGCTCCTCAAATAGCGAAATCGCGTTTCGCACTTCTTTCCCGTTTTGTGAGAGACGAGCATTCGCTCTTGGTTCGAATGCTGAGCAAGAGGCAAATCGCAGAAGCGCTCACGCTCATCCGACTCGGTCGTCGCCAAAAAATGATATTTAAATACGATTTGCCGGGACCCAAACGCATTTCGCAAGATTTCCTCCCATTCGACAGTTTTCGCGAATATCAATGCCCCGCTTAACTCAGCATCAAGCTTGAACACTCGAAACAGCCCCTCTAGCCCCAATGCCTTCAGCTGAGGCTTTTCATTGAGAATCTCACGACGCAATGCCATCGAGATATCAGGCGTTCCCAAGGTCCAATCGTGACGAAAGCACGCAATGCCCGCAGGCTTATTGATGGCGAAATATCCAGGGTTATTCACCAACAAAGGAAACTTTACCGGACGCTCTCCCAGATAACGCTCGGGAAACGAAATGAATGGCACTGATTTATACATGACAGATGAAACGAAAAAAGCTCCCATCGCCTAAACGCTGGGAGCCAAAAGTGTTAAAAGGGAATACGAACTTACGCAGCGATCAATTTGGCCATCGCCGCCTTGGTACGGTTTGCCTTATTGTTATGCACAAGATGTGTCTTAGCTGCTCTGTCCATTGCTGAAACGTACTGGCCTGCAGCCACTTTAAGCGCCTCTTTGTCATCTCCAGCCGCGAGCGCTTCAACCTTCTTGGCCAGCGTCTTCAAACGGCTCTTACGCGAGCGATTGTGAAAAGTACGTGCGATCGTTTTGCGGTTGTTCTTCTGTGCTGACTTCGTGTTTGCCATAAGAGGGGCGGATATTCCGTCAAATTCGGAGCATGTCAAGGCATTAAGAGAAGATAATCGGGGCAATGACTCAAAGCGGGAAATCGCCGAAGCCAAGTCAGAAGTGCTTGAGAAATCGAGGCACTCACTCGCACCTCTCAGCTCTCGCCAACGCCCTATCGACATCGTCCCGCCATCCTCCTTGCTCTTTAAATTTACATCGTAGTGGATGGCCGCATTTCCGACCAACGTAATATTCCCCCCACAACCGCACCGGATACATTACCGTTGCCAACCACTTTCACATCTGTGTTCGGAGCGTAGACGATTCACGCGAAATTCCCGTTGCCAGCCCTTTTTGATAGATTGAGAGCTTCCTGCAGTAGCCAACCGAAGTCCATCCCGTCCAATCGTCGGTGTTGATGGCATCCATCCCTTCTTCCAATCCCGCTTCGGCCAAATTCATGGCTCTCTGCATCAGAAAGGTCTTTTGAGATAGCTTCAATTCCATAAGCGTCATCTTCAAGTAACCGCCGACAACGGCAGCTGCAACCAACGTAATCCCTACTGTCGCCAGCAAAACGGAACCTTCCTTCGATCTAATTGATTGTCTCATATTACTAACGCTCTTCCCTCAAGTGCTCACCCGACGATTCCGCAGAATAAACCGAGCAGAAATAATTTCATCCGTATTGCTCAAATTGAGAACTTTCTTTCGCAAAATCGCCTCGATCTGAACCTCTTTAACCGATAGAAGATTCGTAGTGGAATTTCTGGTTAAATCGAAAAAGGAAAGGCCAAATCGATTCACGTTTCTCAGCAAAACCGTACTTGCTCCATCGTACGTACGAATCACCTTATCCGCGACGTCATCGAAAACATAATTAACCGTCACCCTTTTATTAGACGCGGCATATGCTGTGAAAGTAAACGTTCCGCTATTCGAGACCGACACATCATCGGCCATTCTGACATCGGAAGCGAAAATGTCCAAAGTGCGACGACAGCTCCCGCTCATATCCACGTAATTTCCAAGACTCACCGAACTGCGAGCCCACAAGTTTACGCTCATCGTAGCTCCCACCAGAACAATCCCTCCAATCCCAATAGCAAGCAACAGCTCCATCAGGGAAAATCCCGATTTATCGGATCGCGAAAATTTACTTCGTTTATTCATCACCATACCCTAGTCCTAGAAGGAGCGATAGTATTAGTCATAGAGCCCATTCTTGGCAATTAAAGTGATATATTCGCGAGAATGAGACAGGCCCCCATTATCCGTCCAAGCCACCTGCATCGTAACGCGGCGCTGAGTTGCTGAACGCATCGAAATAATTCGCTTCACCGTATAGCACGTCGAATATGTATCGGTAAACGAACTTTGAGGCACGTAATTAGCTTCACCATCCAATGCTACCAGAGTCATCCAATCATAGGCACGCAAATCCTCAACTTCACTCTTTAAAATCTGAGAGGCTCGCGTTTCGTCGCGAGAAGCTTTCACAAGACGCTTACCATAAAGCAAAGCGCCAAAACCGCCTCCAAAACAATCAGCAGCAAAAAAGTCTACATCATCACTTCAACCAAAGTGAACCCAGCCTTGGAAGCTGGCCGGTCCAGTCCTTTAAGGTCGAAATGTAACGTTCCAGAATGAATACTGCTCATCGATTAAATCCAACTAAACGCGTCATCGCCCGGTGACTCCGAGCCTTCACGAATCGACCAATATTAAGCCAAGGAAACACTAAGTCCTCAGATTCAGTGCTCTACACCCCTTCCAAAGGAAAAGAACCTGCTCGGCATCGGATGATTTACCCCAAAATATATCGAAATCTAGCTCCGGAGCCTATAAGCCGGATTTTGTGGTCCGCCGAAACGGACCCACGTTCATTTATCTGTTCCGCAACTGGAAAACCAATTGCGAAACCCTTCCGAAGAAGGCGCGACATACCCGGGACATGTAAGACGGGTCGCCCTGTCCCCTATTTTGTCTTGCGTCGGAATGGGCTTGCCATGCCCGCCCGATTACTCGGAACGGCGGTGGGCTCTTACTCCACCTTTTCACCCTTACCCCTAATCAAACCAAATCCCGAAATTCAGGATCCGAGATCAATTACGGGCGGTATATTCTCTGCGGCGCTATCCGTCGACTTACCTTGAAGCAAATCTCCCCCGTTTTCACGAGGAATCCTACCCTATGACGTCCGGACTTTCCTCTCCACTGGCCATAAACTGAACTAAATCAATAAAGAACGGCAGAGCGAACGTGCAGCTCCGAAGCTAGGCATCCCAATAAAGGATGCGCCCGCAACTATCGCAAGTCGTTATTTCAATCCCTTTTCGCACTTCGACGTCCACGGCCGCAGAAACCTTCATGTGGCACGCCTGACACGTGCCATTCTTCTGGGCGACAATGATCGGAAACTTAAGCCCACGCGATACTCTGCGGTAGATCGACATCGACTGTTTATCCATTTCCGCTTGGACCGAAGCCAGGGCCTCTTTCGCTCCATCGATCTCCCCTTTTAAATTCACTTCCTTCTCGTCAAGACGAACCAGAGCTCGATTTTCCATTTCAATCCGCTCGCTAACATCAGCCGTCTCCTTCACGAGGGCCTTCCGAGCGTCGTCTAGCTCATAAAGCAACTCGATTTCCTTTTCCTCGAGATCCGAAACCTTCCCCTGCCCCCTCTCGATCTCATGAGTCAATGCTTGGTACTCCTCGTTTTTCTTAACCAGCAACTGCTGACTCCTATACTTTAAAATCTGTTCCTCAATTTCCGCCATTTCGGTTTCAAGTGCCTTTCCATGAACTTCGACCCCCCGAACCTTCTGCTTGCCCGCTTCGATTTGAGCTTCCAAATCCTCGATTTTCTTGCGAGTCGCCGCCCGCTCCAACGGCAATTCTACAAGCTCGCGCTCGATCCGTTGCAAATTCATATCGCGATCCTGAAGGATCAGTAGGCTAGTAGTGCATTCGGCTGGCATATAAGTCTCCAATTGCATGACGCTTGTGCCCAATCGTCAATCCCCCAAATGCCCTGCGAGCAAAAAGGAACGCTACCCATAAGAACGGCGGAGACAATCAGATGTAATACATCTCTTCCGCCGGTCGATTCGCCAAATCCCGCAAAGTCACCGCCTTCGCGCTTTGCCCAAAGCTTTCCTGCAACCGATTCCACGCATCAGCCACCGCATCCCCTGAAGCGCCCGAGGATCTGGATACGCTTGAAAACAACCCGCCCTCGACCAAGCCAATCACATCGTGAAGCGAAATTTCCTCCGGAGCCTTCGCCAACAAATACCCCCCCTGCTTTCCACGGCGACTCTCAACCAGTCCGCCATTGCGAAGCTCTCCCAAAATCTGAGCCAAATACTTAGCAGGTGTCTCTTCCACGCTCGCCAATTCGTCGATGCAAGACACTTGGCCACTCTCGTAACGCTTTGCAAGTTGAGCTAAGACGCGGCAGGCATAATCCAGTTTGACGGTAAGTTTCATATCGCAGACCTAAATTGACGGCCCAGGCTCTAGCTATCCAGCCCAAAACCATAAAACGCTTTCATCCAAGCTCCGATTACAACCTAAAAAGCCTCAATTTATCCCTAATCCCACAGATACCCGAAAAAGGACCTTGCGCGAAGGGGAAGAGACGATTGAATCGCGCGTTTTTATAAGAGAAAAAGGTTGTTATCGCCCGTGCGATTTGAGACCGTTTCAATTGATAAAAACAACTATATGGATCCTCAGACCGACGCCGACAACAGTCCCACCAATCACGAAGGCTCAGAAAACTACGATGCCTCGAAAATTCAGAAGCTGGAAGGCCTCGAAGGCGTACGAAAACGTCCCGATATGTATATCGGCGACACCAACGAGCGCGGTCTTCACCACTGCGTATTCGAAGTGGTCGATAACTCGATCGACGAAGCGCTCGCCGGATTTTGCAGTACCATCAAGGTTTCCATCCACCTGGACGGATCATGCTCGGTTGAGGACGATGGACGCGGCATCCCAGTCGACATTCATCCGAAGTACAACATTCCCGCTCTAGAACTCGTACTCACGAACCTCCATGCCGGCGGTAAATTCGGCAAAGGCGCCTATCAAGTTTCCGGCGGCCTACACGGCGTCGGAGCCAAGTGTGTCAACGCCGTCTCTGAATGGTTCGAAGCCGAAGTCCGTAAAGGTGGTAAGATCCACCAAATGAGCTTCAGCAAGGGGATCACCACCAAGAAACTCTCCATAATCGGCGATACGAAAAAGACCGGCACTAAAATTAGCTTCAAGCCGGATCCGGAAATCTTCGAGGATACGCTCACCTTCCAGTACGATATTCTCGCCAAACGCCTTCGCGAACTCGCTTTTCTAAACCCAGGCGTAAGCATCACGATAAACGATGTTCGCTCCAATAGAAGCGAACATTTTCAATTCAACGACGGTATATCCGAATACCTCCGATTCCTGAATCGTTCGAAAAACGTCCTGCACGAGGACCCAATCTCATTCAGCGACACCGTCCGCGACCCCAAAAACCCAGACGCCCCGGCAACCGTCGTTGACGTATCCCTCCAGTACAACGACTCCTACAACGAACAGCTCTTTGCCTACGCCAATTCGATCTACAACATTGAAGGAGGCACCCACCTCTCCGGCTTCCGCACCGCGCTCACTCGCGTCATCAATCAGTTCGCTCGAGCAAACAATCTCCTTAAAGATAAAGACCCCTCGATAACTGGAGACGACGCTCGCGAAGGACTCGTCGCTGTCGTATCAGTCAAAGTTCCCGAGCCTCGCTTCGAGGGCCAGACCAAGACTAAGCTCTCCAATTCGGAAGTCGACGGCATTGTCCAAAAAATCGTCGGCGAAGGACTAAAATACTCCTTTGAGACCAATCCAAAGCTCGCCAAAAGACTGATCGACAAATGCCTCAACGCAGCTCGAGCCCGCGAAGCGGCCCGCAAAGCGCGCGAGACTGTTCGCAAGTCAGCTCTCTTCGGCGGAGGCCTTCCCGGCAAACTAGCCGACTGCTCTTCACGGAAACCTGAAGAAAGCGAGCTTTACATAGTAGAGGGTGATTCCGCTGGCGGATCGGCCAAGCAAGGTCGTGACCGTCGTACGCAAGCAATCCTTCCTCTACGCGGTAAGCTAATCAATTCCGAGAAAGCCCGAATCGACAAAGTTCTTTCGAACAACGAAATTCGAACAATGATCACAGCCATCGGCTGCGGTATAGGCGACGTGGAAGGCGAAGGCGGCTTCAAAATCGACAAAGCCCGCTATCACAAAATCATCATAATGACCGATGCCGACGTCGACGGCTCGCACATTCGAACCCTTCTCCTAACCTTCCTCTACCGTCAGATGAAAGGGCTCATAGAGACTGGCTACGTTTTTATCGCCCAGCCTCCTCTCTACAAAATCAAGCGCAAACGCCGCGAGCAGTACATAGACAACGACGAGCAACTCAATCGCATCCTTCTCGAACTCGGAACTGAGGATGTCAATATGACCCACATCGGCAACGGTACCGTCTTTGCCGCCGAACAGCTTGATCAGATAGTCGAGACATTCGCCCAACTCGAACGTATCGGCCGATCCGTATCTCGCCATGGAGCAGCGCTCAGCAAATACCTCGAACAGTATTCAAGAGATGATCACACGCTGCCTCGATACATCGCGCGCGTTCGCGAAGGCAATGAAGAAGCGTTCATCTTCCTCAAATCCGAAATCGAGCGTGCTTCGTTCGTTCAAAATATTGGAACCGGAGCCGAAGAACTCGACGGCGAGAACGCCACCATCACGATCCAAGACGAAGAAGCCGGAATATCCAAACGGATCTCCCTATTCGAAATCTTCGAGTCTACTGAGATGTCCAAGCTTCTCTATGAAATCGAAAAAATCGGCCTCGACCTCTCGCACTTCCAACGCTCGGAAGAAGCGATTTACACGATCCTGGAAAACGAAGGCCAGAAAAACGAAAACCTCATCGAGATCTTTTCCAATCTGGAAATCCTCAACCAAATCCGACTCCTCGGACGCAAAGGACTCAATATTCAACGATACAAGGGTCTCGGCGAAATGAATCCCAAGCAACTCTTCGAAACCACGATGGATCCCGAACAACGACAACTCCTTAAAGTCGACATCAGCGACGCCGCGAAAGCGGACGAAATGTTCACTATCCTCATGGGAGAAGAGGTCGCTCCACGGAGAGCATTCATCGAAGACAACGCGCTAAACGTCTCCTACTTGGACGTTTAATTTCCCACAGTTCCCAAAGCAAAACGTAATCAATTTCTAGATACGCATGGATCAATCCACCGAACGCATCACGTCAACCAACATCACCGACATCATGTCTACGGCCTACATCGATTACTCGATGTCGGTCATCGTTAGTCGCGCTCTGCCAGACGCGCGCGACGGGCTAAAACCGGTTCAACGACGCATTCTCTACGCAATGTTTCGAGAAGGCTTGCTCCACAACCGGCCCTTCGACAAATGCGCTGGCGTCGTCGGCGAAGTGCTCAAAAACTACCACCCACACGGTGACTCCTCAGTATACGACACCCTCGTCCGAATGGCCCAAAAATGGGTCATGCGCTACCCGCTAATCGATCCGCAAGGCAACTTCGGTTCCGTCGACGGCGACTCGCCCGCAGCCTATCGTTACACCGAAGCGCGCCTGACGAATATAGCTGAAGACCTCCTGCGCTACCTCGACGAAGATACCGTCAATTTCGTAGCCAACTACAAGGAAAGCACAACCGAACCTGACGTGCTTCCTGCCGCTTTGCCAAATCTTTTGATGAACGGCTCCACGGGAATTGCTGTCGGTATGGCGACGAATATCCCGCCGCACAATCTCGACGAGCTCATCGACGGTATTTGTGCCCAAATTGACAATCCTAACATCGAGATAGACGAACTAGCCACTCACATTCAAGGTCCCGACTTCCCGACCGGCGGTCAAATTGTAGGACGCAAAGGCATCGAAGAATACCTGCGCACCGGTCGCGGCATCGTTCGCATGCGCGGCATCATGACCAAGGAAGAAATGGATAACGACAGGGACCGTCTCGTTATAACCAAAATTCCTTACAATGTAAATCGCGCTACGCTCGTCACCAAAATCGCCGAACTCGTATCCAACAAAGACATCGAAGGTATCAGCGACTTGCGCGACGAATCAGATGAAAACACTCGCATTGTCATCGAACTAAAACGCGGGGAATTCCCGGAAGTGATTATGTCCAAGCTGTTCAAGAAAACAGCCTTGGAAAGTAGCTTCGGCGTCAACCTGCTTGCCCTCGACAACCGTCGTCCGAAGCAGATGAACATCAAGGAGCTGATCAATTGCTACGTAGATCATCGCCGCGATGTCGTCTACCGGCGCACCGCCTTCCGCCTCAAAAAAGCCGAAGACCGTGCCCATATCCTCGAAGGCTACAAAATCGCGCTCGATAACCTCGACGACTTCATCAAGATCATTCGTGGGTCGGCCAATCGCGACGAAGCGAAAATACGCCTCCAAGAAAAGTATCCGCTTTCCGACAGGCAAGTAGCCGCCATTCTCGACCTACGTCTCTACCAGCTTACCGGTATGGAGCGCGGTAAGATTGAGGACGAATACGCGGAACTCATGAAGGTGATCGAAGAACTCCGATCCATCCTGGATAGTGAACAAAAGCTCCTTCTCATAATAAAAACCGAGCTGCTCGAACTAAAAGAAAAATACAGCTCGCCGAGACTCTGCGAGATCGTCCCTTACGAAGGCGACATCTCAAAGGCGGACATGACGCCACGCGAAGGCTGCTTCATCACAGTTTCCCACAAGGGATTCATCAAGCGCACCAGCGATAGCGAATACCGCACCCAAAAACGCGGCGGCAAGGGCGTCCAGGGAGGCAACACCTACGAAGAAGACTTCATCGAACACATCTTCACGGCCAACACCCATGACTACATTTTCTTCGTCATGAACAACGGCCGCGTCTATGTAGAGAAGGTATACGAGATCCCCGAAGGATCTCGTACATCGAAAGGACGCTCTATTGCCCGTGTTTTCCAACTTCAGGAAGGCGAGAAAATCGCCGCCATGATCTGCTTAACGGAAATCGTAGATACCTTGCACTTGGTAATGTGTACGAAAAACGGCGTCACAAAAAAAACTAACCTCATCGACTATAAGAACTTCCGTAAAGGCGGCATTATAGGCATCAATATCGACGAGGGCGACGATCTCATATCAGCCAAGCTAACAAGCGGCGAAGACGACCTTGTCGTCGTCACGCTCAAAGGCAAAGCTATCCGCTTCCCGGAAACCGATCTTCGTGATCAAGGCCGAGCCACTCGCGGAGTTCGCGGCGTCAAGCTCGCCGAAGGTGACGAAGTCAAGGCAATGGAAGTGGTCGATCCCGAAGGAGCGCTTCTCATCTGTGGACTCAACGGACAAGGCAAGCGTACTAAATTCGACGAGTATCCTACCCAAAAGCGCGGCGGTAGCGGCGTAATTGCTGCTCGCACTTCAGGCGTCTCCGGGGCTCTAACCGTATTCGAGACGGACGAAATGATGATGCTCACCAAACTTGGCCAAGCCGTTCGCACAAAGATCTCGGACATCAATATCATCGGGCGGGCGACTAAAGGTGTGCGTTGCATCAACCTAGCGAAAAAAGATCAGCTTCTCGGCGTTGCTCGCATCGTAGAAATCGATGAGGACAACAACGCGGAAGACGGTGAAACAGCCGTGCCTGAAGGCGAATCATAGACCCAAACATCAGCTTTCGCCCTGGTGAACATCCTCCATCGCGGTTCAACGGATTTATCAAAATCTTTAGCAAGTAAGGCGCATTGGAGAGATTTAAGGCTTTTTTACATAGAATATCGCTCCGTTAGGTCGAGAATCAGGTTTTATTCTTGATCTCTTGCGCTTCCTTCAACTATCTGTCCATCAAATTGCAGTCTCTAATTCTAACCTATTGTAGGGTCGTTTCTACGATCGGGTGAAACCCGGCCAAAACCACAAATTAATTCTTCCATTTTTCTCTGAATAGTATCGTCGTTTTGATACTTTCAAAATTCTAGAATTTCGTCACAAACACTCACTCAAACTATAAAAATGAACAAACTACTCAAAACCACACTCGCGGTATTGCTTCTAGCAACTACCGCTCTTCAAGCTCAAATCGAAATCAACGATAACATCTCCGTTACCGGTTTTGTCGATATGTCCGTTTCCAAAACTGATTCCGAAATGACGAGAAGCACTTCGAATAGTGCAGCAGTTAATAACGCTGCAGATGCAGATGGATCTTCCGGCAATCTGGATCAAGCTGAAATCGACTTCATCCTTAACTTCGACAAAATCAGCGGTCAAGTCGATCTAAACTATCTCGGTGCCAACGATGGCGAAGGAAAAATCGGTGAATTCGATCTCGAGCAAGCATTCATTCGCTACGATCTCGGGGACGGAGGAGACGTTGAAGCTGGTAAATTCCTTAGCTACATGGGATTTGAAACATTCGAGCCCACTGGCCTTTACCAGTACTCCTATGCCTACGATATCAGGAACGCTATTCCAGGCCACCACAGCGGTGTACGCTACAACTACAACGACGACTTCCTCAGCCTCGGCTTGAGTCTTCTCGACTCCGTCTACCGTCCAGATGGAGGCATCCAAGACAGCGGACATGGTGTTGAAGCGAAAATAGCGATCAAACCAATCGAAGGCCTGACCATTTTCCTCGGCTTCGCTCAGGATTCGCAAGATGGAGCTGCTGAAGATTCTGACCTCATCAACTTCTGGACTTCATACGAAACCGGCAACATCACTTGGGCATTAGAGCTCAATGAATACGATTTCGGCGCAATGAATTCTGGTAGCCAATTTTTGGTTATGGCCAATCTCGGCCTAACAGACAGAACAGGTCTTACTTTCCGCGTCAGCGAAGACGCGCAAGACTTCAAGGGGGGCGATACCGCTACTAAGTTCACGGTCAGCCCGAACTTCTCGGTTAACGACAACCTTGGCTTTCTCTTCGAACTCAGCCAAACGGACTACGGATCGGAAGGTACCGTAACTTCTGCTGCTTTCGAAACGATCTTCACGTTCTAATCCATTCGGATTGTCAACATAGGGTATTTCAAGAAAACATTTCAACGCCTCTCTCGCTTAAGCGAGGGAGGCTTTTTCTTTGCCTAGACGCATTCTCGACTTTGCCGCCTCTAAACCGTCAAATAGCGGGCGATCAAATCATTATCTAACTGATCGATCTCTCCTTTCCGCACGACCGATCCTCGTTCCAATATGTAGAAGCGGTCGCTCGCATTCCTGGCGAAATCAAGGTACTGCTCTACAAGAATAACGCTCATGTTGCCCTTCTTCTTTATCGCGTAGATCGCATCTTCAATTTGATCGATAATCGAAGGCTGAATTCCTTCGGTGGGTTCATCCAAGATTAAAAGCTTCGGCTTCAAAAGAAGCGCCCTACCAATTGCAAGCTGCTGCTGCTGCCCCCCGCTAAGCACTCCTCCCTTTCGTTTGAGCATTTCTTTCAAGACTGGAAACAGCTCGTAAACTTCATTCAGCCGCGCCTCCGCCTCCTCGCGGGCAACTCCCGATACGCGCAAGCTCACATTAAGATTTTCCCAAACGCTTAGCCCAGGAAAAATATCCCGACCTTGGGGCACGTATCCAATTCCCAAACGCGCTCGCCGATCAGGCGCTAACGAATCCACTAAGCGACCATTGAAAGTCATAGATCCGCCGCTCGCCGAGACCAGCCCCATAATCGAATTCAGCAGAGTCGTCTTTCCAACTCCATTGCGACCCAACAACGCTACCACCTGATTCCGTGGCACCGCCATGCTGACGTTTTTCAATATAAGCGATGCATCGTAACCCGCCGAAAATTCGTCGATACTAAGAAGGATCTCATCATCCGAAAGCTTTTTCGCCTTCCCTTCATAATCCGTCATCGTATTCATATTTCTGCAGAACTCAATGCTTGCGGGCCTGACGTCCCAAATAAACTTCAACGACTTTTTCATCACTTCTTACAGTATCGAAATCGCCCTCTTTAAGAACCGAACCTTGATGTAAAACCGTAACACGACTCGCAATCTGCCGCACGAATTCCATATCATGTTCGATAACGATCAAGCTATGCTTGCCAGCTAAACCAAGTAACAGCTCGCCTGTACGATCCGTTTCCTCGTCGCTCATCCCTGCTGCCGGTTCATCGACCAGCATGATCTTAGGATCCTGAGCTAAGAGCATTCCGATCTCTAGCCACTGTTTCTGTCCATGCGAAAGAGCGCCGGCCAGCGTGCCCTTAACGTCTTGAAGTCGAATCGCCTTCATCACTTCGAATATCTTTTCGCGATCCCGCTTTTGTTCCTTAAAGCGCAAGGATGCCCAAATCCCTCGGTTATTATTTAGAGACAACAGAAGGTTATCGTATACCGAATGCGAAGCATAGACCGTCGGATTTTGAAATTTCCTCCCAATGCCAAGCTGACTCACCTGGTGCTCCCGGACCCTCCTTAAATCGACATCATGCCCTTCCTCAAGATGGAGCGTTATCTGCCCTTCATCTGGTCGCGTACGCGCCGTGATCAAATCCATGAACGTACTCTTACCAGCCCCGTTCGGCCCGATAACTGTTCTTAGTTCACCTTCTTCTAAGTAAAAGCTCAAATCGTTTATCGCCTTGAATCCGTCAAACGACTTGGAAACTCCATCGACAGAGAGAATCAACGGCGTGCTCTTGTGTATCAAAGATAGTACCATTTTCTTTAGGGTGCAGTTACAGTTTTCCTTGTATTGGCCCGACGTTCTTTACCTCGAATTCGATTGATCCAAGGTGCCAATTGCTTCGGAAGCCCTACCAGGCCATTCGGCATGAACAAAACTACTAGAATGAAAATCGCTCCTAGAATAATCAACCAACTGTCCGGAAACGCTCGTGTCGCGTAACTCTTAAGCATACTCACCACAATTGCTCCAAGTATAGGCCCGAACTTAGTGCCTCTTCCCCCCAGAGCGACCCATACAACAACATCTAAAGATTTCGCCGCAGTCATTTCGCCAGGATTAATAATGCCCACCTGAGGAACATAGAAAGCCCCCGCGATTCCAGCGATCACTCCCGAAAGAACAAAGATAAACAATTTGTAAGTAGTTGTCGAATACCCCGAGAAACGGACTCGATTCTCGCTGTCTCGAATCGCTTGCTGCACCTTGCCGAATTTTGTCTTCAGCATTATCGAAATCAGTGCATATACAATTAGCATGAAAGCCGTGCTGCCGATAAACAACCAGCGCGTTGTCGAAGCGTCATTGATATTCGCGCCTAGAATTTTTTTGAAATCGGTGAAGCCGTTATTCCCCCCGAACGTGAAATCAACCCATAGCAACGTGAACTTATTTTGGAAAAACAGAAGGCAAACCGCATATGTCAATGCTTGCGTCAAAATCGAAAAATAGACACCCTTAATTCGCGATTGAAAAGCTAAGAATCCGAAAACAAACGCAACCAGGCCGGGCACCGCCATTACTGCTAGCATCGTGAAAACAGGATTCTTGAACGGCTTCCAGTAACCCGGCAGTTCGCTATAGCCGAGAAAATCCATAAAATCGGGAAGGGCCGTATTGTAGACCGGATCCACGCCGACCTGTAACATGAGATACATCCCGAACGCGTATCCTCCCAACGCGAAAAACAAACTCTGACAAAGGCAGAGCAAGCCCGTATACCCCCAAAGTAAATTCAAACTCATCGCCAGCACTGCGTAAGTAATATACTTGCCCCACAACGACAACTGATACCCTGCAACGTGGAAAATACTATCTTCAGGAACTATCGTATTCGAAAGCGGCAATAGCCCCATGAGAATGAAGCCAGCCAAGACAAACCCGCTCAGCTCCTTTTTTGTATCGAAAATATTCATATCGGATACTCTCGCTTTAGTCGTCCAAACTTCGCGACTTCGTTGGAAATAAACCCCCGGGTTTCCATTGCAAAAACAAGATAATCGCGAACAACACGACGATCTTTCCCATAACCGGCCCTAACAAGGGCTGCAAAAATTGATCTGTCACCCCAATCCCTAGCGCCGAAATTCCCGCTCCGATCAAATTCCCAAGCCCGCCAGCCACCACGACCATGAAGCTATCCACAATGTACGTCTGCCCCATCGAGGGCCCAACATTGCTAACCAGAGAAAGCGTCGCTCCGGCGAGACTCGCCAGACCGCAACCAAAAGCAAACGTGAGCGAATTCACCCGAGCAACCGGAATCCCAAGACTCGACGCCATGTTCCGATTTTGCATCACTGCGCGAATATACAGCCCGAGGTTCGTTTTCGAAAGTAGCAGCCAAGTGATCAAGATCACGAACCCCGCGAACACGACGATGAAGAGCCTCGTATCGCTCATCGAAACCAATCCAAACGTGGAAGTCCCATTCAATACGCTAGGCGTTTCGACGGAAACGTTCGCCGCGCCGAAAACGAGTCGAAACGTCTGGCGCATCACCATCGACAACCCCCAAGTCGCTAAAAGCGATTCTAACGGACGACGATAGAGAAAACGAATAAAGCCTTTTTCAAAAACAAGACCGATAACTGCGGCAACCAAAAAACTGATCGGCAAAGATACCCAAAAAAACCACTGGAACACACTCGATTGGATACCGAAAGTACTCTCAAATACATTTTGAACCACATAGCATGTGTATCCACCAATCGCGATAAACTCACCATGAGCCATGTTGATAATCCCCATCAACCCAAAGGTTATCGCCAGACCGAAGGCGACGATCAACAGTACCGAACCAGTGCTAAGCCCACGAAAGAAACTACCCACATTTTCAACGATACTTTGCCGTTTTTGAATTTTCAGAACCGAATTGCGAGCAGCCGCGAAGAGCTTCGGGTCGCCATCTATTTCATTTTTGTTACGTATTTTTATCACTAAATCTCGACCTTTCAAAGAAGCCAGCTCTCCAAGCCGAACCACGGCACCCAGCCGCTCCTCTGGCTTCTCCGCATTCTTCAAAAGACTAATCATAATGGCTTCCTCAAATGCTCGCTTCGCCTTCTCGTTCGTTTCCCGTTCGAAGCGAGCACGTAGAGATGGTAGATAGTCCTTGTTCTGGCCCTGCCCAAGCTTAAGCGCCGCATTGATTCGCGTATCCAAATCTGGAGATGCCAAATCAATCGTGTCCGTTATTCGCGACAAGTCCTTACGCAAGCTTCGCGAAGCGCGGCTCTTCTTAAGATATTTCTCCCGACCCTCTGGTACATCCAGGGCTTCCCCCGACGTAAGCAATTCGAATTGTTCGGATACGCGATGGAGAATCACCTTCGCGGCGTTCTCGAGCTCGTATTCGTAGATCTCGCCTACGCGCCAAGCGTCAACGAATACTTTGATGAACGGATCCCCGGTTTCTACTAGGTCGTTCAAATGATCATCCACCGAGTCTACTCGACCCAAAGCAAGCTCTTCTAGCATCTTTCGAGAACTCGAATCGCCATCGGAATAAACTAATGGGACTAACAGGAAATGAAGACAAATAAGGAGGGTTTTCTTCATCGGGAGCAGGCACCGAAGCACATAAAACTGGAAAAGGAGGCCTGGCGGAAAATTCCGCCAAGCCTTCGCCGGAAATTATTCGAATTACTTGAAGGTTCCTTTCAGGAATGGCTCTCCGTAAACGTCGTCAAAGGACTCGAGGATATCAAACTGACCATCTTCAAGTATCTCTCCTATGAATACATTTTTCGTCAAGTGATGGTTCTTCTGAGTTGTAACCGTTCCGCCAGGACCATCAAAGGAAATACCCGACTCGAGTGCCTTGATCACGGCTTCAACCTCAAAAGTGCCGGCCTTTTCAACGGCCTTTTTCCAAAGGTAAACGCCGTTATATGAAAGTACCATTGGCGAGCAAGTAACTCGATCGCTCTTCTGTACGCCCGAAGCTTTTGTTTTAATCAACCACTTCTCCCAATTCTTGATGAATTTCTTATTCGCAGGCGTATCCAAGGACATGAAGTATGTCCAGCACCCAAGATGTCCGACCAAGTCTTTCGTCGGTAAAGCCCGAAACTCATCCTCAGACAAACTGTAGGAAACAATCGGGCAATCGTCAGCAGTCAGGCCAGACGCTGCGATTTCCTTAAAAAAAGAAACGTTGGAATCACCATTAACCGTATTCAAAACGGCTGCATCTCCACTCGCTGCGAAGTCTTTGATTTCGGAAACGATCTGCTGATAGTCGGAATGGCTGAACGGCGTGTACTTTCCTGCCGAAATCACTTCGCCTTTCGCGTCCTTTCGGAGACCACCACCTATGTTTTCGATAGGTATGCCCTTCGAGAGCAAATATTCAAGCAGTACCAAATTGGTTGTTTGAGGATAAACGTAATCCGTTCCAATCAAGTAAAACTTCTTGATACCTTCCTCTAGCAAGAAGTCAACCGCGGGAATCGCTTGCTGACCGACAGCTTCCGCCGTGTAGAATATATTTGGAGACAATTCTTCCCCTTCGTACTGTACTGGATAGAAAAGCAAACCATTGTACTTTTCGTAAACCGGTAAAACCGATTTCCGGCTCACCGAAGTCCAGCAACCAAATGTCGCAGCAACTTTGTCTTTAGCCAAAAGCTGCTCCGCCTTTTCAGCGAAAAGCGGCCAATCGGAGGCGCCGTCAACGACGACCGGCTCAATTCTCTTGCCCAGTACGCCACCGTTCGCGTTAATTTCGTCAAAAGTGAAAAGCAGAATATCTCTCAAGGAGGTTTCGCTAATCGCCATCGTGCCGCTCAGCGAGTGCAATACGCCAACTTTTACGGTTCCATCAGTTTCTTCAGCATAGGAGACATTCGCCGCCAATGCTAAAAGCGCTAGGCTCGCAGCCAATCTTTTAAAAGGACTCATAGTGTTGTTCATTTAGTGTTTTCAATTTATTCAGCTGAACTTCATTAGTGACGCTTCGTTTAAACATCTCTCAATCAGCCATGATCGATTTCCTTTTAGCAACCGTTGGGCCAACTTCACCGAAACCTCTAAAAACATTTAACTTCGATTAAATTGAAGCATAGTCGAATCGAGATTGATTAATATTAACCACACGCAAACCCTTTCCAAAGGTCGCCATGTTCGGATTTTGCCAATTTGACTATCTCTGTTAATTGGCTTGCTATCTGCTAAACTGATCCGCCGCTCATATTCCATTTTATTCAAATCGATCTCACTCGATTCCTTTCCGCTGAAACGAAACACTGATTATGCATCTAACTCCCCGCGAACAAGAGAAGCTCATGGTTGTCGTCGCCGCCGACCTAGCCCGACGTCGGCAGCAACGGGGCCTAAAACTCAACTACCCAGAGGCTGTATCCATAATAACTTACGAAATATTCGAAGGCGCCCGTGACGGGAAGTCGGTCGCCGAACTCATGGCATATGGAGCGACCATTCTGAAAAAGGGCGACGTCATGGAAGGCATCCCCGAAATGATTCACGAAGTCCAAGCCGAAGCGACCTTCCCCGATGGCACGAAACTCGTAACCGTTCACAACCCGATCCAATGATCCCTGGAGAAATCATCCCGAAACCCACCGCCGAAAAGCTGCAGGCAAACGTCGGCCTCGCCACGATCGTCGCCACCGTCAGCAATACAGGCGATCGTCCCATCCAAATAGGCAGCCACTTCCATTTCTACGAAGTCAACGAAGCCCTAGCATTCGACCGCGAAGCGGCCCGAGGTTTTCGCCTCAACATCGCCGCCGGCACCGCCGTACGCTTCGAACCAGGGGACACCAAAGAAGTCGAACTCGTAGCCCTAGCCGGCGCTCGCGAAGTCCACGGACTCAACAACAAAGTCGACGGCACCCTCTAAATCGCCGAATCAGCAATCAGCAATCCATTAGATGAGCCTAGAATTCGATCGAAAACAATACGCTGAAATGTTCGGCCCCACAGTCGGTGACCAGGTTCGCTTGGGCGACACTGATATTTTTATAGAAGTGGAGCGTGACCTCATTGCCGAAAACGGCGGCTACGGCAACGAAATCAAATTCGGCGGCGGCAAGGTCATCCGCGACGGCATGGGCCAATCTCCCCTCGCCACCCACAACGACACGCTCGACCTCATAATCACCAACGCCACTATCCTCGACGCCAAACAAGGCATAATCAAAGCGGATATCGGCATAAAAGACGGCCACATTGTCGGCATCGGCCACGGCGGGAACCCCGGCATTCAAGATGGCATCAACGCCAACATGATCGTCGGAGCCTCCACCGAAGTGATTGCCGGCGAAGGTCACATCATCACCGCCGGCGGATTCGACTCCCACATCCACTTCATCTGCCCCCAGCAAATCGACGAAGCCCTTGCCAGCGGTATCACATCCATGACAGGCGGAGGCACCGGTCCCGCAACCGGCACCAACGCTACCACTTGCACCCCCGGTCCCTGGAACATCCGCCGTATGCTCGAAGCCGCAGAGGAATATCCCATGAATCTCGGCTTCATGGGAAAAGGGAACTCCTCCAATCCCGAGGCCCTCCGCGAACAAGTCGCCGCTGGTGCGATGGGCCTGAAACTCCACGAAGATTGGGGAACAACCCCCAGTACCATCGACGCTTGCCTCTCCGTGGCCGACGAAATGGACGTCCAAGTCGCTATCCATACCGACACGCTCAATGAAGCCGGATTCGTCGAGCACACGATCAACGCTTTCAAAAACCGGGTCATCCATACTTTTCACTCAGAAGGCGCCGGCGGTGGACACGCTCCTGACATCATCAAAGTCTGTGGCGAGCTCAACGTCCTTCCCTCCTCCACCAATCCCACCCGCCCTTTCACCGTCAACACCATAGACGAGCACCTCGACATGCTCATGGTCTGCCATCACCTTGACTCGAAAATCCCCGAGGACGTAGCCTTCGCCGAGTCTCGAATCCGCCCAGAAACAATCGCCGCCGAAGATCGTCTTCATGACCTAGGCGCTTTTTCAATCATGTCGAGCGACAGCCAAGCAATGGGTCGAGTCGGAGAAGTAATCTCCCGTACCTGGCAAACCGCTCACAAGATGAAAATGCAATTCGGAAAGCTCGAATCCAAGCTCCATCCTGCAGCCGATAATTTCCGAGCCCTCCGATATGTGGCGAAATACACTATCAATCCGGCAATCGCCTGCGGCGTTTCTCACGAGGTCGGCTCCATCGAGATCGGTAAGTTCGCCGATCTCGTTATCTGGAAACCCGCCTTTTTCGGAGCCAAACCCGAACTCATTCTGAAAGGCGGCCTCATAGCCCTCGCAAACATGGGCGACCCCAACGCCTCGATCCCAACGCCCCAACCCATGTTTTACCGGAAGCAATTCGCAGCCCACGGTCGAGCCAAATACGCAACATCCATCACATTCGTCAGCCAAGCATTCCTGGACGAAAGAGACGAAAAGGACCTCCCGCTCAATAAGCGCCTCGTCGCCGTTAAAAACACCCGCAGGATCACCAAAAAAGACCTGGTCCTCAACGAGGCGACTCCGAAAATCGAAGTCGATCCCGAAACCTATATCGTCAAAGCGGACGGCGAGATCCTCAGTTGCGAACCAGCCACCGAAGTCCCTCTCGCCCAACGCTACTTCCTGTTCTAGGCCGTTCCTCCCTTTCTATATTTAGTGGCTCAGGTAGCGGACGATCTCCGAGCGGCCATCTAATTGCTCGACAATGGCCGCTCGGAGATCGTCCGCTACCAAAAACCAAAACGAAACAAGCAACTCATCCCAATGAACCTAATCACCAATCACCTTTCCGGCGAAGCAGTCGAAAAGGAAACCATCTCTCTCAAAGTCGACCGGCGTAAACTCGCCAAGAGACGCTGGCGCGGAATAGCTGACGACGGAGAAGAATTCGGATTCGATCTGCAGCATCCGCTCACGAACGGAACCCCCTTTCACGAAACCGAAAAGGCACGCTACCAAATCGAGCAAACAGCCGAAAACGTACTCAGAATTCCCTTCGCCGATCAAAAGCAAGCCGCTTACTACGGTTGGATGGTGGGCAATCTCCACTTCTCTGCCGACTTCGAAGACACCGCAGTCATAGCCGAAGAAGACCCCGCCGTCCGACAGATGCTAGAACGCAACCACATCCAATACCAAGAAGCCACTAGCGTATTCGAACCCGTCATCGTGTCCCACGGACACAGTCATTAGAAAAGTGAAAACGCCCTCGTCTAACATTCAATGGCTTCCCTCGATGTTGCAGACTATCGATCCGCTATTTCCTATCGGGTCATATGCTCACTCCTATGGGCTTGAAGAAATCGTCGCAATGGGGAAAGCCCGCAACACTGACGAACTGGCCAACTATCTCGAAGGAATCGTCTTCCTTAACCTCAGCCAGTTCGAACTCCCCTACTTGCGATTCTCTTACCTATCCCAAACAAGCGGCGACTGGGAGGAAATTGCGAACGTAGACCAGGAAATCGGAGCCTCGAAACTCAGTTCAGAAATACGATCCGCAAGTGCGACCCAAGGACAACAACGCCTCCAGCTCCTTAGCAAGCTTCACCCCTGCGGGGCCTTCGAGAAACTAACCGAACTTCGAAAGAACAATCAAATCGCCCCTCATCATCTCACCGTTTTCGCAGCCGAACGTATTCAACAAAACACGCCACTGGATGCGATTCTCGCAGCCTGGACTTATCAAGCTCTTGCCGCTCCCTGTGCCGCGTCCCTTAAGATTATGCGCATCGGCCAGGAGGGAGCCCAACGAGTTCTTACCCAAGCCCTCGAAAGCATTTTCGAATTAATCGAAATCTCTCTCAAGGTGGAACGTGACTGGGCAGGAGCGTTCAACCCGCTAATCGACCTAGCATCCGATCGACACGAACGAGCCTACTCCCGATTATTCATTTCCTGAATACAAAATTCTAGACCTACCACCCAACAACCTAAACTCCATGTCTGAACCGAAATTCTCCCGACCCGTACGTATTGGAATCGGAGGCCCTGTGGGCTCCGGCAAAACGATGCTCGTTCTGCGCCTCTGCCAAGAGCTGCGCGAAACCTTCGAGCTCGCTGTGATTACCAATGACATCTACACCCGCGAAGACGCTGAATTTCTCGTGCGCGAAAACGCACTTGAAAAAGAACGGGTGCTCGGCGTCGAAACCGGGGGATGCCCGCACACAGCCATTCGCGATGACACTAGCATGAATATGGCGGCGATCGACGACCTCATCGTCCGCAATCCCAAGACTCAAGTCATCCTCATCGAAAGCGGGGGCGACAACCTGTCTGCCACTTTCTCGCCAGAACTGGTCGATGCTTTCATCTACGTTATCGACGTCGCCGAAGGCGACAAGATCCCCCGCAAAGGAGGCCCCGCTATTCAATATTCAGACCTCATGATCATCAACAAAACCGAGCTCGCACCATACGTAGGAGCCGACCTCGGCGTGATGAATCGAGACAGCAAAAAAATGCGCGGCGGACGCCCTTTCATCTTCTGCGATCTCAAATCCCGCAAAGGAGTGGACGAAGTTTGCGAATGGTTGAAAAAAGAAGCACTCTTCAGCTAAATCCACAGTCCAATGGTAAGTCACTTCCTTTGCCAAGCGCCGCGTTGGAAGATCGGAAACCAACACCTCCCTGAAAACTATTTCCACAGCCCATACTCCGTCCCGATTAAGCGGATACCTTCGCATCACTGCATCGTGCGACGAAACCGGAAAGACAACCCTTTCCCGGAAAGCTTACCGAGTGCCCATTCACATCAGTAAACCTTACTGGAATGGCCAAGCCCTTCTCCTCAACGTGATGAGCCCCACCGCCGGATTGCTCGAAGGCGATCACGTCGAATTGGATATCCTCGTAGAACCTGGGTCGACTATTGCCCTATCGAACCCTACCGCCCTGAGGATCCATAAAATGAGTACAGGTAAGGCAACCTGGAATCAGACCTTCCGTATCGCCAAAGACGCCTTCCTCGAAACGCACCCTGAATGGCTGATCCCTCAAGCCCAAAGTCGCTTCGAACAACGCACTCGAATCGAACTCGAAAAAGACGCTCAGCTATTCTTCATCGAAACGCTCGCAGCTGGCCGTGTCGCATCTGGAGAGTCCTTCTCCTTTAGTTCCTTTCGAAACCGCCTCGAACTACGCTACGACAGAAATCTCTCCGCTTTAGAGAAATTCGACATCTCCCCTGAAAATAAAACTCACACAGGGTGGACTGCTGCATTCGAAAATTCATTTTATATTTCGATCTACGCAGTGTCTCCAAAACTTAAAAACGCCTCTCCTCTTTTCCAAGCAATACACGATATTCAGACTGAATCCCTTTTCTGCGGCTCCAGCCAACTCAGTCACGGTCCTTGCTGGAACATCAAAATCCTCTCCCCATATGCCGTAGAAGCCAAAGCCGCTCTCACCAAGATTCGAGAACTATTCTACCAAGCTATCGGGCTCCGAATCATCGATCTAAGACGATAGTCCACAAACGTTAGGGCCGACATTCACGCCGCACCACGTAGCAAGATCAAATCCGGTTCTATCGAAAACGCTCCTCAGCGCCTCAACCGACCGTACATACGACTCGATGCCTTACGCTGAGCCTGCTTCTCTTCGTTGTCAAACAACGCAGAGTACATGTAATCAAATCCTTCGAGCTTAGTGCGATCGATCTTCTGACCAACATAGTGCTCGATCGATTTCGCATTCTTAACTTCTGCTTCAGTGACCAAAGTAAACGCGTCGCCTTCTTTTTCAGCACGGCCCGTACGACCAATGCGGTGAACGTAATCCTCAGCGTTTAGCGGTACATCGTAATTGATTACATGCGTAACGCCAGCGATGTCTAAACCGCGAGCAGCGATATCAGTAGCCACCAATACCTCGAATTCTCCGGATTTAAACCCTTTCAAAGCCGCTGTGCGTTCTCCTTGCGATCGATCGGAGTGCAATGTGGCAACCGAATGATTCAGCTTTTCCAAACGTCGGGAAATAAGATCCGCATTCACCTTCGTTCGAGTAAAAATCAACACGCTCTCGAAATGTGTTCGAGTCAGTAACTCTATCAAAAGCTTGTACTTCTGCTGCTCCGCCACTGGGTAGAACGCATGCGTCACAGTAGTCGCCGCCGAGTGATTCCGTCCGATCTCAATGACTTCCGGATCCTTCAACACCCACTTCATCATGGTCTGAATCGCGGCCGGCAAGGTCGCCGAGAAAAACAAGGTTTGCCGATTTTCCGGGCACATCTTGATCAAACGACTCACGTCAGGGAGGAAACCCATATCCAGCATGCGATCTACTTCGTCTAATATGAGGACCTCCACGTTTTTCAAAGAAATCACACCTTGGCTAACGTAATCCAGCAAGCGACCAGGTGTCGCCACCAAGATATCCACCCCTTTCCCCAGCATCTGCCGCTGACGGCCGTACTTCACTCCACCGTAAACAACGCCCACTCGAGTCGACATATGTTTGGAATAATCCTGCAATGCCTCTTCTACCTGCTGAGCCAACTCACGAGTCGGCTCCAAAATCAAACATTGGATTCGCTTGCCCGGCGCCAGCCTATCAAGCGTTGGGAGTCCGAATGCTGCCGTCTTTCCCGTACCCGTTTGGGCGGATGCGATGATATCCTTCCCCTTGAGTATCAAGGGGATAGTCTTCTCCTGAACAGGAGTAGCTTTCTCGAATCCGAGCTCCTCGATCGCTTTAACTATAGATTCTGAAAGTCCAAGACCATTAAACGACATTTGGCGTATATGATTACGCAAATCGCCTGAAGCAAGCTCTGCCTTCGAGAAAATCACCTCCCGAGGACCAAGACCCTGCAAAGCCGTATAGACCATATCTGAAACCAAATTGCTTCCCAGCCTAGTATGACAGCTATTTGAATGGACAGAATCGGAGCAAATCTATTCCTATTCGCTTCAAACTAAGCGATCTCTCAACCCGCAATCCGATGACCGACACACTATCACCACCAACTATTCCGGAAAGTCTGAAAAAGGCTCGCGAAGACTTCCCCATTCTCAAGCGCGAAGTCAATGGCAAGCCGCTCGTCTACCTGGACAATGCAGCTTCAACCCAAAAGCCGCAGTCCGTCATCGACGCTGTCACTCGCTACTATTCCCAAGAAAATGCTAATATCCATCGCGGCGTCCACCTTCTTAGCGCAGAAGCCACCGCCGCCTACGAAGCCGCCCGAGGCAAACTTGCCCGCTACCTCAACGCAGCCGACGAATCGGAGGTCATCTTCACTCGCGGGGCCACCGAATCAGTCAACCTCATCGCCTATTCCTTCGTCGAACCGCTCGTCCAGCCAGGCGACGAAATCCTCATCACCCACATGGAACATCACGCCAACATCGTGCCTTGGCAGCTTCTATGTGAACGAACCGGTGCCATCCTAAAAGTAGCCCCGATCTTCGACAACGGCGACCTCGATATCGATGCCTACCTATCCATGATTGGGCCGAGAACGAAGCTAGCCGCCGCAGTCCACGTCTCCAACGCCATTGGAACCGTCAATCCGATAGAGAGAATCATCCAAGCAGCCAAAGCCAAAGGCGTCCCCACCCTGATCGACGCCGCTCAATCCATACAGCACATGGATCTTGACGTCCAGGCGCTCGATTGCGATTTCCTCGTCTTCTCCGGTCACAAATTATTCGCCCCCACCGGAATAGGAGGCCTCTACGGACGCCGCTCGCTACTTGACGGTATGCGCCCGTATCAAGGCGGCGGAGACATGATTGCCCACGTTTCCTTCGACGGCACCACCTACAAGGAACCCCCATCTCGCTTTGAAGCCGGCACGCCTCACATCGCGGGCGGTATTGGACTCGGAGTTGCCGTCGACTACATCCAGTCAATCGGACGAAATGTCATGCAAGACTACGAGTCGCAACTAATCAAATACGCCGCTAATCGATTGAAAAACGCTCCCGGCGTTCAACTCATCGGCGAACCCACCCATCGGGCAGGCGCCATCTCCTTCACTATGGAGAACGCTCACCCCCACGACATTGGCACTATTCTCGATACCGAAGGGATCGCCATACGCTCCGGACATCACTGCTGCGAGCCTCTAATGACCCGATTCGACATTTCCGCTACGGCACGCGTCTCAATCGCGCTTTACAACAATCACGAAGACATCGACGCACTGATAAGCTCCCTCGCCAAAGTCAACGCGCTATTCGGCTGACGCGACAATGAAGCCCGATCTAAAGTCGCTCTACCGGGATACGCTGCTCATGCATAGCCGCGCGCCGAGCAACCGCAACCCACTACCGGACGCAACCACTTCTGCCAAACTTAAGAATCCACTTTGCGGCGACCTTGTTTCCATCCACCTGAAAACCGAGAACGATCGCATAACCCAAGCGTCCTTCGAAGCTCAATCCTGTTCCATTTGCATGGCCTCTGCATCCATGCTCACCGAAAAAGTAATAGAAAATCCAATACAAGAAGTCCAAACTTTTGCAAGCTCCCTCATCGAGATGATTTCTGACCCAGAGAAAGAAATGTCTCTCCCCAACAACGACCTCAACGCCCTCTCGGGCGTAAAAGATTTTCCCAGCAGAATCCGCTGCGCCACCCTACCATGGGAAGCGCTACTCGCTGCGCTAGCAGAAAAGATGAAGGGTAAAGGGTGAAATGAGAATTCCGCTAGCCTCCTTTCATCCTTCATCCTTCGCAATTCATCCTTAAAATGATTCAGCTTCGAAACCTTAAACTCCAATACGGCGAGCGTTTTATTTTCCGCGATGCCAATGCGAGCATAGGAGCGAAAGACCGTATTGGCCTCATCGGCTCTAACGGCTCGGGCAAGACCACCATGCTCAAAGTATTGGCGGGAAAAGAGGAAATCGATGGTGGCGACGTAGACAAAGCCAAGTACGTCACCATCGGCTACCTACCCCAAGATGGAATTATCGTCGCTGGAAAAACCCTCTACCAAGAAGCAGAGTCCGCATTCGAGGATATTATTAGTCTAAACGCAAAAATTGAAGACGCTAGTCATCAACTCCAACAACTGGATACCGAATCCGAAGCTTATACGGAAACCCTCGAATTAATCGGAACCTGGGAACGCGAGCTCGAGAATCACGACGCCGACAAACTGCCTTCGCGTATCGAAGCCGTACTACACGGCCTCGGCTTCGAGCAAAGCGACATGGTTCGCCCGACCAGCGAATTCAGCGGAGGTTGGCAAATGCGCATCGCCCTAGCCAAGCTGCTCCTCGCCTCCCCCTCTTTACTCCTACTCGACGAGCCGACCAATCACCTAGACATCATTTCCCAACGCTGGCTAGAGAACTACCTCAAACGCTACGAAGGCGCAATCCTCATGGTCTCCCACGACCGGGCCTTCCTCGACGAGCTCTGCACCCGCTCCTGGGAACTCACCCAGGGCTCTTTGCACATCTACCAGGGCAACTACTCAACCTACGAAGCTCAAAGCAGTGTACGCAAAGAGCAGCTCGTCCGCTCCTTTAAAAGCCAACAAAAAGAAATCGAGCGTACTGAAAAGTTCATCAATCGCTTCCGATCCAAAGCGTCCAAAGCCACCCAAGTCCAAAGCCGTATCAAAGCCCTCGACAAAGTCGAACGCATCGAAATCGAAACCGAAGAAAACACGATCGCCTTCACATTCCCCCCTGCTCCCCGCAGCGGTCAAGTCGTCATCGAACTGGAAAACCTTTCGAAATCCTACGGCGACCTACATGTAATTCGCAACGCATCCATCCGTATCGAGCGCGGCGATCGCATCGCAGTCGTTGGCGTCAACGGAGCCGGAAAGTCAACTTTAGCGAAAGTAATGGCCGCCATAGAACCCTTCCAAGAGGGAGAACGAACTCTCGGTCACAACACAATCCTCTCCTACTTTGCTCAGCATCAAGCCGACGAACTCGATCCACGCGACTCGGTTATCGAAACGCTAGAGAAAGCCAACTCAGGACAGACCAACACTCAACTTCGCACCGCCCTCGGAGCCTTCCTCTTCCACGGTGACGATGTATTCAAAAAAACTGACGTCCTTTCCGGCGGCGAACGCAATCGGCTAGCCCTTTCCAAAATACTTACTCAACAAGCGAACTTCCTCATTCTCGACGAGCCCACCAACCATCTCGACATGCGTTCGCAAGATGCCCTCCAACGGGCCCTAAGCGAATTCGACGGCACGTTCATTATCGTATCCCACAATCGAGCTTTCGTCGATCGAATCGCCACCAAGACCCTAGAAGTCAGAAAAGACGGACTTTCCCTCTTCCCAGGAAATGTATCCGATTACCTCCGACATGTCGAGCAGCTCGAATCCGACCAACCAGTAAACCCAACCAACGGGCAAGTCGATTTTCCCAAAAAGAAGCCATCCACCCTGTCTCCCAAAGAACGCCGACAACGCCGCGCCGCAATGGTCGCCGAACTCAGCCCCCTCAAAAAACGCAGCCAAGAGCTCGAGTCCAAAATCGCCGAGCTCGAAACCGAACAAGAAACCTTCGAAGCCAACATGGCCGACCCAGGCTTCTTCAAAACCGGCGCCGCCGCCGAAGCAATGCGTCAATACGACCGCAACAAAGCAACCCTCGAAAAAACCTACGAAGCCTGGAGCCAAGCCTCCGATCAACTAGCCGAAAAAGAAGCTACCCTCTAAAACAACGCCAATTGATAGGTGAAGAGTGGAACTGCCAGCGGTAAACTAGGAGCGTGATTTCGAACATCTTTGCCGTTTTATTGACCTCTTCTCCTTCTAGGTTCGTAAAACTATCGTACGCCCATCCACCTAGTTTATCAGGGTGACGCTCGCTACTTTTGATAGTCCCCTCTAACCCAATGAAGTCCCCTTGAAAATAGCCAAGCCCACCTACTGCGGCTTTCAGTCCCACACTGACGAGTTCCTTAATAGGAAGGTTCCATGAGAAAATTTTCCAAAAAATTCATGCCCCGAGAAACTGTCTGGATCGATGGAGCCACTATGAGATTCTGAAAACGCCCAATTCACTTTGGAGCAATACAAATGGGCCATAAACAATCCATCTTGTGGGAAAGCTAGTTATCGAGCCTCCTACAAATCAAAACGTAGAGTCGCCTACAATGAATTCTATTTCGCACACGTTCCCCCGAAACAAACGTTTCCCCTATTCCCTGTATGTAATATTCAATATTTTCCGGAAATATTTTTGCTTACGATTGTTCCTCTCATCGTTCAGACTAGGGCCCTCTTCATTGGCCTCTACCGTGACCGCATAGTCCTTCAACTCAATATTGGGAACTTCCCTCAACCCCCAAAAGCAAAACACGGTACTCCCGCAACATCCATCCGGATGCGAAAAAGACCGCCAGTCTGGGGCTCACCGGCCCAATCCTTGTCCGTCACCTCAACACTGGAAGTCGTAACGTAAAGATCTTGGTAGTCCGCTCCGACAAATGCGCAAGAGGTCAATCGTTTGACGGGAATTGGGACCTCTTGCAAAACGTTACCCGTATTCGGATCCCAACGACGAACATGCCACCCTTGCCAGTGAGCTATCCATAGCATACCTTTCAAATCGATTGTCATACCATCAGGAATTCCCATTCCCGGATCAACATCGATAATCGTTCTTCGATTCGATAGCTCTCCCTTTTCAATATCGAAATCATAAGCAACCACGCTTCGGGTCGGCGAGTCGATGTAATAAAAAGTCCTATTATCAAGACTCCAAACTAATCCATTGGAACAGGTAATACCGCTTTCGATTTCCGTCCAGCGACCATCGGCCTCGATTCGATAAAGCCCATCCGACTGTTTCTCACCCATACAACCAACATAGAACCGCCCATCCGGACCCGCCTTTCCGCCTTTCCGTCGTTCAAGCGATTTTCGATTTTCCCTGCATAGGATCGCAATACTTGGTGAGTTCTTCCGTTTCAAAATCAAAACCGTAAACGCCATCCGACAGTCCCAGCACGAGCTTGCCCGATTGAGTGGATGCCACAGTCCCGACTTTTTTGCCAACATTGCGACCAATATTCTCTCCGGTCGCAGGATCGAAACGATGAACAATGAAGTCATCGATATCCACCCAGTAGATACACTGCTCATTCTCGCTCCAAAAGACTCCTTCTCCCAGAATCGATTTGGTATCTACAACGCATTGAAGTTCGTTAATCGACCGTCACTATTGCCCCCCGAAACACAGCAATCAAGCGGTATTATTTTCTGGTAGGAGGCCAGACACCATCAACCTCCTAAAACAATTCTCGCTGCTCGACCTTCTGGCGCTTAACCGAGTTGCCTTGGCTGCGTGCCACCAATTGCAGCAAGGTCAGACGTTCATCGCAAAGCTCTCGGCAATAATTGCAAAGTAACAAGGCAGACGCTAAAGCATCGAACAAGGCACAGTGATAGCCTTGACGGCCGACCGGACAATAAGCGCGCCCCAGGTCTTCCAAGTCCGTTTGCAGGCCATAGCGAAGAATCAGCTCTTCCAAATTTAGAGAATTCGTTTTATCACTTTTATCTCGATACAATACCCCTGTATCTAACCAAGGACCCCATTTCGCAACAGATCGATTTTTATCAACCCAACTCGGTGATTTCCGCGGATAAGGGAAAACGGACTTAATCATGGAATTCTCCGCCGAGGCGAAATGAGCGGATACCGGCCCCGTCTCGCGCAACTTGGCAAAGCGTTCCCACTCATCCTTAAACGGTTGCTCGGAAACCGCTTCCGATGTTCCGATTCCGTGAACGGCTTGTTCCCGTCTCGATATCGCCGTTTTGGGGCGGCAAATGCGCGTGGCGACGGATTCAATCGAGTATCCCCTCAGAGTAACCACCCCGAACTCTACGATGCCGCACTGCGGTCCGCCTTCGAAATCGATTACATGAATCGGTATTTCATCCCAGTAGAGTTCCATCTTATCAGTTAAAAGGCTTTAACCCAAAGAAGCATCCGCGCAATCTAAGACTTCCTATCTTATGCAATTTGACGAATTTGACGAATTCACTCGGAAACTATCGACCGAGACGCAAAAAATCATTCTTTCGCTCTACGAAGATCCAGATCTGGAAATCGAGCTGAAGGGTGATGAAACGCCGGTTACTTTTGCCGACAGAGAAACCGAACGCCAAATCCGCGAAGCAATTCAGGTTGTATTTCCCGATCACGGTATCAAAGGCGAAGAGTACCCGAACATCAACCCGAACTCGGCTTTTACCTGGGTCATCGACCCTATCGACGGCACTAAAACATACACCGCCGGCTGCCCGCTCTTCGGAACTATGATCGCCCTTATGAAGGAGGGGGAACCAATATTCGGCTGCATTAATTTCCCGGCTCTCGGCAAACGTATCATTAGCGACAGCAAGACAACCGCGGTCAACGGCAGGGTCGTCAAAGCCTCCACGAACCGCCAGCTAAAAGACGCGATTCTCCTTACGACCGATCAAGCCGACATCGCCCGCCACCAAAATGGCGACGCCTTCGCAAAACTGGTTGCGGCAACTCGCTTCACACGCACTTGGGGCGATTGCTACGGCTACTATCTCCTCGCGACTGGAAACGCAGACATAATGCTCGACCCGGAGATGAGCCCTTGGGACATCATGGCCCTCGTCCCAATCATTCGCGGATCTGGCGCGAAAATTACCGATTGGGAGGGCGGCAATCCCGCCACCGGTAACTCCATCGTCGCCACCTCGCCCAATCTCCATGGCGAAGTTCTACAAATTCTCAATGCTTCCAACGTATAGCCACGTCTCTAGGCCCAGTATTTGAATACAATGAAATCGATATTTATACTTTCGTTCCTCGCAGGCCTTGCGCTTCTATCGGCGTGCAGCGACAATCAACTGGATATCCACTCGATTGAAAGAGAGACTCAAGCGTACGAGTCCGCTCCCGTCCAAACGATGAATACAGGCGAGCTATTAGAGCACATTCAAAACCTAGCGGAAACCATGACCCTCGCTACGCAAAACGAACAATACGCGGAAATGCATCACCTGGAAATTGCGCTGACCAAAGCGCTTATAACTCTCGAGCCTCAGGCACCAGCCAAGCTCAAACCATCCATTGAAACTCTCAAGATCATTGCGGCCAAAATTCACGGTGCCGGCCACGACCAAAACAAATCCATGGCAGCAACGCTCGACACAACGCTCAAGGAACGCATAGCCCAGTTGTTGCAGGCTTTCGAATAGCCATATTCCAACCGATCGCTATTTCGCTGTTTCGACGTAACGCTGCTCGCGTATCACGATAATTCGAATCGAACTGGGATAGTCTAATTCATCTTCGATCCGCTCCCGCATGCGAATTGAAAGATTGCTCGCGTCCTCATCGGAAATCGAGCTGGGATCGACTACCACACGCACTTCACGTCCAGCCTGGATAGCATAAGCATTCTTCACTCCCTCAAACGAACGGGCCAAAGTTTCGAGAATCTGCAAACGATCGATGTATGCTGAAATTGATTCGGCACGAGCGCCCGGACGTACTGCAGAAATAGTATCGGCCAAAATGACGATTCCCGCATAAAGCGATTCCGGCGGCACTTCTTCGTGATGAGCCGCGACTGCGTTAACCACAATATCGTTTTCGCCGCGAGCCTTGACGAAGTCGGCCCCCACAATCGCATGGCTGCCCTCGTATTCTCCATCAATCGCTTTGCCTATGTCGTGCAACAAACCCGCGCGCTTCGCCAAATTCGGGTCCAGCCCCAGCTCCGAAGCTATAATCGAACAGAGCATCCCCACTTCAACTGAATGCTCCAAAACGTTTTGCGAATACGAAGTCCTGAATTTCAATTTGCCCAGCAGAGTAGCTATCTGTGGATGCATTCGAGAAATTTTAAGCTGATTGATCGCCGCGTCGCCCGCCTTCTCTATCATTCCGTCAACATCCGCACGCGCAGCCCCTACAAATTCCTCGATCGTCGCCGGATGGATACGACCATCTTTGACTAACCCTTCCAAAGCTGTTTTCGCGATCTCGCGACGAACCGGATCGAAAGAGGAAATAAGCACCAGTCGCGGCGATTCGTCGATTAGTAAGGTCGTACCAGTCGCCGTTTCGAAACATTTGATATTGCGACCTTCCCGACCGATGATGCGGCCCTTCATGTCGTCATTCGGTAGCTGAATGATCGATGCACTAATCTCGCTGCTAGGCTTGCTCGCTATCCGCTGCATCGCAGCCAGCAAAGTACGGTTAGCCTCACGATTAACGTCCACTTCCGAACGTTCTAACAGATCTTTCCGCATTCGAGCCAAAGCATCGCAGCATTCGAGCTCTACTTGCTCTCTCAATTCACTTTTAATTTCCTCGACATCCATCGAAGCGAGATTGGCCATAGTTCGCTGCACATTGCCCGACATTTTCAGCAAATTGCTCTTGCTGGCTCGCACTTCATCGAGCTCCAGCTCGATATTCTTTTCGCGAAGCCTAAGCTCTTGACCCAAAGTGGCTAAGCTCTCCTCGTGGGAATGGATCTCGTTCAAACGAACTTCCAATTCCATTTTGATACGTTTGGATTCCCGTTCGAAAGCCCCTCGTTTTTCATCAATGTCTAGCTGGAGGGCCGATGTCGCTTCTTTCGCCACCACTTCCGCCTCGCGCTTCGCTAAGCCTACGATCGAAGCCGCATGCTCTTGAGATCGATTTCGAGTCTGCCGGATAAGTAGCCAGCCAATCGAATACGCAGCCGCAAAACCCGCGACAATTGATCCGACTCCTGAAAAAATCACTTCCATAAGCTCAAAAAAATCGAGACCCCAAAGCTGGGGGTCTCGCGTAACGCTTTTAACAAATCGATTGCTAGAGAAAAATCAATGACCAAGTTAGCGCAACCCATACGTCGGGAGCGATTAAAGACGTCGCCAGATAGGGCATCAATTCCAAACTGCTTAGCGAGTCCGACCGTAATCCAGCAGGGGTGGCTAATATAATGAATCCGTACGGCCTCACCATTTTGGGAATCAGAGCAATGCCCTAATGGCTTACCAAAAGCAAAAGCGCTTATTAGAACGTAGTAATTCAACTCAGATTATGCTCCATCGTCATCAATCCAACCGATTTACTGCATCGCGATCTAATATAACGATCAACTAGACTGGCCCACTATTTCCGCGATCGAGAACGATCTGCTGCAATTAGTGAGATCATTCAAATCGTTCAGAAGCTCTCGGATCAAAGTTCGTCGGTGTCCATCACCGATCTTTCGGAACTTATTGGTTGCGATCCAAGTACAGCTGAAAAGATCGTCAGTGCCTCGGACACCATGGCATTCAAGGTTGGAGGTGATTGAATTTCAGCGATTCCAGAGGCAATCCTTGCTTTGAGATTCGAAACCTCACGATTTCCATTCTTCTAGTCGAAAACTCGTCACAACGTCTAAACACTTACGAACAACACGAAATAACAGGAATTTCCATGTGCAGCGGTCTGGTGGCTCAACACCTATCGCGGAACGAAAGCCTAAACCTCGACCCCGAACTCGCTTTCGTATGCTCATCGCTTCGAAACTACGGGAAACTATAGGTACCAATTCCAGGGTAGCTCACACAGTCGGCATATTAAAAGCCCGAATCAATGGCGAATCAGCTACCTGAATTGCCTGCCGACGCAAAACGGGCCCGCCTAGAGGCGCTCTCCAGGATAAAACCTAATATGAGGATCGAAGAAAAGAAGGCGATAGCCGAGGCAAACTTCCATCAAGAACTCGATCAGATTGCCATAGAGAGACCCAAACCAACCATCGATACCGGAAAAATCTACCAAATCGCGACCCAAGCGATAAAAGATGGGCTTAATCTGTACAGTGTCATGGCCTTCATACGAGAGGAGCGCGAAACCGAATGCTTCGCTAGCCGCTTCGTTCATGGCGACCTTTTTAAACCAATCCGCAATCGCCCATTCGTATCCGATAAAAACGGGACATTTTCGGTATTTGCATTAACCGCAAAGAAGACATTCTCATACAGGATGTAAACGCCGGGAAAATACTCTCCGTCATCTCCGATTGGATCGACACCGAGGATCGCAACGCATCGCTCGTCATTTTGCCCATATTGGCCGATGCAAAGGTATCTGCCATCATTCTAGGTTCGCTAGACACAGGATCTATACAACTCAGCAAGGGCGACCTCCGGCGACTCAAAGACCTAAGACTCCTTCTAACCAAGCTCGAAGGGCAGGCCCAACAATCGGTTCCAGGCTGAATCGCCTTTCGTCGAGAGAGTATCTCACGGGGTTTGCGAATATCCCGCATATCAACGATAGAGGATATTCTCCATGCTTTATGGGTGACTTTGGAAAGGTGCTCAAGCGGCAATAGATTCGATTACTAAATCTAGTCCAAAACGCTTAAATTCATTGGTTTAGAGGCGTTTATTGTGGGCATGCAACGAATCAACACCACAGTCGAACAGCTTCAAAAACGCTTTGAGACACTGACTCCCGCCCCGCGAATTTCTAACAGCTTTAAAACGCTCGTCACGGAAGGTAACATCAACCCCGACGAGATAATCGCTCTCATCCGCCTGGAACCACTTTTAGCAACTCGCATCATGCGTGAGGCCAATCAACTCGAGAACGCTCGCCAAGGCGGTTACACAAGTATCGAGCAGGCTGCCACCGCAGTCGGCTTCGAACGTATGTACGATCTCCTTGGTATCTACTCCTACCAATATTGCGACGAAACTGAGGATGTCTCTAGCTACAGTCCAGAAGCCTGGAAACGTGCCGTCACCTGCGCCGTATGCATGGAAAGCCTCGCTGCTAAGCACAAGCTCGATCCGCATGAAGCTTACTCGATCGGACTGCTTCATTCCCTAGCGTCCGCTATATCGGAGGCCGAGGCCCATAAGAATGAAGTCGCTGAAGGAGCTCCATTCGGACACCTCAATTCCCGACTCAAAAGCTTTGGCAGCTCCGGGCTCTCATACACGCTCTTTCGATCGTGGGGATTTCCAGATTCCTTCACCGATCCCGTCCGCTTTCAATACTCGCCGCTAGATTGCATCACAACCGGCAAAATGGCCTGCTTACTCAAACTTTCCAAATGGATCACCGGCGTCATTCGAGAAAGCGACGAATTGCCCGACCAAGAAATGGGACCCGATCTCCTCGTACTCAACCTCCTTGGCGAGGGCGAGCAAACCTTATGGAACCTGGTCACCGACGTGAGCGATTGCTTGCAACGAGCTGACGCCATTCTCCAAGGCAAGTACTGCTTCGTCTAGCCCATCATAACAATTTCAAAATAAGAATGACGAATCCGTGGACTCGTCGTTTCTCATTAATCGGAGTCTCGGCTTAAGCCCTACTCAGCAGAAACTTCTTTGCGAAGAATCAATGGTACGTTCATCATTAGCGGCAATTCCACCTCTACGGGCTTGATCTCCTTTTGAATCTCCTCGCGTTCGATTTCCGGGATTTCGATTTCCGGCGGATTCCGCCAATCGAAGCCCTGCTCGTCATAAAGCTTCTGATAAATCTCGGCGATCGCTAGATCCGGATTTGGCGGAGGCGTTGCTGGAACCGCAACTTCCTTATCTTCGGCGAGTTCAATATTCACCATCAGATGATCTTTCTCGACCTTCAAAATCCGCATTACGATCGGTTTTAGATACGGAGCGGCTAAAATAAGAAAGACGCACAACAACAAAGTAGGGATCAATGTTACCAACATACCCGGTCCCATTGGCTTATCCAATCGGCTACGCCAAACTTCACGATTTTGGGCATGGGTTGAGGGTCTTCTTGGTTTAAATTTCATTACGATAACAATTGACCTTCGGTATGCAGGTCGCGTTCCACAGAATGTTTTTAGCAGATAGAGCAATTCGTGCCTTCATCGCAAGCACGATGATCACCGCTATCAGTCAAAAGAGATCGCCAATGCCGCAAGCCAATACTCCCGAGTCTACCCTTCTCGCCATCAAAGTGATCCTCAATGCATCTCGAAACCAAATCGCGTCACGGGAAAACGATACCCTCAAAATCCGTATCCAATCGCCGCCCATCGACGGCAAAGCCAACAAAGCGTTTATAGCCTTTCTTTCGAAACAGACCCAACTTTCCAAAAGCCGAATCACCCTCCAAAGCGGCGAGACTGGTCGCCAGAAATGGATTGCATTCAGCGGCATTGACCGTACGGATTTGCTAGACCGCCTTGGAATTCAAGAGAACCCGCATGGCAAAAGAGAAGAACAAGAATAAGATTAAAAAATCGAAGAAACGAAAATTTTTCGGACTCGATAAAAACGGTAATCCACCGGAATTCCCCTACGTTTTGGCAACATCCTCGACAATTCACAATCGTGGCCTATTCGCCGCCAAAGACATTCCCAAGGACGCTTACATCATCCAATACCTCGGCCAAAAGATCTCCAAAACCAATTCCGCTCAAATTGGATTAAACCAGTTCGAGTCTTCTCAATTCACCAACGAAGGCTCCGTCTACATCTTCGACCTCGACGACAAGCACGACCTCGACGGCAACTTCGACTGGAATATCGCTCGGCTCGCCAACCACTCCTGCAATCCCAATTGCGAAGCCCAAGACATCGAAGGTGAGATTTGGTTCGTCGCCCTTTCGAAAATAGCCGAAGGCGATGAGCTGACATTCGATTACGGATACGCATTGGAACATTGGAAGGATCACCCTTGTCAATGCAGATCGAAGAACTGCATCGGATTCATCGTCCGGTCGGAGGATCGCAAACAGCTTAAGAAGATCATGAAAGTCAGTGCCTAAACCTTCGCCCATGCGTATCTTCAAAATACTTACCTGCGCCTCGCTCCTCCTCGCCTTTCCTTGCGCCGAGGCTTTAGTGCATGTAGTTCGTAAGGGAGACAACCTCACGACGATCGCTCAATCGTATAAAATATCCGTCGCATCAATCAAGACGGCCAACAAGATCAAAGATGCGGACAAAATCCGTATCGGACAGAAACTTCAAATCCCCGGAGCCGCCCCCGCATTCACTTCATACAAAATCAAGCCCGGAGACAGCCTCTCGTCGATCGCCTCGAAGCACGGTCTCAGCACCAAGCAACTCTCCGCCTATAACGGTATCCGAAATGCGAATAAAATCCGCTTCGGCCAAACCATACGCATCCCGTCCAGTTCAGCCGCAGCCGCATCCAAGTACGCACGCTTACCCGCAGGCGTCAAAGCCGCTCTCGACAAAATCGCGGTAAAACGAGGGCAATGGAAAAACATCGTAATCCACCATAGCGGAACACCAGCTGATCGAGCTATCAACATGGCTCGCTTTCACAAAGAAGAACGCAATATGGAAAACGGGCTGGCCTACCACTTCGTGATCGAAAACGGAACACGCGGCACAAGCAATGGAGACATCTTCGTCGGAGATCGCTGGAAAAAGCAATTGCACGGCGGCCACATGAAGATCTGGGCCCACAATCAAATTGCGATCGGTATCTGCCTCATCGGCAACTTCGAAAAATCTCGCCCAAAGGAAAAGCAAATGGAGCAGCTCGAAGTATTGATTTCCTACCTACGCGACAAAACGGGAATTCCTGCCAAGTATATAACCACGCATACTCTCATGCATCCCAAGCACACGTTATGCCCCGGAAAGTATTTTCCGACGTCGCGCTTAAAGGCGATGGTGCAATAAACGACGTCTAGCGCCTTTCGTGCTGCGCAACTAATTTGGCGGAATAATTCGCCTCGTAAGGAACGCTCCAAAAATCCTCGAACCTCCAGGAAGTAATCACTGCTTCGTTTACGAAGACCTCATCGACGCCGCGATACATCCAACCTTCCGGGTTGACCAACTCGTAACGCACAACGACCGACCATATCATCGGCTCGTTGCGATGACCTTCCGGGTTGACCCACCCCATCACTTCGAATCGATGATCACCCAGATCTTTGACCCGAGTTTCGAAGTCGCCCCAAATCCCTGTCGAGTTAAACCGAACCGGATTAAACTGGCTTTCTTCGATCGGAACCAAATTGAATGTCTCTACGATATAGTTTCGAGCGATCTCAAACACCTTTGCTCGATGATCCGAAATCTGTCCTTCCGTGGGCACAAAGTCAGGCTGCTTGCCCACAACAAAGGGACCAATTGCCAACAAGCAAACGACTGATAGGAAGATACGCATCTAGCTAACCCTATCGACACCAAGTCCAGATTAGTTAAGTTTCCGCCATTAAACCCGATCGATCTCCTCTCTCGATCCAACCGTCTTACACTGACCAATAATCCCCCAACTGCTTATCTCTCATTATTTTCTGGCCTGGATACCGCTTTTTATTAGCGTTTCCCACCATGCTCACCCCCACCGAGACGAATCTGCTCATTTTAATGACTTTCGTGATCATGTTCGGTCTTGGCTGCACCCTCTCCATCAAGGACTTCAGGACTGCAGCTAGGCATCCCAAGCCCGCCATCGTCGGTTTTCTCTCTCAATATCTCATTATGCCGGCTCTCGCCTTCTCCATGGCGAAACTCTTCAACTTCTCCGATCCAGTCGCTATCGGGCTCATAATTGTCGCCTGCTGCCCATCGGGAACCACATCAAGCCTATTCAACTACTTCGCAAAAGGCGACCTAGCCCTCAGTATCTCGCTCAGCACGCTAACCACCGCGGTCGCCCTCTTCGCGATGCCGATTCTGCTGACCATCTATGCCGGGCCGTTTACTAGCGACGAAATCCAAATCGACTTTGGCAAAGTCATCGGCTCGCTGCTCATCTGTCTCCTCCCGGTGACCGGAGGCATGTTTCTCAAATCAAAGAGCAAACGCTGGAGCAAAAACATGGAGGAGACCGGCAGTGCCCTCGGCATTATAGTAATCATTTTCCTGATAATCAGCTGGCTCCCACGCAACGTAGACCGGATGCTGAACCCCGAAGAAACCAGTCCTTTCATTCTCGTTGCGAGCGTCTTCCTCGGATTGGGCGGCTTTCTATTCGGCTATTTCTTCAGTCGTGTCCTCGGCATGGACCAACGGAGCAGTCGGACCGTATCTCTCGAAACCGGTATCCAAAACGGTCCCCTAGCCTTCGCGATCATCACCCTCAGCTTTAGCGCGGAAATCTCCGGCGACATCCTCTGGCCTGCATTGCTTTACTCCTTCTTCATCGTCAACACCTCGACGCTCGTCACTTACTTCCTCCGTAAATACACGCGTAAGGAATGGTTCCAATTCGAGAACCAAATGGTGAAGGACACGCTATTCAGCCAAAGCTGGACCAAACCCTAAGCTGGCTCAACTCGCACCCAATACCCAAACATTGATCATGGCAAAACGACAACACTCCCACCAACGAAATCAATCCCTCCTCCAATGGTCCGCCGAAACCTGGGCCTTCCTTTCGCTTAGACTGTTTCTGGCCCTCCGCTTCATCGTCGCCGGACTAGGAAAATTTCAAGACAGCGAAGGAGACTATGGCTTCTCAAACCTCTATGACGGTTTCGTAGCCAGCCAAACCCAGAATTTCAGCAGCAATACAAACCTACCGAATTTTCTGTCATCCCCCTACTTCCACTGCCTCGCCTACATCGAAATAAGCCTAGGTTTACTACTCTTCCTGGGGATTCGAACCAAACACACCCTCGCGGTCATTGCCCTGAACTACGTCTCCCTGGCCTTCGGCATGATGCTGCTGGACAACAGCAGCAATGTCAGTGCCATCGGCACTCACCTGCTTCTAACGGCGGCGGCCCTCTACTTCGTTCGGCACAATAAATTCGAACTGATCCGCTAGATTACTACTCGCTCTTACACGCCCCCACCGGAGCGGCCTGCTAGCTAAAAATCCATCCGATCAAGTCTCCGTACTTTTCGTCTACGACGTGACGCTTGATTTTGAACGTATTAGTCATCTCCTCGCCAACCTCAAATGGCTTGGGAAGAAGTGCAATTCCATGGATGTGTTCGAATGTCTTAAAACCATTTTCATTCGAGATCAGCCGCTTCGCCTCTTTGACAATGCGATCATGAGCCTCCGAATCTTCCGCAAGCGCCGCTACGGATTCCTTGGAGAATCCCTGATTCGCAAATCCTTCGAGCGAAGGTACGACCAAAGCTCCTAGCTGCTTTTGGTCCTGTCCCACAATCATGCACTGATCGATCAATGGCGATTCGCACAGTTTCGCTTCTATTGGAATCGGTTCCAGGTTCTCGCCGTTCAGCAATACGATCGTATCCTTCGACCGTCCCACAATTTTGAGACAATCATTGTATGTGTAGATTCCGATATCACCCGTATTCAGCCAGCCATCCTTCAAGACACGACTCGTCGCGTCCTCGTTCTTGAAATAGCCTTTCATGACCTGCGGCCCTTTGACGTGAACCTCCCCTTTCAATCCACGACCTTCGCCCGGGTTAGAAGTATTCGGGAAAAGAATTTCGCCCGTATTCAAATCCATGATCCGCAATTCCGTTTCCTCATATAAAGGCCCGACCGTACCGATAACCAACCGACGGAGCGTACGAACGGCGATTACCGGCGCCGTTTCGGTCAAGCCATAGCCCTCCTGTACGCATATTCCTATGTAGTTGAAAAACTCATCCACATGCGGCTGCAAAGCCCCACCCCCAGACACAGTCCCTTTAAAGCTGCCCCCAACAATTTGTCTCAGCTTTTCAATTACGACCGCGTTCAGCGCGACGTATGGCGGGAGAAACAGGAGAACGCGCAGCGCATGCAAAACCGCTAAGCCCGACGACGCGACTGCGTTCCGGCCCTTTAAATCTATTTTCTTGCCCTGCAAGAAAAAGAGCGACCCCTTCACCATTCGCGAACAAAAATACGCTACCTTGAAAAGTCCCCGACGAATCCAGTGCGAATCCTGGACGTTCTTCAAAATGCGTAGGTATAGGTTCTCCCACAACCTTGGAGCCGAAGCCATCATCGTCGGCTTCACCGTTTTCAAATCATCCGTGAGACTCCGCAAACTAGTAAAATAAGTGCAGCAACCATTACTGACCGCGATCATTTGAAACACTCGCTCGTAACTGTGCCAAACCGGCAAAATCGAGAGTACGCGGTCATTCGACTCTAACAAAAACGGTAGAAACTTCACCTGCGATGCCATATTCGCATGAGTCAGCATTACACCCTTAGGCGTACCAGTGGTACCAGAAGTATATATTAAGGTAAAAAGATCGTCCGGCGCAATTCGCTCCATCCGATCCTCGACCTGCCGGTCTCCTTCTTCGCGAAGCGAACGGCCACGTTCAATCAAGGTTTGCAAAGACAATATTCCCTGCGGCGCCTCCGCCTTTCGGTCCATCAAAACTAAGTGACGGACCTTCTCCATCTGCGGCATCAACGTTATCATTCGGTCAAGCAAGCGCTTGTTCTCGACGAATACCACTTCGCTATCGGAATGATTGATTATGTATTCAATTTCTTGATTAGTTACGTCCGTTCCACGCGGGACATCCGCGGCGCCCACCATCAAGGTCCCATAATCAACCATGTTCCACTCAACGCAATTATCCGATAAGATAGCAACGTGGTCTCTTTGCTTCACTCCAATCTCGATCAGGGCCGTACCAAGACGCAAACCCGTTTCGTAAAGATCATTGTAGCTAATCGGCTTGAAGACTCCGCTTCGAACTCGAGAGGCGAATACCGGTAAATCACCATAGCGCTCAGCCGCTAAGCGATACATTTCCGCCAAATTGTTTGCTATGACACCGTTATACAGAGGGTTCGACATGTTAGAAGGAGTTCTGGAAGAAGGACCTAGAGATGAATGAAGCAGTACGGGCTTTCAAGCTAAAGCTTCGAGACAGGAATGGCCCAATTCGTTTTCTGTTGCTCCAACCGCCTCAAGGGCTCCAATAACCCCTTCGAAAATGCCAGTCCTCAGCCTTACAGACATCACGATCAGTTTCAGCGGACCTCCCGTTCTGGAAAATATTTCCCTCCATATCGACAAAGGAGAACGCGTTTGCGTACTCGGTCGAAACGGAGCCGGCAAATCAACCCTTCTCAAAGTTATCGGAGGTATCTACGGCCCCAACTCGGGACTCATCGCCTTCCCTGAAGGAGGCGGGGCAAACACCCTCTCTCAACAGATTCCCGAAGCCATAAGCGGAAGCGTGTTCGATGTCATCGCTAGCGGATTCGGCAGGGCAGGCGAAGCTCTATCCCGAATTCGCAGCGGATCGGAAAGCGAAGATCTCGACCCCGATGCCCAATGGAAAATCGAACAACGCGTCGAACGCCTAGCGAAAGATCTCGGACTCGAACTTGAGACACAATTCGGCTCTCTCTCCGGCGGACAGAAACGACGCGCGTTGCTCGGTAAAGCGCTTTCCACCGAACCTGCAATTCTCGCCCTCGACGAGCCGACCAATCACATGGATCTCGAATCCATTCTCTGGCTTGAAAATTTCCTCCTGAAAAGCGATCTCACTATTATTTTCGTTACTCACGATCGCTCGTTCCTCCGCAAAGTCGCCACTCGCATCGTCGAAGTCGATCTCGCCGCAGTCACCAGCTATCGCTGCGACTATGACACTTATCTCGACCGCAAGGCAGAGCTTCTCGAAACCGAGGCCAAGAACCAAATGGCCTTCGAAAAAAAGCTCTCTCTCGAAGAGGCCTGGCTTCGCAAAGGTATAAAGGCCCGCCGCACTCGTAACGAAGGTCGCGTCAAAGCCCTCAAAAAAATGCGCGACGAGCGAGCAGCCCAAAGAAGCCGCCAAGGCACAGCTACTTTTACGATGCAAGGCTCCAACCAGTCGGGACGCAAAGTTGCGACTGCTACAGACGTGAGCGTTTCGCTCGGCGGCAAACAGATCCTCAATCCTTTCTCTCTCGAACTCATGCGAGGCGACCGGATAGGAATCGTCGGCCCCAACGGATCCGGAAAGACTACTATGATCCGAACCTTGCTCGGCGACCTCGAACCCGAGTCCGGGGAAGTCGAACACGGCACCAAACTTCAGGTTGCCTATTTCGACCAGTTACGCGAGCAACTCGACGACTCTAAAACCGTTTTCGACAACATCGCCGACGGCAACGAATCCGTGAGTATCGACGGGCGCAAGCGCCACGTAATCACCTACCTTCAAGATTTTCTCTTCACTCCTGATCGAGCCCGAGCCTCCATCAAAACGCTTTCCGGCGGCGAGCGCAATCGACTGTTGCTCGCCAAGCTCTTCACCCAAAGCGCTAACCTACTCGTTCTCGACGAACCCACCAACGATCTCGATACCGAAACGCTAGAGCTACTCGAAGAACGAATAATGGATTTTCCAGGTACGCTTCTTCTCGTAAGCCACGACCGAGCCTTCCTCGAAAACACTGTTACCAGCCTCATCGTAATCGACCGCAGAGGCAACGTCAGCGAGCATCCCGGCGGCTACGAAGACTGGCGAAATCGCATGCAGAACGCCGCCGCATCCTCTCCTAAAAAAAGCGAAAAGCCGAAAAACAGCCGACGCGATTGGAAATCGCGCTCACGGCGCTTCGGCAATCGAGAACAGAAAGAATTGGACGCATTACCCGAACGCATCGAAGAGCTCGACGAGCGACGGCATGAAATAACCGCGAAGCTTGCCGACCCGCAAACCTACAAATCCGAGCCTTCTTTCGCCGAAACGGCGAAAAGCCAATTCTCGAAAATCGACTCGGAAATCGAAACGATCTACAAGCGCTGGGAAGAGCTAGAAGCCCTAAAAGAGTCTCTAGGATCCTCTTGAGTCCGATTGTCCGATTCATTGAGCGCCCCCTAGGGATACCTAGAGGCTAGTGCCCATCGCATTTTGCCAATTGCTTTTTTAGGGTAAATTTTGCCGTTTTTATAACAGCAAGTCGATTTCCGTCCGTAAATAGATAGACCGAATTAACCTGCGATCATAGGCCAACCCAATTCGCCCATTCAATCTGATGAGCCACCTAAAGAAGACCATGAGAACCCACTCGAAAGCAAAACGCGGATTCACGCTGATAGAAATGATGATTACCGTTTCAATTATCGGATTACTTGCAGCCATGGCCATCCCAACCTTCGTCAAGGTCACTAAGAAATCCCGAGTAACTGCTTTTACCAGAGATATCAAAACCATCGCGAACGCCTCGGAAACATTCATCATGGAGTCTGGGATCTGGCCTCCCGACACCACTCCAGGTGTATTTCCCGAAGAGCTAGCTGGCTATTTCGCAAAACGATTCTTCGAATCGGGCACGTCAATGGGAGGTAATTGGGACTACGAAGAATTCAGCAGCGGTATCACATCCGGAATCGGCGTCGTCAATCCATCGCTCGACGAAAGCGAATTCGCAAAAACCGATGCCTTGATAGACGACGGTAACCTTTCAACTGGACGCTTTCGCAAAATCACCGACAACAGCTACTTCTGGGTCATCGCGGATTAATCGCAACCCCGCCGAGAAACGCACCCCTCAATGCCCTTCTAGAACTGCCCTGTCTGCAATAAGGCAAGCGTGCACGCCTGCTCCGCTTTTATCCCCGCAGCTTCTAAGGTTGTCTCGCTTTGAACGGACTCCGTCCCCGGATTAAAGATAACGCGCTTCGGGGATAATACCAATATTTCGGCAATAATTTCCTCCTGGCGGGCTGGTCCGACATAAAGCGTCACCGTATCCACCTTTTCGCCGAAGGATTCGAGATTCGGATAACCAGCTACCCCAAGGACGTCCACTCCAATAGCTGAAACCGGGATCACCGAATGCCCAAGATCAGTAAGCATTCTCTGCGCGCGATTCGAATAGCGATCAGGCTTAAGACTTGCTCCAACGATCGCCACCGTTTCGCAATCTTCGAAAGCGATCAGACGCTCGACTCCACCCGCCCCCAACTTATCGAGGAACGACTTTACACTCAATCCACCAATCTCGGCCTTTGGCCATAGCTCGAGCAATGGAACCAAAACAAACGCGCGTTCCGCAATCAAAGGATGCGGAAGCGTAAGCCGCTCATCCCTTGACGATCGGTCTCCAAAAACCAATAAGTCGATATCCAGCGTCCGAGGCCCCCAACGCTCCAATCGTTCTCTTCCTCGATTCCGCTCGATCTCCAAGCACCGCTCGAGCAATTCCAAAGGTTCGAGTTCAGTCTCGACGCGAACGACCACATTGAAAAAAGCATCTTGATCGACAAACCCAATCGGCTCCGTTCGATAAATTGAAGAGATAGCCTTTATTCGAACGCCATCAACGCTACCCAATCCAGTCACCGCTGCTTTGAGGTGACCCGATCGATCTCCCAGATTACTCCCGAGTCCTAGATAAGCTTCAGTCACCTTGCGTCCTCGTTATCTCGATACCAACCGACTCGAAAGAACCTTCAATTGGAGCATCCGGTTTCAATACTTCAACAGTTACTGATTTCGCCTTTGGAAATGTCGTCAATATCTGTCCTGCAAGACACTCCGCATAACACTCGATCAACTCGCAATCGCTCACGTCCATCAGCGATTTCGCCATCTCGAAAACATGGCCATAATCAATCGTTTCACCCAATCGATCCGTTCTTCCGGCCACCTTAATATCCGCCCTGATTACAATCGAAACCAAATAGCGCTGAGCTCTACGCTTTTCTTCTTCTAAAACGCCAATTTTTCCAAGGAGTTCGATCCGATTCAAAATTATTTTATCCATTTAGCCTCGAGTAATTAAGTCCGTCATCTTCGCGACTCGGACATTTTCCTTCACATCATGCACTCGTACGAAATCAATGCCCTCGCCTATTCCAAGAGCTGTCGTCGCCAAGGTCGTCTCCAGTCGCTCATCCAGTCCCAGTCCAAAGGGTTCTCCAGTGATGCGTTTCCTAGAAACGCCTAAAAGCAACGGAAAACCAATCGATCTCAACGCTCCAAGGTTTCGGATTATCTCCAGATCCTGTTCTCGAGTATCGGTAAACCCGATACCTGGATCCAAAATGATTCGATCTTCGCTCAACCCAGCTTGAAACGCCAACGAAACCGACTCCTCCCAAGAAGCACTAATCGAATCGAGAACCCCGTCACGACGCCAACCTCCAAGCGAATTATGCATCAGCACGCAACTCGCCCCGAATTCCGCCACCACCGACGCCATCTCCGGGTCATGCTGCAATCCCCATATATCATTAACGATTTCCGCCCCCGCCTCCAGCGCAGCTCTCGCTACAGCAGCCTTCGTCGTATCGATCGAAACTACTGGCATCGACTCATCGATCGCGATCGCTTCGATGACAGGAACGACTCGGGCAATCTCCTCTTCCGTCGAAACCTCCTTGAATCCCGGTTTTGTCGATTCGCCCCCAATATCCAGCACATCCGCCCCTTCCTCGACCATTCGTCGAGCTTGGGCTAGGGCCGCATCAATCCTAACGAAACGCCCTCCGTCCGAAAAGCTGTCAGGCGTCACATTCAATACTCCAAATATCCCCGTCCGTTCGCCAATCGCCCAATCGCGAGACCCCAGTTTCAAAAAACCTTCTTTCATCTTTCTAATCCTCTCCTAGGCTCGCTTCCTCCAAAACCGCCAAACGCTCGGCCAATCGGCGAACCCTTGGAGACGCTACAATTGGAAATGAGTGCAGCCTATCGGTTTGTATTTCAGATATACCTACAAGACCTTTGCCAGAGCTACTTGTGAAAGCCTCATCTGCTGTAACAATCTCCTCAATTCGATATGCACCCTCCTCAACCCGCATGCCATCTTCTTCGGCAATTCGAAGTAATTTCCCTCGAATCACTCCATCCAAAAGACCGCAATCCAGCGAAGCGGTCTTTAAAACATCATCCTTTATGAAAAAGACGTTGGACATGGAGCACTCAGTCACGCTTCCCAATTCATTGGCAAACAGGCATTCATCGAATCCATGACCTTGAGCTTCCTTTAATTCGAGCCAGTTTTCCATGTAATTCAAAGTCTTGCGCCGCGACGTAAATGCATTCGAAGCCTTCGCCACATTCGAGACGCGCAAACGTATCGGATCATGTGCGGCGTTCAGCCCAACGTTTCGTACGAACACTGCCACCTGAGAAGCTTTCCAACCGCTCGAAACCACAATTTTGAAAACGCCCTCGTCTGCCTGATTTGATTCGAAAAGGCGAATCGCCTGCTGACGCATTTCCTCCATGGTATAGTCAAACTCGATCCTCACCTCTTTCGCTGCTCGTTGCAATCGCTCGAAATGCTCATCGAAAAAACAGGGTCGCTTCCGTTTGAACTTAATCGACTCGAACAAGCCAAAACCATAAGTAAATCCCGGACTCGTAACTTCCAATGAAAGACTGTTACCCTCCTGGAGAACCCCGTCGATAATCAAACTAGTCGCCATTTCTATTCACCCCCAACGCTTCGAATAAGGCTTTTGCCTTATGTAAAGTCTCTTCGTATTCAGATTTCGGATCGCTATCCCAAACGATTCCTCCTCCAACGCTGAACGACAATTCTCCATTCGCTATTCGCAAAGTTCTGATAGCAATATTGAAATCCGCCCTACCATCAAAACCAATATACCCGATCGAACCCGTGTAAACCCCACGATGCCCCGTCTCGAGTTCCTCAATCACCTCCATCGCTCGAATTTTAGGAGCTCCCGTTATAGACCCCCCAGGGAACATAGCCCCAAAACAATCAATCGCATCGAGCCCCTCCTTCAATCGCCCCTCAACCGTCGCCGTTTGGTGAATAACCGACGCGTAAGTCTCCAGCTCGAACAATGATTTAACCGCTATCGAACCCGGCTCGCAAATCCGACCGAGATCGTTCCGCTCCAGATCGACGATCATCAGCAACTCCGCCCGATCTTTCTCAGAGCTTTCCAATTCCTTTCGAAAGGCCGCCTCCTCTTCCGCGTATTTACCCCGCGGCCGCGTACCTTTGATTGGCCTCGTATTAATATCCCTACCGTTTAGATAAAAGAATCTTTCGGGGGACGAAGACAGTATTTCTTCATCGCCAAAATTCAAATACGCTGCATACGGTGCTGGGTTCGAATTCTTCAATCGCCTATACAACGCCAAGCCGCTTCCTTCGAAACTCGCTCGAAATCGCTGCGACAAATTTGCCTGATAGATTTCTCCTTCGCGAATGAGTTCCTGAGTCTTGCGAACTCGATCCATGTAAACTTCACGCGTAAAATTCGAGCTGATGTCGCCAACTTCGAATATCGACTGCCTTCCGGTTTTACCAGCCTCCGCAACCATCGATCTCAGCCTATGCAAAGTCTCCTCCCAATTTCCCGAACTCGAACGCACCACGGTATCCAAGGTTCCCGATTCATGATCCCACACCAAGGCGCCATCATAGAATCCAAAACGGAAATCCGGAGCTTCTACTTCGGATTCCTTTTCCCGCATCTGGCCCGCATCGTAAGCCACGTAACCAATCGCCCCACCATAGAACGGAAAAAGACCTTCGTCCGAGATCCGTTCCCTAGCTATCTCTTTGCGTAAAACCTCAAATGGATTTCCCTGAACCACCCGACATCCACTTCCTTCTCGGATTTCCACTCGGCCTCCCCAAGCGATGATCTCTCTAAAAGGATCGCAGGCTAAAATTGAATACCGCCCCAATCCATACTGGTGAGATCCGCTATCCAAGAAAACGCAGCCCGGACGTTTCTGGAAAACTCCAAGAATATCTTCTTTCGAACCATAGCTTGCCAATCGCTCCGAATACATCATTCCCGATTCCTCCACGCGTCCGCCTGTTTGAGAGCATTTCCCAATAAAGAAATGCCTCCCTCCGTCAAAAGCGCCTCCGGGTGAAATTGCACGCCCCAAAGCGGTAACCGTTTATGAGACAACGCCATCACTTCGCCAGTATCCGATTCGGCGTCTACGCTTAGACAATCCGGCAAACTTGCTCGCTCCACAATCAGAGAATGATAACGCGTCACATTCAAGGGATCCGCTAACGATTCGAACAAACCCGAACCCGAATGCCGAATGACTCGAACCTTCCCATGCACAGGCTCCAAAGCCTTCTCAATTCGTGCGCCAAAAGCATGGGCTATAACTTGCATCCCCAAACATATCCCCAAAATTGGTATACGGCCCTTAAACGTTTCGACAATTACTCGGCAAGCTCCGGTCGACTCTGGTCCGCCTGGTCCCGGCGAGACAACGATTAGCTCCGGTTCGATCCGGTCGACTTCTGCGACATCCACATTATCATTACGCAGAACGAGAACCTCTTTATCCAGCATCAACAAATACTGGTAAAGATTATAGGTGAACGAATCGTAGTTATCGATCAGCAAAATCATCTCAGTGCGTTTCGCGTGCCCACAACTTGAGTCACTTCCAAAAGGTCGGGGTCGTTCTCGACGCCTTCGACTGCCTTCAAAACGCTAAATGAAGCCGCATCTGGATTTAGAATACGCCCAAGAGCAACCGACCGATCAAGCGGCGGCATTCCGAGTCCGGCCAAATCCTCCAACTCGAAAAAACCGAATTCGCCTTCGTCTATCGCTTCGGGCAAAGAAGCGAGCCGTCTATGGATCTCGAACAAAAACATCAGCCAATGACCCGTTCCTTCGTAATTTTCTTCCGAGAGCATGCACCGCATCGATAGATCCGATTCCGTCAGCGTCACCCCGACTTCTTCATACGCTTCCCGTATTGCACATTCGAAAGGCGATTCGCCGGTCTCCATTTCGAGCTTTCCTCCAATCGCGCACCACATGCCACGATTGGGCCGTTTAGTCCGGCGAATCAGCAAGATCCGACCATCTTCTCTCCGAAAGTAGAGCAAGACGCCAATGCGATACCGATTTTTTAGATAAAGCGATTCCGATTCTACAATCCGTTGTTTATTTCCTGACACCGTTAGCGGCATCCTGCAAAGGCCCTACCGTTCGACAATCCTATTCTGCAGGAGTAATCGAATTCCTAGTTTTTCCCTCCATGAGAAGCTACGAAATCACGCGTAATCACGCTTCCCATACAGGGCCGTTCCAACCCGTACCATCGTGCTACCCTCTTGAATCGCCGCCTCCATATCGCCACTCATCCCCATGGATAATTCCGGTAGGATTACGCCAAAAGACGCCTCCAGGCGGTCTCGGCATTTTCGCAACGCAGCGAAACACGCTCGTGCCACGGCCGGATCATCGTCCAAAGGAGCGATCGTCATGAGCCCATCAATCTTCAAATTAGACTGCCCCAAGGCGCATTCCATTAATGCCGAAGCCTCCTCGAGCGAAGCTCCCGATTTATTAGGATCCGCTCCTGCGTTGATTTGCAGTAACACACCCAAATTTCGCTCCGCCTCCGACGCATACCGCTGCAAGGCTTTCGCCACTTTAGCCCTGTCCACCGACTGCACTCGATCAAAGCACTCCGCTACTTTCTTAGCCTTATTGCTTTGCAAAGGTCCGATCAATTCCCAGCCCATCGCGCTATCCGCGTCATCCATTTTCGAAAGTGCCTCTTGGACCCTATTCTCGCCCACTGATTTTAAGCCTGAGCGAAAAGCATAAAGAGCCGCATCCACTGGGTGGTTCTTTGTCACCGGCAACAATCTAACCGAACCTGCCAAACGACCCGATTTTTGCTCGGCAGCCAGGATCGAGGCCTGCACTCGGCTTAGATTTTCCTCAAATTCTTGATAAGAAATAAACATTAATGAGTCTTCTCTTTTAATTTAACCTAAATTAGACATACTAATATTATTTCCATTTCAACCGTTTCCCTATGCAAGTAGACAATTTCAAAATCTTCGCGGACCTGGTAGAGACCAAAAGCTTTTCAAAAGCCGCCCGCCTCAACGGAGTCACTCAATCCGCCGTAAGCCAACAAGCCCGTGCTATGGAAAAAAACTTCAATACCTTGCTCATCGACCGCAGTCAAAAGCAATTCCAACTTACCCGCGAAGGCACTCGCGTCTACAACTCGTCGAAGGAAATTCTTCACGTCTACGAAAAACTGATGAGCGAGCTGATGGAAATGAAGAAGGTCATAAGCGGCACGATCCGCATATCGACCATCTACAGTATTGGACTGCACGAGCTTCCTCCTTACATCAAGGAGTTCCTGACCGATTTTCCTTCGGTTAACGTCCGCGTCGAGTACCGGCGTTCCAATTTAGTCTACGAGGACATTCTTTACAATTCGGTCGACTTCGGCCTTGTCGCTTTTCCCGTTAAAACGCGCCAAATCGAAATGATCCCTTTTCGCGAAGATCGGCTAGTCGCCATTTGCCATCCCGAACACCCACTCGCAAACCAATCGATTGTCGAAGTGGACGCCCTCAAGGACTACAAATTCATCAGCTTCGATCGCGATATTCCCACGCGTAAAGCGATCGACCAGATTTTTCGCGACAACAAAATCGAGATCGAACCCGTGATGGAATTCGACAATATCGAAACCGTTAAACGCGCAGTCGAGATCGACGCGGGAATCGCAATCGCTCCACAAGCTACCGTCGCCCAAGAAGTCAAACAAGGCACCCTCGCTTCGGTCGCTCTCAATGGATCGGGATTCACCCGTCCGCTCGCCATCCTGCATCGCAAGGGTCGCGTCCTTACGCCGGCGATGAAGAAATTCATTAAAACCCTCACCGGCAAAGAAGTCGAGAGTGCCTAGTTCGCCAAAAAAGGCGAGGCCGGCGAAAAACCCCTTAACGCCGACCTCTGTTTTGCTGCTCCTGCAAAAAGTCCTACAGTTTCTACCATCTTGGAAACAAAAACCCAAACGACACTAGCATTGAGCACGCCAATCGCGGCGGAGGCCAACCGCTGCACTATTTTTGGCTTCGCCGTTAACTTTTCCGCAATTCACGTGCTGCAAAATGATCACCGAGCGATCAAATTGAATTGACTCCACCCTCAGCCTTCTACGTCGAGCCAGCTCTCACCCTGCGTTTTTGAGAGTGATTATTTATCGCGTTACGGAGCAAGGGACGGCCCTGAACAAAAACGCCCTGCAAAAACGCCTCTACGGATTGTAATCGAGATTCGGCTGTAACCACTTCTCCGCTACCGAAACCTCGATTCCCTTTCGATTAGCATACGACTCGATCTGGTCCTTGCCGATCTTCCCGACCTTGAAGTACCGCGCTTCCGCGCTTCCAAAATATAAACCGGAAACTGAACTAGGAGGATTCATGGCATAATTTTCCGTCAGAGAAATTTCGGTATTCGTTTCCGCATCGAGCAGATCCCACAGCTTCCCCTTCTCCGTATGGTCCGGACAAGCCGGGTAACCCGCCGCAGGACGAATGCCTTGATACTTCTCGCTAATCATCGCGCCAACATCGAGATCCTCGTCAGCTCCGAATCCCCATTCGTCGCGGACTTGCTTGTGCATATACTCCGCCAAAGCTTCGGCAAAACGGTCACCGAGCGATTGAATCATAATCGCCCGATAATCATCATTTCGCTCTTTAAACGTTTCCGCGTATTCCTCGACTTCCATTCCGGCAGAAACCACGAAACCGCCCAAGTAGTCCACGCGACCACTCGACTGCGGTGCCACGAAATCCGCTAGGCTGTAATAGGGCGAATCCGAAGCCTTTTCCTTTTGCTGACGCAAAAAGTGGAAGCTCCCAAGCGATTCGCTCATTGAGGCGTCATTGTAGAGGTGCACATCGTCGCTATCCGACTGAGCCGCCCAAAATCGGTACACGCCTCGCAAACGAAAGCGCTTATTTTCGACAATATCCTTCAGTAGTCCTTGAGCGTCGCGATACAGCTCATCCGCCTGTTCCCCATATTTCTTGTGATCTAATATTTTCGGGAAAATACCCTTCAGACCCCAAGTCCAGAAAAACGGCGACCAATCGAAATACTCCAATACTGTGCTCAAATCGACATCGTCAAACACGCGTGCCTCCAGCGATTCCGGCATCGCAATTCTAGCAGATTTCCAGTCTTGTGTAAATCCGTTTTCCCGAGCTTCATCCAAAGACAACAAACGCGCGGAGTTCGCATTTCCTTCCGCATGCCGCTTTCGCAAGCGCTCTTGATCCACTTTTAATTCGGCAACGAACGCATCTTTGCACTCCGCGCTAAGCAGTTTGCTACACACGCCAACAACCAATGAAGCATCGGGCACTTGAACAATCGGTCCATCATAGGCCGGGGCTATTTTAATCGCCGTATGCGCCTTGCTAGTCGTCGCTCCGCCAATCAAAAGCGGTAGCTCTAACCCTTCGCGCGTCATCTCGGAAGCGACGTAAATCATCTCATCTAACGACGGCGTGATCAAGCCACTCAGTCCGATGATATCCGCTTTTTCCTTACGAGCCGCAGCCAAAATCTTATCGCACGAAACCATCACCCCCAAATCAACGACATCGTAGTTGTTACACGCTAATACCACTCCCACGATATTCTTGCCAATATCATGCACGTCGCCCTTCACCGTCGCCATTACGATTTTCACCTGAGAGCTGACCATATTGTTCGCAGCCTTCTCCGCCTCCATGAATGGTGTCAAATAAGCTACAGCCTTCTTCATTACGCGGGCCGATTTGACAACCTGCGGCAAAAACATTTTTCCGGCGCCAAACAATTCCCCGACAACCTTCATCCCGTCCATCAACGGTCCTTCGATTACGTCCAAAGAACGTGGCAGATTTTCACGTGCCTCTTCCGTATCATCATCGATGTGCATGATGATCCCCTTCACCAAAGCGTGCGAGAGCCGCTCTTCAACGGTACCTTCGCGCCAGGCCTCGGTCTTTTCCTCTTTGACCTTGCCCGTACCTTTCACCGTTTCTGCGTAGTCTACCAGGCGTTCCGTAGCGTCAGGATTCCGATTCAACAACACGTCCTCTACCAAATCCTTCAGTGTAGGCTCGATATCTTCGTAAACCGCTAGCATGCCTGCGTTGACGATACCCATATCCATTCCCGCGCGAATCGCGTGATAAAGGAAGGCCGTATGCATTGCCTCGCGCACGACATTGTTACCGCGAAAAGAAAAAGATATATTGCTAACTCCACCACTCACGCGAGTTAGAGGACAACGCCGCTTGATTTCCGTCGTCGCTTCAATGAAGTCGATTCCGTATGTATTGTGTTCTTCAATACCCGTTCCAACAGTAAGAATATTCGGATCGAAAATGATATCTTCCGGCGGAAAGTCCAATTCCGAACGAAGTAATTTGTAAGCTCGTTCGCAAATTCGTACTTTGTCTTCCTTACTCGCAGCTTGCCCATCCTCATCGAAAGCCATAACGATAACCGCAGCGCCGTAACGCATGACTTTTGCCGCCTGGGAAAGGAAAACCGCTTCGCCTTCCTTCAAACTGATCGAATTGACGACGCACTTGCCTTGAACGCATTTGAGCCCCGCTTCGATAACCGACCACTTGGAAGAATCGATCATTATCGGAGCCTTGGAAATCTCCGGCTCGGAAGCCACCAGATTCAAGAAACGCGTCATGCAAGCCTCGCTATCCAATAACCCTTCGTCAAAATTGATATCGATGATATTCGCGCCGTTCTCGACCTGTTGCCGAGCAATCGCCAAAGCATCTTCAAACTTATCTTCCTTGATGAGACGCTTGAAACGCGGAGAACCCATCACGTTAGTTCGCTCGCCGACCATGACGTACGGCGCTTTTTCGCCTTTCACTTCAAACGGCTCCAATCCGCTAATCCGCATTGCCGGCTCGATCGTCGGTATGGCTCGCGGAGCATAGTCGCTTGCCTTGCGAGCAATCGCGGCAATATGCTCGGGAGTTGTGCCGCAACAACCGCCAATAATATTCACGAAACCATTCGCCGCGAAATCCTCAACGAAGCGGGCCGTATCTTCTGGCAATTCATCGTAACCGGTCTCGCTAAGCGGATTCGGCAGTCCCGCATTCGGGTAGCACGAAATGAAGCAATCCGCGCAGCGCGACAGGGCCTCGATGTAAGGCCGCATTTCTTGCGCCCCTAACGCACAGTTGATGCCCACGCTCAAAGGCTTGGCGTGAGCGACTGAGTTCCAGAATGCTTCGACAGTCTGTCCTGACAGCGTCCTGCCCGACGCATCGGTAATGGTAACGCTCAGCATCACCGGAATACGCTCGCCTCGCTCTTCGAAAAACTCTTCGAGAGCGTAAATACAGGCCTTTAGATTCAACGTATCGAAAACCGTCTCCGGCAAAAAGAGATCTACTCCGCCCTCCGCCAACGCACGGATTTGTTCCGCGTAGGCATCCTTAAGCTCGTCGAATGAAACCGCCCTATAATCCGGACGATTCACGTCAGGCGATAGCGATGCCGTCCTATTCGTCGGCCCCAAAGCGCCGGCAACGAAACATTCCCGATCCGGGTTCTCCGCGACGAACTCGTCCACCGCTCGCCTCGCCAAGCGAGCAGCAGTCACATTTTGTTCGTAAACAATGCTTTCGAGCTCGTAATCCGCCTGAGCAATGCTCGTCGAACTGAACGTATTCGTTTCAATGATATCGGCTCCGCCGGCCAAGAAAGCCTTATGAATTTCCGTAATCACATGCGGGCGGGTCAACACGAGCAGCTCATTATTCCCTTTCAGGTCGATGTGATGGTCTTCGAATCGTCCCTCTCGAAAGTCTGCCTCATTCAGCTTGTAGCGCTGAATCATCGTCCCCATCGCTCCATCCAAAAAAAGAATGCGTTGCGAGAGCAGCTCGCGGATACGAACTCCTTTTTCAGTCTCAGACAAAGTAGCTGTGTTCTTCGTAGGCATAGGATTGATCTTCAATCTCGGACAATCAAGCGAGCCCGGTGTCAAATGCCACTCAAAAAGAACCAATGGCACAAAAATCGGCAATTCGGATAAATGACGCTCGATAGACAAAACGAAGGCGTCGCTAGCTTAAGTTTGTTCAATAACGAGCGATCTAAGATTCGTAGCGTCGCAATAATAAGCTCAAGTACTCTGCCACTGATCCGAGCATATCCACACCACGTGTTCGAATCGCATCCAAGGCCGTTTTCGACAAAAATCGTCTCGAACAGGTACAACCGGAATGGTGCCGCAAATACTTCCAAAAAGGCGAGCAACAAATGGCCGGCTACTACCGCATCCATCCTACGCTCCGCAAAAAGCTGAACTTTCATCGCCTCAATCTCTTCTCCAACAGCTTTCCCTGGAAAGCGAAATTCCAAATCATCTTCTGCCGTAACGCGATGATCTACTTCGATCGCGAAAACCAAGAAGATTTGGTCGGGCGGCTCGCTCAGAATCTCGTGCCAGGAGGCTACCTACTAATAGGCCACGTCGAAAGCCTCGCCGGGTTTAATCACCCCTACGAAACCATAAAACTCGCGATCTACCGATTGCCTGAAAGATAACGGCAAGCATCGGAGATTCAGAATCACCCGAAAATCTCCCCCAATATTGCTGGTTCGAGCATTGCATCCCAGCAAATGACTTCTAAGGTTCTTGCCCATCGGAAGCGTGCGAATCAATCCGCGCCATCATCCATACGATTTTGAGCCAAACCATCCCGAAAGAACCGTCGATTTGCGCCACCCTGGGCGAGGCCCTTGTCTGCATCCAAGGGCTCGAAACGGGCGACCGCCAATTCGAAGCCCTAATCGAAAACGGCCCGGGCGCTTGCTACCTGATCGATGCGAAATCCCACACGATTCGCTACCTTTCGAACAAAGCGTTCGAGTTTATGCCCCAATCGTTCAAAACGCTTTTAAACGAACGAGAAACCTGGTCAAATCTCGTTTGCGCCGAAGACCGGCCTCAATATAAAACCGTCATCGAAAAGCTAGGCGAAAGCGGAGACGAAGCCATGATCGTCTACCGACTCGATACCTCGAAAAAAGGCAGCTGGCTTCCGGTCAAGGACTACGTTACGCCCCTACGCAATTCCGAGAATGAACTCGTCGGCTACCTGGGGCGAATCATCGACGACTCCTTTCGAATCCAAGCAATGGATATTCTCGTCAAACGATCTTGGAAAGAAGTTGCCACCACGCTCACCAAGCGATTCCTCCACGACTTCAACAACATGATCGCTGGGATTTTCTCGCTGAGCGAACTCTATGCCGTTCCCGGATCAGACGCGGAAACGATGACCGAAGCGATGATCCATATTCGCGACAGCTCTATTCGCGCTCAAAAGATCACCAAGCAAATCCGTGCTCTTACTTCCATGACCGATGGAGAGGCCAGCTACTTCGAGATACCCCAACTCATCAAAGAACAAGAAGACTACATACGAGCTATCCTGCCCCAGCACGTTGAGCTCATATTCAACTTAAGCGACGAATCTCTACCCGCTCGCTTGGATGCCAATCGCTTCAAACAAGCGATCCTTCACTTAGTCTCAAACGCCAGCGACGCTGCCAACGACAAACCCAGCATCTCCATTAGCTGCGCAGCTACCAGCAACCCCGATTCCGACAATCCAAATCGATCCGCCCAAATCGAATTCAAAGACAACGGACACGGAATCAAGGAGCGCCACTTAAAACAAGTCGCCGACCCGTTCTACACGACGAAAGACCCGAAAAGCCATGTAGGCATGGGTCTATTTATCGTAAAACGCTTCACCGAAGAGCTCGGCGGAGACATGACGATCGTTTCCGCTCTCGGAGAAGGTACCTCTATCACGATGCACCTCCCGCTGGCGAATCTTTCCGAAACGATCCCTGCGACTCCGACGACCTACCCCCAAGACGCGGCAGCCCCATCCGTCCAACCCAAGCGTACGCCGACTATTCTCATTTACAGCTGGGAAGACACCACTCGCCACCCGCTCGTCAATGCGATCCGGAGTGCCGATTGGAAATTCCGCATCCACATCGACACCCACCAGCTCCTCCTCGACCTAAAGGAACTTCGCGAAGACCTAGATGGCATACTTGTTTTCAAAAGCTCCCTTGACGAAAAATTCGACCCGCTTATCGCTACGCTTTCAGAAGAAGCCTCGTCTCCTAAACTCGCCGTAATCGCCCTCGACGATAGTCTAGAATCGATGGATGAACGCATCCAAAGCCAATGCGGCCTGCTGGCCTCGGGAGCCTCGAAACCAAATGGGCTCTTGAAAAAGCTGTCCAAGCACTTCAGCTAGGCTAGCTTACGATCATTATGCGAGTATCCGAAACGAGATCGCGCGAAATCCTCGTGCTCGACGACGACGAAGTCGTCCTTCTGGCGATGAAGGAGACCCTTCTGCGCGAACGCTACAAGGTCCGGGCCTACACCAGTGCCAAAGAAGCTTTGGAAGCCCTCGAGAATACTCAGTTCGCGACCATCATCTCCGATCACCGCATGCCCGAGATGACCGGCTTGGAGTTTCTGGACAAGTGCAAGCAAATCCAACCGAACGCCTCCCGCATCCTCATCACCGGAGTCCTCACTCTGAACACTGTAATCGAAGCTGTAAATCGAGGCGAAATTTTCCGTTTCCTCGCAAAACCCTGGATTAGAGAAGAAGTGCTGGCGACCATCGACAATGCCGTCCAGCGCTACGCGCTTGTCGAAGCCAACCAACGGCTCAGCGCCGACACCCTTGAGCTCAACGAAAAGCTTGTGTCATCCAACGCAGCTTTGGAAGAAAAGATCAGGGATCTCGAACAACAATCCGAGAACCTAAGCCAATCGAACCAGGCACTTGAACAGAATTTCGGCCATTCTCTCGAAATCTGCTTTCGATTAATCGAAGCCTTCCACCCAATCCTTGGCGAACAGACAAAATCGGTCGTCTCCATCTGTCGTGAAATAGCCAAATCAGACTTACTCTCAAAGCGCGACAAGGAAGTGCTCGCCGTCAGCTCCTGGCTCTACAATTTGGGAAAAATCGGGCTACCTCGAGACCTACTTACGAAAAGCCTAAACGACCCGCAAAGCTTAGACGAACCAGAGCAAACGCTCATTCGCCACTACCCTGTCTACGGACAAACCCTAGCTGGATTCGTCGATACACTCAAAGACGTAGGCCTCGCAATTCGAGCCCATCGCGAACGCTTTGACGGACGAGGCTACCCAGACAAACTCACTCGCGAAAGCATTCCCATTCCCGCCCGGCACCTCGCAGTTGCCGTCGGCTTTGTCGAAAGTACGCTACCCAAGGATCAAGCCCTAGAACAGATCATCCGAGAATCTGGAAAATCTTATCATCCGGAAGCCGTTCGGCTCTTCATGAAGAGCTCGAATCTGACCAATCTTCCCAAGAAAATACGAGAGTTGACTCTCTCCGAACTCGAACCGGGAATGGTGCTAGCCAAAGGAATCTACAGTCCTTCTGGATTGCTTCTGATTCCAGAAGATCGACGCCTCACTCAAGGCATCATCTCCAAAATAATGGAGCACGATTTCGCGAACCCGATCACGCAACGTTTGATGGTATTTCGCTAGCCAAAGCACAATTTGCGACACGCGAATTGCACCATAGGCAATAGATAAACGCCACTAGCGAAGTTGAGCTTAAAAAGCCCACTGGAGTCTCAAAATTCAGCTTAGCATGACTTTATCCGAACTCGTAAACAACCTGGAAGCTTTGCCTCCCGCACCCGCAGTTCTGCCCAAATTGGTGGAGATCATGAAAGACACCGACACCGATGCCAGCGACATTGTCTAGCTCATTCAATCCGAACCGGCAATCGTCACTGGCGTCCTTAGACTGAGCAACAGCGGTGCCAATTCTCCACCTTCGCCCGTAACGGACCTTGGCGACGCGATCTCTATGCTAGGGCATCAACGAAATCTATCGTATCGTAAACCTAGTCTCCAGCGGCGAATACCTTGAAGAGGAACCAACCAGCATGGATATCCACAAAGGAAGCCTTTTGCGACATAGCCTCGCCGTTGCGCTAATCATGGACATCATCGCGGCAGAGCTCACCGACCTCGAAGGCCTTCCTTACACCTTGGGCCTACTGCACGATATCGGAAAACTCGCTCTGCACCAACGATGCGGCGACCGCTAAGCGAAGATTTTCCACAAGGTAGAAAGCGAGCTAATCGCCGTAAACGCTGCTGAAGCCGCTAGCCTCGGATTCAATCACGCCGAGGCCGGAGCCAAGATGCTCGAGCAATGGGGATTCTCGGAGGAGGTCTATCTACCGATTCACTATCAATACGATCCGCACAGCGCTGGAAAATTCAAAGAACTCGCAGGAGCTCTCCAAATAGCCAATTGGGGTGCATCGGTCATTGGATTCAATGACGGACGTGACGCTTGGGCGCTCGAAATGAATCCCGACGTTTTCCACATCGAGGAAACCAAGCTAGAGCAAGCCGTGCTCGAAGGACGTTTCCGCCTCGAAAAAGCGCTCAAATCTCTCGAGCCATGTGTCAACTAGACGCTGTATTCAATTGGTGTATTTCATTCCGAATCTCTCGTTCCAGCTAAAATCGTATCGCCCAATTCCCAGTCTATTCAAAATAGGCAAGGCAACCCCCGAGAAATAAGCTGCTACACCCATAGACCTTAAGCAGTTTTCGCTAAAGGATATCCCCTTCGGCGCCGTTTTACTCTATATACATGCCTGCCTATAGGCCAATCTCTATGCCCGACTACGAAAAACTGCTTCAAGCATCCATGCCGGAAGCCCTCGATTCCCCAATCGATACCGTCAACTTCGTTAACCAAAACGCGGATCAGCTCCTGCAAGCCAACGTATCGACCCTCGATGACCTCAACTACTGCGTATTCACCTATTTTAACCGCGATGAGATTTTCTTTCTAAATCAATCCGGACGCAGAATCATTTCCCCTTACCAATCTCCAATCGAACGCCGACTCGAGACAACCAAATTTGGCCTCGAAACCGCCGCTCTAGCATCAAACGACGACCGGGACGTAATCGAAAGCTGCCCCCCCCCAAGCATCACGTACGTGAACTCATATCGCTACATTGGGGAATACATGGCTTCGCGGATCCAAGTACCCGATCCGAGCAAACAACGGCATTCCAATCGCTATTCTTTTTGCCGGGCGCGAAATGCTCGGTTCCGAGCAAATCCGCAACGTCACTCGCCAAAACCTAATTTTTAAAAATTCAGCAGCAGCAAACTAAGATGAAAAAGAACGTTCTATTAGTCGAAGACGATCCAGCCCTCCGCATGGTCGTGCGTGAAGTCCTCAAAGGCGATTTCAACATCGACGAAGCCGACAACGGAGAAGATGGCATCGACAAGGGCCTGAAAAACAAGGCTGATCTTGTAATCCTCGATTACCACCTGCCCAAACGCGACGGCCTCGAAGTAATCGCTGCAATTAAAAAGGCTCACCCAGAAGTACCCGTTATCGTATTGACCGGATATCTCAACTCGGATTCGGAAAAGGAATTCAATCGCCTCGGAGCCAACAAGATTTTCCCCAAGCCTTTCAACTATCGGGCTCTCCTCGAAACGGTCAAAGACCTCTCTGGCAAAACACTCGCTCCCGATTTGCCAGCCAGCGAACCGACTGTCACGCCAGCGACCTCTCAATCAACCACGCCAAGTCTAGCTGACGTTCCCATACTGACCACCAGTTTGAACGCACTCGCCACTCTCGCCGAGAAAATCGAATTCCTCCAAACAATCACGGAAAAACAATGGATTGAGAATCACGACCTTAGCGCGATCCGCGAAACCACTCGCATCATGGAAGCCGAAGTTCGCAAATTCTACGGCCAGGTAAACCAATCTCTGATCGAGAGCGGCAACCCAATCCTACCCGCAATCCAAGCGGCAAACAAACCTTCTTTACTAGGAGATAATTAAGGTGTAAATCCTTTGATAAAGCCGCCCTCCTTTTGAACAATGCTATAGAGCATTCCTCCAAATATCCGATCTAGAGAAAGGCCCCCGTCAATGGCGGCGCCAACTAAGCAGTCCAATCAAATCCCTCCTCGTAATATGAAGATTCTAATAGTCGACGACGACCCAGCTATCCGCCTTCTCCTTTTCACCGTATTCGGAGAACAGCACGACGTTTCCGTTCTCTGTGACGGACACAATGCAGTATCCTTGCTCTCGGACCCGAACCATCAATTCGACGTCGTCCTCTTGGATCTCAAGATGCCGCGCCTCTCCGGAGAAATGGTCCTCGAATTCCTTTCCGGATGGCAGAACATCAAGACGAAATTCATCATCGTCTCCGGCTTCCACGAAGAGGCCCAACACCTTAAGTATTCCAACCTCATCGCAACTCTCGCGAAGCCATTCAACATCAAGGAACTCGTCGAGCTGGTCGAAGGTTCCGTCGACGTGCCTTTCGAGGCGGTCAACTAATTCGGGCCCACGCCCTTTAAACGCGATTCGCTGAAATCAGCCCTTCGCGTACTTGCTGTAAGCCTTGGCTACTTGTCCGGCAGCTGCCTTGCCGTAAGCCTGTTTCATCTTCGGAGGTAGCGACGTCTTCAGCAATAAACGTTCGTTCTCGCGATCGAGCATCATCAGCTTCATAACCTGAGAGCGGGCTTCCTCTACAAGTGGTCCAACCGAGCGGTCGAATGCCGTAGGGTCCTCGTTGATACGCTGCAAAAGTTCCAAACCTTTATCCAAAGCAGGAAGAAATTCCTGCTTCTTTTTCAAGAAATCCTCGTCCGGAGCCGTCCCTGTCGAACGCATGATTTTTCCCTCTTCGATAAAGAGATCGTGCAAGTCCGAGCATAAGCGAATGTGCTCCTTGAGTATACGTTCCATTTGTTCGGGCTCCATAATCTATCGCGCTCCAAGTACGTTGAGTCTCGCAACAAGATCGCCTTCCCAATTCAAGTGATCAAGCCTCCATTTCGCCATCTCGCGAAGCGATAGTATTCCTGCGTCCAATTCCTGATCTCCAAAGTCTCCGTTTTCCGGATCCAAAATCTCCTGATACGCCATCACAGCCTTCTCCGGCAGGCCTAGGCGTTCGAAGCAAAGCCCGATCTGGTGAATCGCGGGCCAGCGCCAATTTGGAGTCGCATTGTACTTCGCCAATGATTGGTAAATCGTGAGTGCGCTGCGATAGTCGCCTTGCTGATAGAATTCATTGGCCAGTTCATTGCCCATACGTTGCTTCCAATAATCCCCATCGTTATCCAATGCCGTATCCGGGCTCGATTGACGCTTAAGGATCAAAACAACCTCGCGCAAAGCATCTGGCTTGCGATTCAGCTTTTCATAAGACTTCGCCAGCAAATACCTTATTTCAGGCGATTGAGGGCTCACTTTGTATTCCTCCAAGAAATGCTTTAACTTCGAAACCGCCTGTTGGTAGCTGCCCATGTTATACAACAAGTGACACACTCGATACCGAACGCTGCGGTGCTCGATAGGGTCTAGATCCAGACGCGACAACAAATCGTATTGGCGAAACGCTTCCTCGAAATCGAGGAGGTCCATATGCGTTTTAGCAATTTCTATTTTTGCTTTCAAGGAAAGCCTACGGAATTTTTCGACCTGATCCACCGATGCATTCAACGAAGAATTCAACACCATGTAATACTTCGAAATCGCAAGCTCCAATCCGCCCATCTCTCGATACAAATGTCCAAGCTCCATGAAGACGATCGGAGCGCGGCGGCTATTTGGAAATTCCTCTACCAAACGCTCGTAAGCCGCTGCAGCTTTCGGATGCTTTCCGGATTCACGATACAGTTCGCCCATAGCAAAAAGAACATTCTCCTTTTCAGGTAAACGAGCCGGAGCTCCCAGCGCCGCCGAAAAATACTCTTCCGCCAATTCATGATCGCCACTACGCCATAGCGAGCTTGCTAGCTCCATATATTTGAGAATTTCGGCAGAAGCAGCTTGCTTATCCAAGATCTTCTTGGGCTCGATAATCACTACACGATCTTCTCGAGGTTCTAGCTCGGCTCCTTCTTCCCCATCTTCCCCATCTTCCCCATCTTCCCCATAAGGTGCCACTGGTGCAGGCGCATGGTCGTCAACCGGGGGTGGAGAACCAATAGATACGACTGATATCGAACACGCCAATGCGAGACCTAGAAAATTATTCAGGCCTGGATTTGCTATCCAGAAATTCATTTGTCGGTAAGGCTTCATTTTTCTATGCGATATCCCGCTTTACTATCGATCGGTGATTGCTGAGCAGGCAAGGCAGGCGAAAACGGCACGATCGTTCTTCGGCTTCCTTCCCCGCGCTGATTCTCGAAGAAAATCAAAACTTCGTCAGGGCGAACTACTGTATCCGAACTCTCTTCCATTTCGAAACGCGGCCCGGCGATATTGGGTCGAGGAATGCGAGTATCGATCCCGCCCGATACAATCGTGTACGGATCCATTTTGACTATCACTTGGCGCAGCAATTCGTTTCGATGAATCTCCTGCTCTGAAAGACGCGTCTCCACAATCAGAGGTTCTTGACTAGCATTGATCATAGTCAATTCAGGCAAAGCCGGTGACAAAGACTGATCGCTAAGAATGTACTCGTTCGAAAAGTGCAGCGGTAACGGCTCATTATAAGCCAAATATCCTTTGAATTTTCCTTCCTGTTTTGGGAACGCAGAACGCCATCCAGATCGACTATACCATGGACTTACCTTGCGCGGAACAGCTTGTTTGCCTTCCAATTTAACTTTGCGAGCGACTAAGGCGTTACGCTCCTCTTCTTCAAGGCGTTTCCTTAATTCCTGTCGCGCTTGATTCTCTTCCTCGCTAATTCGCCTATATAGCTCCTTTTGAGCCCGGAGCTCCTCCGCCTCAATTCGCTTCTCCAATTCAGCCCTAAGAATCGCCTCATTTTCGCGTATTTTTTGGGCGGACTTAGAATTCTTACTACCAAAAGGCGAACGCCATCCGGATGGATTGTACCAACGTTTTGCCTTCACCGAATGAACCGCTTCGCCATTCAATTGAGCCTTCTGAGCAATCTCAAAAACTTGATCGACCGGAGCCGGCTTTTGCTCCTGAGTTCCAACGCTCTCTTGCATGGAACGCCCATCGCGAGCCGTAAAATGCCCCCGAGTTTTCTTATCGGCACTTTGCAGCATCAACGGACCCACAACCATAAAAATGGCGAATAACGCCAAAATCGCTTTGGCGGCATTGGGATAATGTTCGTTTTCAGTAGGAATCATAACGAGTAGTTTTCTCGGATCGAATGGAGAACGTCCTCTGTGTAGTATATCGACTTCCAGAACCCCCTCCTTGAATGGATTCGAAGGAAAAAACCTGAGGAAGCCCCTCAGGGGCTTCGCCTTGTTTCAGTCGGTAAGTCTCAAGTAAATCTTCAAAAGTGTGTATGTCTATCAAACCGGCACGACTATCTTCGAATCCATGCTGGTGAGCCGAGATATTTATCGTATCTCTATAGTTCTCGAGACATTCAGAAGTCTGGGCCCATGCCGCATAGGGTTTGGAAAGCGCTTCGCCGTTTTGGATAGCCAATTCAACCGCACGATTAATCACCAATGGATCGCAAAGCCGGAAGTTGATATTGAAATTAACATGAATATCGCAGGGGTGATGACTGACGATGTGCTGAAAGACTGGAACCGAGGGCACATCGTCCCCCTCCAACGCTTCTGGCCTACACAAAACAGTCGCTCCGAATTCCAATGCGACCCGGGTAATCAGCTCGCTTTCCGTTGAAACCACGATCTCGTCTACTCGGCTCGCTCCTCTCAAAATCTCTATCCCCAAACCCAACAAAGGCTTACCCTGGAACGGCAACAGGTTCTTATAGGTCAGTCGCTTGCTTCCAACCCGCGCGATAATCGATCCGACTACATGCATAACCCAAAATATACACAATACCCGCCCACGCGGCAAATTCTGCCGCAGCAAATTACCTCTAGGCCCCAAACGTTACTGTTTATCAACGCTGACATAGTATCCTGAACAACGTAGCAATTAGCGGGCCAAGATGAAAAAATCAGCGTAACCTCATGATAGTCTTTTGTTTACCCAAATAAAAACGCTTCTCTCTCAACACGCCGGACCCGAATACCCGAATAATCCGAAAATAGTTCGATTTGACACCAAATCCTCACATTAATCCCCACCATTCTGGCAACCCATCCAACTCGTCACTCAAACGCCCAAGCGACAACCGACCCGAACGCCTCCGCGTCCGTCCCATGAAACAGCCCATCACCTTCGCCTGCGTGGGGACCGACACTCCGAATTCCCGCATTCAATCCCGCCACTACATCCGACAGACTATCGCCAATCATATAGCACGCCGTTTTCTCCAATTCATAGTTTTTAATCATCTCAAGCTCGAACCGCGGGCTCGGCTTTTGATATGTATCGCTGCTCGGTCGAGCGGGATCATCTGCAGCAATACAGATATCGTCGAAAAACTCCGTATCGATCGACTCCAAGCCCAACTGTCGTGCCGCTCCCAACTGACTATGCACTGCAACCGTTACCACTCGAAGGCGCTCCATACCCATCGCTTTCGGCCTAGCGACCGTATCGTCACTCGAGTCATCACCCATCAATACAATCGGATAATTCCCCTGCCTGAATACCGAGCGCATTGCTCGATCAATCGTCGAAGCTGCATTTCGAGCAACGATGAGGATACTATCGTTCGACATATCGCGAATCTATTCTCTAATTCGGCTGAAGGCAAAACCAAACCAACCTTGACTCCCGATTATCCAAATATTGCTTTCCACTCGAAAATCGCTCACCTATAATCCTTCTCCAGTAGCAGCAATCCAGAGCAGCACGATTATGCCCAATCGACCGAACATCCACACAGCCCAAATCAAAGACGTTCGTTTCGGCGAAAACGTCACTATCGTCGAACCTGTAAACCTTTACGGTTGCTCTATCGGAGACGACGCGTTCGTAGGGCCATTCGTCGAGATCCAAGCGGACTCCAAAATCGGCCCAAAAACGCGCGTCCAATCCCACACTTTCATTTGCGAATTCGTCGCTATCGGCAGCGATTGCTTTATCGGCCACGGCGTCATGTTCATCAATGACCGCTTCGAAAACGGAGGCCCAGCGCCTCGCGACCGCTCCCTCCTAACGCCAACCAAGATCGGCAACCAAGTCTCTATCGGCAGCAACGCCACCATTCTTCCCGTATCGATCTGCGATCGCGTCGTCATCGGTGCCGGCGCAGTAGTAACCAAAGACATCGACCAACCCGGAACCTACGCGGGAAATCCCGCGAGAAAACTAAGAGATTTAGACTAGCCAAAACACTCGTAATCCGCTCATTCCATCCATTCGCTAATTTTGGTAAATGAAAGTTCCCTACAATGACCTGCTCGATCAGCACACTCCAATCTTGCCGCAAATCAACACGGCTATCCAATCGGTTCTGTCCTCCAGCCAATTCATTGGCAACGACGGTAACCCGTTCGTCCAGAAATTCGAATCCGCATTCGCGGCATTCGCCAGAGCCCAACACTGTATCGGCTGCTCCAACGGCACCGAAGCGATCGAACTTGTCCTGCGGGCATTGGACATCGGTCCAGGCGACGAAGTAATCGTCCCCGCCCAAACCTGGATCTCCACCGCGGAAGCCGTTAGCCATGCCGGCGCCCAACCCGTTTTCGCTGACATCGATCCAAAAACCTACACGCTAGATCCAGCCGACCTTCCCAAACGTCTCACTAGTCGGACCAAAGCGATTATTCCCGTCCACCTCTACGGGCTTCCCGCGGACATGGACCCTATACTCGCATTCGCCCAACAACATTCCCTAAAAATTATCGAAGACTGCGCCCAAGCCCACGGCGCTCGATACAAAGACCGCCCCGTAGGCACGATGGGCGAAGCAGGAACCTTCAGCTTCTATCCAGGTAAAAATCTGGGAGCTATCGGCGAAGCCGGAGGCATCGTAACCCAATCGGACGAACTGAAAGAAATCCTCCGATGCCTGCGCGACCATGGGCGATCCGCGAACTTCAACCACAGCAGAGAAGGCCGAAACGGCCGACTCGACGGAATCCAAGCCGCGGTCCTAGGTATTAAGCTAAAATACCTGCCGCTCTGGACCGAACAACGCCAATCCCTCGGAGCCTACTACAGAGAAAAATTAGGCGAAATCGACACGATCTTCCAATCGACACCCTCTGATCGAACTCACGTATATCACGTATTCTCATCCCAATTCGAAAACCGTGACGCGCTGCGAGCGCACCTCTCGGAGAACGACATCCAAACCGGAGTCCACTACCCGATCGCTCTGCCATTTCTCGATGCTTATTCGAAATTTGGATACGATCAGTCCGACTACCCGTTTGCCCACGCCCAAATGAGCAAAGCACTCTCGCTTCCCTTGTTTCCAAACATGACTCGCGAGCAACTCGATCACGTCGTCGAATGCATCGCTCGGTATCCAAATAAGTAAAACGCAAGCCAGCGAGCCTGACTCATCCAATATCTTTTGCCGATCGAACATCCAAACATTGCATTTCAACGAAAAATGGCCCACCAATTGACAGATTAGCGATCTGCCCAAATGCCGAGAATGGAGATAGACGACCTTAGCCTGACCGATTCCCTCAAGGACGAGCTTTCCAAAGCCCAAACGTTGAGCGAGTCTCTGCTCGAATGCTCCAGCGACGGCATCGTCGTACTCAACCGCTTCGGTAACGTTGAGAACCTAAACCAGGTCGCTCAAAATTTGCTCGGCCGCAACCTCGACGAAACGCTTGAAAAATCGATCAGCGAAATTTTCCACGCCTTCGATCCCGACACTGACGAGCTCATAGACCTCGCCTCGGAACGCTTTCGAAATCCGCAGCTCACCTCGACCCGCGCATACCTCGAAAAGCCCGATGGCAGCCGCGTCCTCACCACTTTCCAGCTCAAGCCCAATGCCAACCCACTCAAGCCGGAACTCTCTGGGGCTCTGCTCTTCCTCAAGGATGAAAGCCAAAACGAGGCAACCGAAGCGCAGATCCGACTAATCGCTACCGCCCTGAAAAGCATCGGCGAGGGCGTTATCATCACCGACAATAACTGGGATAAAGGCGACGCTCGTATCCTTTACGTCAACGATGGCTTCTCCGAAAACAGCGGCTACACCGAAATGGACGTCGTCGGAAAAGGCATCTCCCTTTTCCACGGAAAGAATACCGATTTCTCCATCATAGAAGAAATGATCCTCGATATTCGCGAAGGCCGTACAGCCGCAGGCGAAATGGTGGGGTACAAGAAAGATGGCACCGAATTCATAATGGCCTGGAAAGTATTCCCTGTCCTGGAAGCCGGTGCCGAAATCACCAACTACGTCGTAATCCAACGCGACGTCAGCCAAATCCGGCACCTAGAACAAGACCTCTTCCAATCCCAGAAGATGGAAGCGGTCGGACGCCTTGCAGGAGGTATCGCCCACGACTTCAACAATATCCTCGCTGTCATCCTCTCCTTCTCCGACCTCATTCTGGAAGCGAAAAACCCCGAAGACTCCGACATCAAATACCTCAAGGAAATCCGCAAGGCAGCCGAACGGGCCACCGACCTAACCCAACAGTTGCTCTCCTTCAGTCGCCGTAACAAAAACCTAAAACCGGAGGTGCTCGACGCGATCAAGGTCACTCGTGACATGCAAAAAATCCTCAGACGCCTCATCCCCGAAAACATTGGATTCGACCTGCACTTCGCGGAAAACCCGGTCTTTGTAAATCTCAACCGCACAGCACTCGAACAGATCCTCATCAACTTCACCACCAACGCGCGAGACGCCATGCCAGACGGCGGCGAGATCGCGCTTTCTATGATCGATTGCGACGCCGAGGAAGCCGCCAAACACCTGCCCGAACATATCGAAGCGCGGCCCTATATGATCCTCAGTTTCCAGGACAATGGCATGGGCATCGACACCAATACCCAAAAGCACATCTTCGAACCTTTCTTCACGACAAAAGACCAAGGTAAAGGCACCGGGCTCGGACTCGCCACCGTTTACGGCATTGTAAGCCAAGCCAACGGCCACATCGAAGTCGCCAGCGAAGCAGGCAAAGGCACTCTATTCCGCATCTTTCTGCCAACAGTAGTATCGAAACCGATAGAGAAAGCCGAGGAAACCGACGAAACACCTCCACGGAATCTCTCTTCCACCGAACGCGAGACCATCCTTGTGGTCGAAGATGACGAGACGATGTGCGACTGTATATCCGGATTGCTCGTCTATCACAACTATGAGGTCTTCTCGACCAATCTCGCCGAGGACGCGCTCGAATTCTTCGAAGAATCGGACGCGGATATCAAACTGCTCATTACGGATATTATCCTGCCCAAGATGAGAGGCTCCGAACTCGCAGAGCGACTCGTCGAGGAAAACCCCTCGATGAAGGTAATCTACATGACCGGATACTCCGACGATGTATTCGCCCAGTTCAATATCCCCGAAGACGCCACCGTCCTCAAAAAACCCTTCTCGCTCAAATCCGCTCTCACCTCCGTACAACGCCTCCTCCAAGAAGAGGCCAAATAGATCACCCTAATATCGTCGGGCCTACGCCTTTCATCGTGCCGCGAGAGAAGGTCTTTCTCATTCAGTCAGCGAGATGAAAGGAATCAAGATAGCGGCATTTCATCGCCTGAGAAAAGCACGATCTCGCCCCTTCAAGATCCACAAAAATTCGTCAAATCTACGTGCCTAAGTATATCCACCTGCCCGCAGATCATCCTACCGGCATTTCACCTCAAGAAAGTTCCCCATGCAGACGATGGAGGGCATTACGAATTAGCACCGCCTTTACCGAAAGGTTCACCCCAGTCCCATTCGAGGCTCCCGCGACCGCAGAGGCCCTCGTCGCAAAAAAGACGATTGCAAGCCGATGAAGACGATCTCGTGAAAACCTTCTCCGAATTCGATTTAGTGATGGACCTCAACATAGAGGAAAACCAAGAGCTGCTCGTCGAATTTCACACCGAAGCCGTCGACCACCTCCGTCAAATTGAAGAAGCCGTTCTCGAGCTCGAACAAGATGTCACCAATTGCGACGCCATAAACTCCATGTTCCGCTCATTCCACACAATCAAAGGCGTAGCGGGCTTTCTAAACCTCATCCCAGTCAACCGACTCGCCCACGAAATCGAATCACTCGTGGACCTCGTCCGCAATGAAGAGCTTAGCGTCTTCACCGGAATCATCGATCTCGTCCTCGAAAACAAGGACACCATTACCCAGTAATAGAACAAATCTCCGCCGCTCTCTCCGCTGGAGCCCTTCCAACTTAAGTCATCCCCATCAGCCATCACATGGCCCGCGCTCGTTGGACAATGGAAGGACCGGAGCAATACGCCAAGCAAATCGGCCAAGACCCTACGGAGGTCGAAATATTAGAAGACGTATCCACTTCGAAAATCTCGAAAGATGCCGAAAGCTCCACTGTACCTACCGCACCAGCCCCCACCCTCCACCGACACGACCAAGACCGCTAAAAAACGAGCCATCGAAAATGCGTCGATCCGAGTCAATACCTGGAAGCTCGACAACCTAATGGACATGGTCCGCGAATTGGTGATCGTTCAAAGCCAACTCCAGGAGAGCTCAAAAGAGCACATTAAAGAAAATTCCTCTCTACTGAGAATCATGACTCAGCTCACACGCATCACCCAGGACCTACAACACATGTCCATGGCGCTGCGAATGATCCCGATCAAACCAACCTTCCAAAAAATGAGCCGTATCGTTCGCGACCTAAGCGCGAAATCCGGCAAGAAAGTCATGTTTGAAGTCTCAGGCGATGACACCGAGCTCGATCGTAACGTAGTCGAAGAAATCGGCGATCCTCTCGTCCACATGATTCGCAACTCCCTCGACCACGGACTCGAAGATCCGAGCGAAAGGGCCCAAACGAACAAAGACGATACCAGTCGCGTCTCTCCCAAAGCCCACCACCAAGGCAGCAGCATTGCTATAGAACTCTCCGATGACGGACGCGGAATCGATACGAAAAGAATTTTCAAGAAAGCGGTTGAAAATGGAATCGTTCGCAAAGAAGGTCAACTTTCCAACGAAGAAATCTACAAGCTCATCTTCGCTCCCGGATTCTCCACTGCTGCGAAAATAACCGATATCTCCGGACGCGGCGTTGGCATGAATGTCGTCAAAAAGAACATCGAAAAGCTGCGTGGAAAAATCGAGTTCGAATCTGAATTGGGCAAATGCTCCACTTTTCGGATACTGCTTCCACTCACCATGGCTATCATAGATGGACTCATCTTCAAAGTCGAAGCCGATCGTTTTATCCTTCCAACGGCTTCCGTGAAAGTCGCCCTTGGTCCAGACGAAGGAATGATGACCAAAGCACAAGGCAACCAAGAAGTTCTCAACCTGCGCGGAAAAGTAATTCCTCTCTTCCGCCTACACGACCACTTTCAAATCCAGGACGCCGTCACCAATCCCACAAAAGCTACTATCATCGTCGTCGAAACTGCAGGTCGCCCTAGCGGACTACTCGTTGACGATATGATCAGCAAACAGGAAGTCGCCATCAAAAAGCCTCGGTAGCATGATGCAAGGGATACAGGTCGTATCCGGCGGAGCGATACTTGGCGACGGAAATACCGCCCTTATCCTCGACCCCGTTTCCCTCGTTAGCACTGCCTAATCGTTTTCAATTGATTTGGATACGAACACTGCTCGGCTCTCCGGAGCCAAGCTTTTCTTTGGTAAACCACGCCCGGCTCCTCACCATGTTTCCACCGCTCCCTTGGGAACCTTTATACCCTCCTGCTTAACCCCGTCGGTAATTGACGAATACTGAGCGCTCGGCCGGTACCTTTCCAATAATTCACCCGAATCATCGCAAAATCGATTCCGCCACTCGATATACTGGGCCAAGATCTCCTCGAACTCCTCCAACGATGCGAACCTTACCACGCGATCCTTAAAGAACTTAGATGGCCCAAAGCGCTTGGCATACCACGGAGCGACTTTTCGAAACTGAACACATCCACGACCTTCGCCATAAAATTCGATCATTCGGTTCAAATGCGCCCGCATCAAAACGACGCGATCCTCGAATGTCGGATCCGACAGTTGCTCACCCGTTTCTAAAAAATGCTGCGTTTGCTTGAATATCCATGGATTGTAAAATGCCCCACGCCCAATGCTAACCCCATCGCACTCGGAATCCTCTAACATTATACGAGCCGCTTCCGCAGTCGTCACATCGCCATTGCCGATCACCGGAACCGAGGTTACCGCCCGCTTAACCAATCGAATTCCACCCAAATTAACACCTCCTGAAAATCCTTGAGCCCGGGTTCTTCCATGTATGAATATTGCGGATACACCAACATCCTCCAAAGCCATTGCCAAATCAGGAGCAGTAATATTCTGGTCATCCCAACCTAAACGCATCTTAGCCGTCACTGGGATATCGAGCGCATCGACCATCTCTTTCACCAAAGCCTGAGTAGCGCCGAGATCTTTCATCATCGACGATCCACTCCCGGTCTTGGTTACCTTCTTCACCGGACAACCCATGTTGATGTCGACCGACTGAGCTCCATGCTCCTGCACCATCAATGCCGCATCGCGCATCTCTTCCGGTACGCCGCCAAAGAGCTGCACCGACATCGGCTGCTCGCGCGGATCCGTGGCGATCATCTTAAATGCAACCGCCCGTTTCTCGATCAGCGAGCGTGCATTCACCAAATCCGTCGTCACCAAACCCAACGAACCCAAACCTTTTACCGTTAGACGGAAGGGCAAATTCGTATAGCCCGCCAATGGCGAAAGAAACAAATTCGATTCTAGCTCTAGATCCCCAATTTTCATTTTAAGAATAAATATTCGCCCTCCAAGTCCACAGAGGAACACCATGGGATTTCAATCTTCAAGAAAGAACTTTTAGTCCTGAGGAATGCAGATACCCGATTTACTGAATACCATAGCCCGATGTACTCTTAAAGGCTGCTGAATAAGTCAGCAATTAACCAATGCCCGCGTAGGGCTAGCCCTCCTATTCCCACATAATTTAACAGGCTCTTGAGTTGCTTATCCCTTGATCAGTGCCCTACGGGCAAACCTCCGACTCACTGAGAGGAGCCGAACCTGCTATGGAGTTCCGCGCTTTATCCAGCGATATGCTCCCAAACGTTTCCAGATCAGTATCCAATCGCGAGTCGCAAGGCCTCTATTAAACTCGAGAAAGGTTGCGCGAGACGGCGTGGCTTGCGTTCCCAGGCTACGAAAAGCCCTGTGACTGAAAGACTCCCTAGATCTTCACATCGAGCTTGGCCAAAGCCGTCTTCAACCCCGGATCCATTGGGTGACCATTGTAGAGAACCTTGCCTTCCGGGCCAACCAAGATCATCCGAGGAATCGAATTGATCATCAACAATTGACTAAGCGGGCGTTCTGTCGGTTCGATTAGCCAAGGGACGACCTGCATATTATGCTGCTCACGCGTCTGCTTGGCTTTCCCGATCGGATCGTCCGCATCGGTATTCATAGCGGCAACGAAGATTCCCTGATCAGGGAGCGACTCAGCCTTAGCTCGCAACTCAGGCATCAACTGAATACAAGGTCCGCACCAACTTGCCCAAAAATCGAGCAGCATAGCCTGATTGCCAGATAACCACTCGCTCAGCGTTCGCGTTTCACCATCAGCGCTCGCAATCTTCAAATCCATCGGAAGGCGCAAATTCGCCATTGCCGATTCCTGAACTTCCTTCTGGCGAACCTCCGTCATCAGCCGCATCAAACCGAATGCCTCATTGTACTCCGGAGAGTTGACGTAAGACTTGACTGCCTCTTTCTCGAACGTCTCGATATCGTTCGCTTCGTAGGCTTGTATCGCCCGTAGAGAAGCGACCATTCCGATCAACTGGCGAGCCGAGTGAAACGGCTTATCCATTCCGAATTCCAATGAATCGATCGCCGATTCTAATTTGCCTAGATTCTCATACAAGCTAGGCATATTACCCGTCGAAAGGTAGTTGAGCGTCATGGCCTCTACCAAAAACGCTTCAGCGACTCCAGCGTCCTTCGCCGCCGTATAGGCGTCTTCAAATGATTTTTCCGCATCACGGGCAGCTTCGTAAAGAACTTCCTTGGCAGCGTCCACATCCGCTAACGCTACGCTAAACCATCCCAATGCCCCTGCGATAAGGCCTATACGCAAAATGAACTTCATACTTCAAATACGACCCACGGCGACCCTTGCATGCAAGACGATTCGCACATAACTACGTTTCGTCCTTTCTAAAAAACACTTCATCATCCACATTTCCGAAATGCCTGTTATGAACCCAATGGATGCTGCGCGAGACGTTCTTAAACGTTACTTCGGCCACGACCAGTTTCGCACGCTCCAAGAAGAAATAATCTCCGAATCCTTGGCGGGTAAGGACGTCTTCGCTCTGCTTCCCACAGGAGGCGGCAAATCTCTCTGCTACCAGCTCCCCGCATTGCTCGGCAAAGGCATCACTGTCGTCATCTCCCCGCTCATCGCCTTGATGAAAGACCAGGTCGATGGACTTGAAGCCAATGGTATTCACGCGACCTACCTCAATTCATCGCTCAACAAAACCGAAGCCCGGAAACGCTATGCCAAGCTCTTCGCCGGCGAATACACAATCCTCTACGTCGCTCCAGAACGACTCATGCTTTCCGGTTTTCTTGACGATCTCAAAAAATGGAACGTCACCCGGTTCGCAGTCGACGAAGCCCACTGCATCAGCGAATGGGGTCACGACTTCCGCCCCGAATACCGCCAACTCTCCAATCTACGACGCCTTTTCCCCGACCTTCCATTTATGGCGCTTACCGCCACCGCAACGGATCGCGTTCGAAGCGACATCCTGACCCAGCTTCGCCTCAAAAACCCGAAATCGTTCGTCGCCAGCTTCAACCGACCCAACCTAGCCTACCGAATCGAGAACAAACAGGCCGTTTTCCAGCAAATTCTCCGCTTCATCCAAAGTAAACCTTTCGAAAGCGGCATCGTCTACTGCTATTCCCGTAAAGCGACCGAAACACTCGCCGACCGCCTCCGCCAAAACGGCATCGAGGCCCTAGCTTATCACGCAGGCATGACTCCGCTCAAGCGAGCCGAAAATCAAGACGCCTTCATTCGCGATGAGGTCAAAGTCATCTGCGCCACCGTGGCCTTCGGTATGGGAATCGACAAGCCAAACGTCCGCTACGTCATTCACCAGGATATACCCAAGAACATCGAAGGCTACTATCAGGAAACAGGCCGCGCCGGACGGGACGGCCTCCCCGCCGACTGCATTCTCTACTTCAGCGCTGGCGACGTAGCCAAGCAGCTCCAGTTCATCGCCGACAAAAGCAATGCCCAGGAACGTGACGTAGCCAAACAGCAACTACGTCAAATGGTCCACTACTCGGAATCCTCCGAATGCCGGCGCCGCGTCCTGCTCGGCTACTTCTCCGAAACCTGGACCCAGCCGAACTGCGGCAACTGCGACAATTGCCAAAACCCGAAGGAAACATTCGACGGTACGCTGCCCGCTCAGAAATTCATGTCCTGCATATTTCGCGTTCGACAAGGCAGCGGATTCAGCGTCGGCATCAACCACATAGTCGACGTCCTACTCGGCAGCCGAAACGAAAAAGTCATCAAATGGGGACACGACCAACTCTCCACCTACGATATTGGCCAAGAATACCGGCGCCCTGAATGGCAGATCATCGGACGAGAACTCATTCGCAAGGGATACATCAATCAAAACGCCGAGAACCACAGCGTCCTCGAACTCACCCCAAAAGGCAAAAGCGCCCTTCGAGAACGCGAACCTATCGAGCTCACTCGCCCGAGCGTACCCAAAGAGCGAGCACAACGGATTCGTCCACCAGCAACCGGCGGCATCGACTGCAATGAAGAGCTCTTCGCCATCCTCCGAACTCTGCGTAAGGAACTCGCCTCCGAACAAGGCGTCCCTCCCTACATCATTTTCTCCGATGTTACCCTTCGCGAAATGGCCCGCGACTACCCGACCAACGAAGACCAGCTTTCCGATATCAGCGGTGTAGGCATGAAGAAACTCGAGCAATACGGCGAAACGTTCATCGACGCCATCGAGGAATACCTCGACGCCCACCCCGAAGCTGGTCTCCACTATAACGCATAGCAGCAACGAAAAACTAGGGGTCGAGAACGCTGTCTCTTGAGACCGAATACTCCTTTCACAACAATCAAATACATCTCATGAAAACCTATTCAAAATCCCTTTTCCTTTTCCGGCGCGACCTGAGACTCAGTGACAATACTGCACTAAACGCGGCGCTATCCCAATCTTTGGAAGTTGTCCCAGCCTTCCACTTCAATTCAACCCAAACTGAACCCCACTCCTATAGAAGCGAACCCGGACTACGCTTCATGATTCAATCCCTTGAAGCCCTCGACAGTCGTCTTCAACAAGATAATTCCGAACTAGCCATTTTCCAAGGCCCCATCGATGACGTTATTCAAGATTGGGCTAAACGCCTCAAAATCGACGCAGTCTGGGTCAATCGCGATTACACGCCTTTCAGCATAAAGAGAGATCTCGCCTTACAAAAGACCTGTATCCGCTACGGCATTGAATTTCATTCATGCAGCGACTTACTACTCGTCGAACCCGAACAAGCTCTCAAGAAAGACCACACGCCCTACACGGTTTTCACTCCTTTCTACAATAATGCCAGAACCATTTCCATCGCGAAACCGAGTCCCCTAGAAAGGGGGCCTGGAACATTCGGCTTAGTCGGGGATAATCCAGACTTTCGCTCGGTATGCGCAACCATCCTCAATAATCTCTCCGGTCCCAACCCAATAGAGGGTGGCTTTTCGGCAGCCAATCGGCTTCTCGCGAAAACCCCAAACTATAGTCAGTATGCGAACGAGCGGGACATCCCCGCTCTAGAACAAACCACCGGACTCTCCGCCCACTTGAAATTCGGTACCTGCTCCCCGAGAAAAGCCTACTGGACCATTTCCGAAAAGCTCGGCTCAAATCACCCCCTTATCAGGCAACTCTATTGGCGGGATTTTCTAACGCATGTCGCATTCCATTTCTCCAAAGTCTTCGGACACGCCTTCAAAGACAAATATGATTCGATACCCTGGGAAAACGATCCAGCGAAATTCGAATCGTGGCAACAAGGAGCTACAGGATTTCCAATAGTCGATGCAGGAATGCGACAGCTCAACGCCACCGGCTTCATGCACAATCGAGTCCGAATGATCGTCGCTTCATTCCTAGTCAAAGACCTTCTCATCGATTGGCGTTGGGGCGAACGCACCTTCGCTCAAAGACTCGTCGATTACGACCCTTGCGTAAACAACGGCAATTGGCAATGGGCCGCATCCACCGGATGCGACGCGCAACCCTACTTCAGAATTTTCAATCCATGGAGACAACAAGAACGGTTCGATCCAAACTGTGAATATATTAGAAAATGGATACCGGAGTTAGATCACTTGCCAGCTAAAGCGATTCACAGATGGGCCCTTTCTCCGTCTAATGCCGACTACCCCTCCCCGATAGTCGAGCACAAACAAGCAAGCCACCGAGCGAAGATGCTCTTCGAAATGAGACGTTAGGAGCATATCTACCTGCGCAGTTGACCCCTTCCAAAAAACTTATTTTACTCGCTCCTGTTTTCAAAAACTAACTTCTACAGTATCATGAAACTCGTATTCGCTTTTTTCTTACTATTGAGTTCTATCGCCTTCGCTGCAGATAGACCGAATATCGTTTTCCTCTTTGCCGACGATCAACGCCCAGACACGGTCGCAGCCCATGGCAATGATTTCATCAAGACACCCCATCTCGATCGCCTCGCAGCCAATGGGCTAAGCTTTAGGCAAAACTATTGCGCAGGCAGCTACAGCGGAGCCGTATGCGTAGCCAGTCGCAGTATGCTGATGACCGGGCAACACTGGCACAATATCAAAGATACGCGTAATTGGGATGGTCTGCCGACATTACCCGAACGCCTCGGCGAAAACGGCTATCGTACGTTCGCGGTCGGCAAATGGCACAACGGGCTAAAAACCCTCGCCCGTTCATTCCAATCGGGAAAAAACCTCTACATGGGCGGAATGTCCGACCACACAAAAGTCCCGCTTCAAGAACTTAAGACCGATGGAACCCTTGCCGAAAAGGAAATGGGTACGCGATTCTCTAGCACCCATTTCGCCGACGCGGCCATCGAATTCATAGACGATCAGGATAGCGATCAACCTTACATGCTCTACGTCGCGTTCACCGCCCCACACGACCCACGCAATCCTCCTCCATCGTATCGACAACTTTATTACGAAAACCGCCCGCCCCTTCCCGATAACTTCCTCCCCGATCACCCTTTCGACAACGGTCACGTATCCGGCAAGAAACGCGACGAAGGCCTCGCTGCCCATCCACGCGAGCAAAGCGTGGTAAGCGATCAACTCTGCGAATACTACGGTCTCATCACCCACTTAGACGGACAAGTCGGGCGGATCCTCGACGCGATCGAATCCTCAGAAGAACGCGACAACACGATTGTAATATACACCGCGGATCACGGTCTCGCGATGGGCTCCCACGGATTGCTGGGCAAGCAAAACGTTTATGAACACAGCATGGGAAGTCCGCTCATCGTATCGGGTCCGGGAATCCCTAAAGGCAAATCGACCGAGGCCATGACCTATATCTTGGACCTTCACAAGACGATCTTCAGTTTGTGCGGGCTGCCGATTCCGAACGGCATCGACGGCCGCGACCTGACCGCAATCTTCAATGACCCAACCGCCTCAGTCCGCGAGTCCATTTTTCTCCCCTTCCAAGACATCATGAGAGCCGTGCGGAATGATCGTTACAAATTGCACGTATATCCAAAGATCAATCACGTATTGCTCTTCGACTTAGTCGACGACCCCGAGGAGATGAACAACCTCGCCGACCACCCCTCTTACGCGGGGATCGTCAAGCAGCTAACAACACTGATGGAGAATTGGCAAAAACACGTCGGCGACCTCTCCCCGCTATCCGTCGACAACCCCGGTCCCAAGGAAGTTGATTTCAGCAAAATCGAACGTTCCCTCGACCGCTGGCAGCCCGACTGGATTCGCGAAAAATATTTCGACGGTCGAGCCAATGCCGACCACGGCAACTAATCTACCCTATCCGTTTGGAAGGGCCGGTCTTCCCGTTCTCTTCCCGATAACTCGCTTGGAGAATAATCAACTTCTGCCAAATCTGGCGATTCAAGTCGTTGGTTAGATTCTCGATATCCGTTACTGCCGACAAGATCACCGAGTCCCGGGATTCTTGTATGTACAAAGCCGCAATTTTCCCCGTTAGCGAAAGCAACTCGCTACAATAATCCAAATAGCGATTCAACTCGAAAGACGTCATCTCTCTTGAAGGCGAAGAAGGCGTGATAATCGAAACGGAATTCAAAATCGCATTGGGATCCTTCGTCAATTGATGCATGTCGACGACATGTGCCAAAGAACGCAACTCGTGCAAAGCGAGCAATGCCCGTTTTCGCTTAATGCGCGATTCAATCGTGACGAGAAAAAAGATCGCCGCTCCCATAAATACCAGATCGCTAATCGCCGCATCGAAAACTAAGACCAAATCGCTCAGCCCAATACTGCTCTCTTTGAATTCAAGCAACGACAAGCTAAACCCTAACGTCGCCATACCTACAACGATGACCAATCCAATCCCCACTCGTAGGGGATAATTCGGGCGAGCAATCCAGGCCGCTTTCGCTTTCGAGTCCTGCGCTACCTCCAGCAAACTGTCGCAGACGCCCTTCAGGTTGGATTTCGGGAAGCGCTCTTCGATCCGATACCCAAGCAACTCTATCGTCTCCAACGTCTTATCCGAACTTAAACTTCGATACCTCGCCATTGCACCTCAAACCTTGAAGCAGCAAATCATACTGGCAAGCGCCCAATACAATGAGACTGTTACGCTTTCCCTGAAGCACCTAGAAATATTCTTGGGCGTGGGTTACCATGCGAAGCCTATAACCTAAGTCGACATCCAGATGGAACGCCGTCACTATTTTGGCGTCCAATAAAACTCGCCCTTCAACGCGATCCCAATACGAACATCTCATCTCCATGAAAAAAATCCTCTCCATTGCAATCGCCCTAACCTTCATGACCGACACACCTTCGCTATTCGCCCAAAAGAGCGACGAAGAACCGCAATCCAGCGAATCCATGGCGACCTACATGCTCAAGCGTCTCGGCGAACGCGAAGCAGCGGCCTTCAAACGCTATGAAAAAGCGATGGCCACGGAGGATATAAGATCCATCGAAGCCGAACTACAGTCGATCGTCGACGGCTACGAAAAGTTAATCAGCGTCGCCAAGGGATATTCTCCTGTGTATATTTCCTTCGGCATGTTTTTGCACCGTACCGGCGAACGCAAGGCCAGTAACGCGATGCTCATGCGAGCCGACGAGATCGACCCCTACCACGCAATCGTCAAAAACCAACTCGGCAATTACCTCGCCGAAGAAGGAAAATACGACCAAGCCCTAGCCTTCTACCAAATGGCGATAGACCTGAACCCCAACGAGCCTCTCTATCACTATCAAACCGGCAACCTGCTCTTCTCTTACAAGAGTTTCTTTATCGACGACAAACTCTTCCTGCCAGATGGATTCGATCTGCAAATGCAGGAATCCTTTCGGACTGCTGCCATGCTAAACCCAAGCCACCTGCCTTATCGGCTTCGCTACGCCCAAAGCTTCTTCGACGTTTCTCGTCCGAACTGGGATGCAGCCATCGAGGAGTGGCAGCAACTCGTCGAATTCCCCAGCGACCCAGCGCAAAAGCAACTTATGGAACTCTACATGGCTCGAGCCCGTTTCGAAGCCGGCCACCACACAGCTGCACGCAAGATCATCAGAGGCATCAACCGCCCTGAACTCCAAAAATCCAAAGAGAAACTGCTTGCCTTGATTGATGCCAAACATCCGAGGTAGCGGTCGTAGAAACATCCCACGAAAAGCCAGATTCCGAGGAACCTGGCTGGAAATAATCAGTACTGGGTAAACAACTACTTCCCCCAAGCTTCAAGAAGCGCTGTACCCATATCGGATGGCGTCTTCGCCACTACGATACCGGCAGCTTCCATGGCTGCTATCTTGGCTTCCGCCGTTCCGCTACCGCCTGATACGATGGCTCCCGCATGGCCCATACGGCGTCCCGGAGGAGCGGTCGTACCTGCTATGAATCCAGCAACTGGCTTCTTAACATACTCCTTGATGTAGGCGGCGGCGGCCTCTTCTGCATCTCCGCCAATCTCGCCAATCATCACAATGGCTTCCGTATCCGGATCTTCATTGAAAAGCTTAATTGCATCAGTATGGTTCATTCCGTTGATCGGATCGCCTCCAATACCGATACAAGTCGATTGTCCGTAGCCCAAGCTCGTAACTTGCCAGACCGCTTCGTAAGTCAACGTACCCGAACGCGAAACAATCCCAACTGTACCCGGTTTGTGGATGTAGCCGGGCATAATACCTATCTTGCACTCGCCAGGAGTGATGACTCCAGGACAATTCGGACCAACCAATCGAGCATTCGTTTCCAGAAGCTTTTTCTTCACGAGTGCCATATCGTTAACTGGAATGCCTTCCGTAATAGCAATGATCAACTCGATACCTGCATCCAAACATTCTAGGATCGAATCCGCAGCGAATGGAGGCGGCACGAATACGCAAGCGGTGTTCGCTCCTTCGTTTTCAATCGAACCGGTAACCGTATTGAATACGGGAACCTTCTCATCGAATAGCTGACCGCCCTTACCCGGCGTTACGCCCGCGACTACCTGAGTGCCATATTCCATGCACAGCTTGGCGTGAAAGCCTCCGGAATTGCCGGTGATTCCCGTAAATACTACGCGTGTGTCTTTATTAACAAGTACGCTCATTGTATCAAATATCTAATTACGTGGTTCTAGTTAGCAGCCACAATATCGACAATCTTCTGAGCCGCATCGGCTAGACTGTCGGCCGAAGTGATTTCGATTCCACTGTCCGCCAGTAATTTCTTACCTTGCACGACATTAGTACCCTCGAGTCGAACAACCAATGGCTTATCGAGGCTTACCGCCTTCGCCGCTTCAATCACTCCCTGGGCAATCACATCGCATTGCATAATTCCACCGAAAATGTTGACCAATATTCCTTCGACCTTCGGATCGCTCAGGATGATTTTGAAAGCCGCAGTCACTTGCTCGGCAGTCGCTCCTCCTCCTACATCGAGGAAGTTAGCCGCCTCGCCGCCGCAGTGATTGATGATGTCCATCGTCGCCATGGCAAGTCCGGCTCCATTAACCAAGCAAGCGATGTTTCCATCAAGGGCGATGTAGTTCAAATCGAACTTCGACGCTTCGATTTCCTTCGGATCTTCTTCGTTCAGATCACGGAAAGCGACGATGTCCTTATGACGATAAAGCGCGTTCGAGTCGAAACTGACTTTCGCGTCGAGCGCCGAAACCCCGCCATCCGGCATGCTGATCATAGGATTCACCTCCACCATATCGGCGTCGTTTTCCCAGAACATCTTGTAGATATTTAAAATCAATTTCGCGCAGGCTCCCGCTTGCTTGCCTTCGAAGCCAAGCTTGAAAGCAATGCCGCGAGCTTGATGCGCCTGAAGCCCGATGGTCGGATCGACGTATGCCTTGAATATTTTCTCGGGCGTTTCCTCGGCGACTTTTTCGATTTCGACTCCCCCTTCAGTGGAAGCGACTACAACTGGAGCCGAAGTCGCCCTGTCCATCAAGATAGCCAAGTAATACTCTTTTTCGATATCCGCGCCTTCGGTGAAATAAACCGTCTGCACCTCTCGACCCGCAGGGCCGGTCTGTATCGTGACCAAGGTATTGTTGAGCATCTTGTTCGCAAACTCCAGCGCTTCCGCCTTTGTCTTCGCCAACTTAACGCCGCCTCGGAAGCCGTCCGTAAACGTTCCTTTGCCACGACCGCCTGCGTGAATTTGAGATTTAACAACTACCAGCCCCTCACTGAGGCTATCGATGCAAGACTCGAATTCATCTCTCGAGCTTGTTGCCGCGCCTTTCGGGCAAGGAATGCCGTACTGTTCAAATAGTTGTTTAGCTTGGTATTCGTGAATATTCATTTCTGGACCCGAATTCGGAAAAATGAAGGATTAAGCGACCATCAGGCAAAAAATCAAAGAGATACGAAAAGAATTTAAGGCAGTCATCTCAGCTTCCCAATCCGGCCAATAAGTGCTTTGAAAGAAACGCAGTTTGCATCGAAGCGATTTCCTTGCAACCGGTCTTCGACAGAGCCAACAAACTCGCAAGTTGTTCTTCCGAAAACGTCGCTTCTTCACCGGTACCCTGAACCTCGACGTACTCGCCCTTGCCCGTCATAACCACGTTGAAATCCACGCTCGCGTCGCGATCTTCGATATACGGCAAATCAAGCACTGCATTGTCCTTGTAGATACCCACGCTGATAGCTCCAACCGAATCGCTAAACGGATTCTCCTTAAGCTTCCTCTCGTCAATGAGCTTCTGTATGCCAAGCCGAGCCGCCAAATATGCACCAGTTATTGAGGCCGTACGCGTTCCGCCGTCAGCCTGCAATACATCGCAATCTACCCAAAGCGTATAGCCAGGCAATTTCTTTAAGTCCATCACAGCCCGCAAGGAACGGCCAATCAAACGCTGAATCTCAACGGAACGACCATCCAGACGCCCTCGCGACGAATCGCGCTGTTTGCGATCGTTCGTGCTATACGGAAGCATCGAGTACTCTGCAGTAAGCCAGCCACCTTCTACTCCCTGGGCACGCATCCACCCTGGTATTCGCTTTTCCAAGGACGCGCCGCAAATTACGCGGGTATTTCCGAATGATACCAGGACCGAACCCGTCGCGTTAGGAGCGAAATCCGCTTCGAAGGTTATCGGACGAAGCTCATCGATTGCTCGGCCATCAGGTC